>CACHSP010000033.1 GCA_902582605.1 uncultured Pelagibacteraceae bacterium | reverse complement strand
TGAAAAAGTTATGACAGAGGAAATGATAACTAGAGTGATTCATGAAGTTGAAA
This sequence comes from uncultured Pelagibacteraceae bacterium, assembly GCA_902582605.1. Classification (GTDB taxonomy): domain Bacteria; phylum Pseudomonadota; class Alphaproteobacteria; order Pelagibacterales; family Pelagibacteraceae; genus Pelagibacter. The sequence continues at coordinate 1,993 of CACHSP010000033.1, read as the reverse complement.
AGAAAGCTTCTGAATTAGAGAATAATTCAAAATGATACCAGAAAAAACTATCGAAGAATTAATTACTCGACATTCTTCTTTAGAAAAAGATTTAGCATCAGGAAATGTAGACAAGAAATCGTTTGCAGAAAAATCAAAAGAATATTCTGATTTAAATGAAATTGTTTATAGCGCAAAGAAATATGCTTCATATAAAAATGATAAAATTGAACTAGAAAAAATCCTAAATGATAAAAATTCTGATGAGGAGTTAATAAAGATGGCTCATAACGAATTAAGTGATCTTAATTTACAATTTGAGAAAAATGAGAAAAAGTTAAAATTATTTTTACTACCAAAAGATGAGGCTGATAAAAAAAATGCTATTTTAGAGATAAGAGCTGGCACTGGTGGTCTAGAAGCAAGTTTATTTGCTAGTGATCTATTCAAAATGTATGAAAAAGTTTGTCATAAAAAAAAGTGGTCATTAGAATTAATATCTATGTCAAGAAGTGATGCTGGTGGGTTAAAAGAAGTTATTGCCTCTATAAAGGGTAATAATATTTATTCTACTCTTAAGTATGAAAGTGGTGTTCATAGAGTCCAAAGGGTTCCAGATACTGAAACACAAGGCAGAGTGCATACTTCAGCAGCAACAGTTGCTGTTTTGCCTGAAGCAGAGGAGGTCGATTTAAAGATAAATGAGACTGATTTAAGAATTGATGTTTTTAGAGCAGGAGGTCCTGGTGGTCAATCTGTAAATACAACTGATAGTGCGGTACGAATTACACATATTCCATCAGGTTTAAGTGTTTCCCAACAAGATGAAAAATCACAACATAAAAATAAAGCTAAAGGAATGAAAATATTGAGAGCTAGATTATATGAATTGGAAAGATCAAAGATAGATCAGGAGAGATCCGCTGATAGAAAAAGTAAAATTGGGAGCGGAGATCGATCTGAGAGAATTAGAACTTATAATTTTCCTCAAGGAAGAATTACAGATCATAGAATTAATTTGACACTTCATAAGTTAGAGGAATTCTTAGAGGGAGAAGCCTTTGATGAGATAATAGAGTCTTTATCTTTAAAGGCACAAGAAGAAAGTTTAAGTAAACTTTAATTTATGGATATTGAAACTGCATTAAAAAAAGGCCAATTGATATTAAAAGATAATAAGATTAAATCAGCAGAATTAGATAGTGAAATTCTGATGTCTCAAGCAATAAGAAAGGATAAAAAATATATAATTTTAAATTATAATAAAAAAATAAAAAAAAAGGATCTTAAATATTTTGACTTTTTGATCCAAGAACGAGTAAAAAAAAAGCCAATAGCCTATTTAACAAAAAAAAAAGATTTTTGGAAATACGAATTTTTAATAGATAAGAATGTTTTAATACCAAGACCTGACACTGAAGTTTTAGTCGAACAAATTCTCGAATTAACAAAAAATAAAGCAAGTATGAGAATACTAGAAATTGGAGTTGGTTCTGGCTGTATAATATTATCAATTTTAAAAGAAAAAAAAAAATTTTTTGGTACTGGAATAGATATAAGCACTAAATCACTTAAAATTAGTGAGATTAATAGTCATAAATTAGGAGTAAATAGAAGGCTAAAATTATTCAAATCAAATATTGACAATTTCAACACAGGCAAATATGATTTGATAATATCTAATCCTCCTTACATTAAAAAAAATTTCTTAAAATGTTTGGAAAAAGATATTAGCTTTGAGCCTGTAGAGGCATTAGATGGTGGAATTGACGGGTTATCAGAAACGAGAAAAATAATTTTTAAGTCGTCTCAACTGATAAAAAAAAAAGGTTGTTTATTTTTAGAGATAGGTTTTGATCAAAAAAATAAAGTTAAAAATATATTAGAAAATAATGGATTTTATATTAAAAAGGTCATTAAAGATTTGTCAAATCATGATCGTTGTATAGTAAGTATTAAGATATAAATTAAAAAATGGTTACATTTAGAAACAATAACGGAAGAAGAAATACTT
>CACHSP010000032.1 GCA_902582605.1 uncultured Pelagibacteraceae bacterium | reverse complement strand
TAATAGGTTTTGAAGTCAAAAATAAAATGCCAGAAGGCACTACTGCAACAGATTTAGTTCTAACAGTTGTTAAAATGTTAAGAGACAAGGGTGTAGTTGGAAAGTTTGTAGAATTTTATGGTGATGGTTTAAAAAATTTAACTTTAGCTGATCGTGCAACAATTGCAAATATGGCCCCAGAGTATGGAGCAACTTGTGGTTTTTTTCCAATAGATGAGGAAACTTTAAAGTATTTAAAATTTTCTGGCAGAGATGAAATGACTGTAAAGATAGTTGAGGAATATGCTAAAGCTCAGGGTTTGTGGTCTAGCGAAGATATTGATTTTACTGATACTTTAACTTTAGATATGACAACTATTGTTCCTACTATTTCAGGACCAAAAAGACCACAAGATAAAGTTTTATTAACTGATGCTTCAACTAGTTTTAAGAAAAGTTTTTCTGAAGTAACTGGTAAAAAAGATTTTTCAGTTTCAAAAGTTAAAGACAAAGAATACTCAATTAAAGATGGATCTATTTTAATTGCAGCAATTACATCTTGTACAAATACTTCTAATCCAAATGTTTTAATCGGAGCAGGGCTTTTAGCCAAGAAAGCAGTAGAGTTAGGATTAGAGGTAAAACCATGGGTTAAAACTTCATTGGCACCCGGCTCACAAGTTGTTACAGACTATTTGGAGAAAGCAGGATTAAATACTTATTTAGATAAACTTGGTTTTCATTTGGTGGGTTATGGTTGCACTACATGTATTGGAAATTCAGGTCCATTAGCGGATGAGATTGTCGACTCTATTCAAAAAGAAAATATTTATGCGGTTTCAGTATTGTCTGGTAATAGAAATTTTGAGGGTAGGATTTCTCCACATATAAAAGCAAATTATCTTGCTTCTCCTCCATTAGTTGTTGCTTATGCTCTTGCTGGTCATATGAATTTTGATTTGTACAAAGATAGTTTCGGCAAAGATAAAGATGGCAAAGATATTTTTATGAAGGATATTTGGCCATCAAATAAAGAAATTGAAGATGTGTTAAAATCATCTTTAAATCCAGAAATGTTTGTGAAAAGGTATTCAAATGTTTCTGAGGGACCAAAACAATGGCAACAAATTAAAACAGAAAAAAGTAGTATTTACAATTGGGAAGAAAATTCTACATATGTAAAAAAACCACCTTTTTTTGAAAATCTTCCAGATCAACCAGAAGGTTTTAAAAAAATCCATGATGCTCGTCCATTATTAATTTTGGGCGATATGGTAACTACAGATCATATTTCTCCTGCCGGTAACATTCAAAAAGAGAGTCCTACTGGAGAATATTTTATGAAACACCAAATTTTACCCAAAGATTATAATTCTTATGGTGCCAGAAGAGGAAATCACGAAGTAATGATGAGAGGAACATTTGCTAATATTAGAATACGAAATGAAATGGCACCTGGCACAGAAGGTGGATTTACAACACTTTACCCAGAAAAAAAAGTGATGCCAATTTATGATGCGGTAGTTGAATATAAAAAACGAGGCACTGATTTAGTTGTAATTGGTGGTAAAGAATATGGAACAGGCTCGTCAAGAGACTGGGCAGCGAAAGGAACCAAACTTTTAGGGGTAAAGACTGTAATTGCTGAAAGTTTTGAGAGAATTCATAGATCTAACTTAATTGGAATGGGTATTTTACCATTACAATTTATTGATAATATTGATAGGAAAAATTTAAGATTAATTGGTTCAGAATTGATAAGTGTCATCAATCTTGAAAATGGAATTAATCCTTCTGATAAAGTTAAAGTAGAAATTAAGTATGCTTCAGGTGAGATTAAAACAATCCAAGCACTCTGTAGAATAGATACTAAAAATGAGCTAGAGTATTATAAAAATGGAGGCATATTACAATATGTCCTTCGAAATATGATTTAATTATGGATGAAGATATAGCAATCATAAATAGCAATACCAGAAATCAGAGAATTAAAGATTTTTTTGTAAAAAATAAAAAATTTCTCATATCTGTTCTAATCTTTTTGTTATTAATTCTGCTCAGTTTTTACTCATATCAAATCTATCAAGATAGAAATAAAATTAAAATTTCAGACAAATATAATAGCTCAATCATTAAACATAAGAATGGAGATAATTCTGGGATAGTATCGGCGATGCAAGAAATAGTA
>CACHSP010000031.1 GCA_902582605.1 uncultured Pelagibacteraceae bacterium | reverse complement strand
AAAACTAACTAATTTTTTTTATAATCAATTACATCAGCTGAGTAAGCTGCAATAGAGGCTAAATTTAAAATATCTGAAGTTGAAGATCTCAAAGGTGCTATTTCAATAGGTAAACCCAAACCAATTAATAAAGGTCCAATTACCTTTGCTCTACTCATTGACTTAATCATTTTATAGGAAATAGCTGCACTATGTTGGCTGGGCATAATTAATACATTTGAGTTACCAACTATTTCTGAAAATGGATAAAGTTCTTTATACATTTCCTCCAAAGCAACATCTGGCTGCATTTCACCATCAAATTTAAAATCAACTTTATCATTTTTTAAAATTTCAACAGCATCACTTAGTCTTTTTGTTCTATCTGTAGCTGGCTCCCCAAAAGTAGAGTGAGATAAAAAAGCAACTTTTGGATCAAAACCAAATAATTTTGCAACCCTCGCTGCTGATTTTGCCATTTCAGCCAATTGTTTTGCGTCTGGATACTCTATGACCGATGTATCGCAGATAAAGATTGTTTTACCTCTATTTACAACCAGGTTTAACCCGAACATAATTTCCCCAGGTCTTGGATCAACGACTTTAATAATTTTTTCTAGTGAAGATGAGTATCTCCTTGTGTTCCCAGTTATCATCGCATCTGCATCCTGACACGCAACCATGCATGAAGCCCAAATAACTCTATCGTTTCTTACAAGTCTATCACAATCCCATTCTAACATTCCCTTTTCTCTTTGAAGTTTTTTAAATAAATATTTTACATATTTTTCTCTTTTGGCTGTGTCTTTTGAGTTTACAATTTCAATATCAAAATTTTCATTATAACCAATTTTTTTTATTTGATTTTTAATTAGTTCCTCTTTTCCAACTAGGATGGGTATTCCTAGGGCAGAGTTTTTAAAAGCTATAGCAGCTTTAAGTGTATTTTCATCCTCACCATCAGCAAAAACAACTTTTTTTTGTTTTTTCTTTATATAGCTATTAACACCTTGCATAATTGTTACAGTTGGATCTAATCGTTGCTTAAGTTGATCTTTATAAACATCAAAATTATCAATTTTTTTTCTTGCAACTCCAGCATCAATAGCAGCTTTAGCAACTGCAGCCGGTATTACACTAATTAATCTTGGATCGAATGTTGATGGAATTATGTAATCTTTTCCATAGTGAGGCCTCTCACCTCCCATTGCTGCAATGACTTCATCTGGAACATCTTCTTTAGCTAATTTTGCTATTGCATGTGCAGCTGCAATTTTCATCTCCTCATTAATTGTTTTTGATCGTACATCTAATGCACCTCTAAAGATATATGGAAACCCTATTAAATTGTTTACTTGATTAGGATAATCTGACCTTCCTGTCGCTATAATTGCATCATCTCTAACCTCTTCAATTTCCTCAGGTGTAATTTCTGGGTCAGGGTTAGCACATGCAAATATAATTGGATTTTTTGCCATTTTTTTAACCATGTCTTTAGTTAACGCTCCTTTCGCAGATAAGCCTAAAAAAACATCTGCATTAGTAATAGCATCATCTAGAGTTCTATCTTTTGTTTCAATTGCATGGCTTGATTTCCATTGGTTCAAATTATCTCGACCTCTGTAAATGACTCCTGTTCTGTCTACCATTGTAATATTTTTTTGTGGTACACCAGTCTTTTTAAATAAATTAGCGCAAGCCATAGCCGAAGCTCCGGCACCATTGACAACTATTTTAACTCTATCAATTTTTTTTTTACTAATGTCCAAAGCATTAATAAGTGCTGCAGTTGTGATAATCGCAGTTCCATGCTGATCATCATGAAATACGGGTATATCAAGTATTTCTTTTAGCTTTTCCTCAATAATAAAACAATCCGGAGCAGCAATATCCTCAAGATTAATACCTCCAAAACTTGGAGCAAAATTTTTTATACTATTTATGATTTCATCTGGATTTTCGGAGTCTATCTCTAAATCAATAGAGTCAATATCAGCAAATCTTTTAAACAAAACAGCCTTACCTTCCATCACCGGTTTAGATGCTAACGCACCTAAATTTCCCATACCTAAAATTGCTGAGCCATTACTAATTACTGCAACAAGGTTTCCTTTACTTGTATAATCAAACGCAGCCTCAGGATTATCACTGATTGCTCTCACAGGAGCAGCTACACCAGGCGAGTATGCTAAAGCCAGATCTCTTTTTGTCGTCATATTTTTTGAGGAAGATATTTCAATCTTGCCTG
>CACHSP010000030.1 GCA_902582605.1 uncultured Pelagibacteraceae bacterium | reverse complement strand
ACTGGCGAAGAGTAATTGATTTTAAAAACAACAGCGGATGGATACATTGGTCTCAATTAAAAAAAATAAATTCAATCATTCCCACAAAAGACAAAATTTTATTCGAAAATCCGACAAATTTTTCTAAACCATTGGCTAAAATTAAAAGTGGAAGAGTTCTAATAGTTCAAAAATGCAATGGAATTTGGTGCAAAATAAATACGGATGATTTTGAAGGTTGGATAAAGACAGACAATATTTGGGGTGTATTAGATTAAGAGTTTTTTGATTTACTCGCCCACCACTTATCTAAAATAAAATACCATATAGAATTAGCTATTGGTTCAACTATTGCGTCTGTTAGTGCTATCATAAAGCTGACATCAGCAACAAACATTAAAACAGTTATAGCTATAGCAAAATGACCAATCGTATAAATAATGGTTCTTAAAATTGAACCTCTATTATTTGTGTAAATCTGTCCAGCAGCTTTGAATATGCCGGTTGTTAATTCCATTATTTTTTAAACGGACTATCAAGCACACAAGCAACTAGGTGCACTCTAGCCTGTTCTCCACCATTAAAAAAATTATGATATTTCGTGTTATTTGTTATCCATACCTTACCATCAGCTGGAAGATGTTTTGCTACATTTTCAATTACCATTGAACAGCCCTTATTAGTTATGATGGGTACATGCAGCCTACATTCAGGATCTTTATGCCAGCTTAATGTCGATCTTGGCTCTTTTAATAATAATCTAACTCTACCTAGTTTAAACCTTTTACTTAAAGTGTCGTAAACTTCTTTAAAATAAGTATTTTCAAATTCAGGAACTAATTGAGTATATTTTGACTCATCTATATCAACATCTCGAGAAACTTCTTTTCCAGTTTCATCGGCAATTGTCCAATATTTTCCTCTTATATTATTTCCCTCAATAGAACTTCTATCGTTTGGAATTTGGTTTAATGGTATTGCACCAAAGTGGGTAACCCCAGGAGAATTGAATTTTTTAGCTTTTAAAACTTTATCCAAATCATTTCTTAACTTTGATATATCAAAATTGAGATTAGGAACTTCGTAGAAGTCCTCAAAATTTGCTGTTCCCATATTTTTTTGTCCTGTTTTATAGAATTAGTTTAATTTCAAATCAAATCGATCAGAATTCATAACTTTTACCCATGCCGCGATAAAATCTTTAACAAATTTATCACCTGAATCTTCACATGCATAAACTTCTGCTAGAGCTCTTAGTTGAGAATTTGAACCAAAAATTAAATCAACTCTTGTCGCCTTCCATTTCGTTTTTTGAGTTTTTCTATCTTTACCAATAAATGTTTGTTCAGATTTATCTTCCTCTTTCCAAGTCGTATTCATGTCTAAAAGATTTATGAAATAATCGTTAGTAAGAGAACCAGGTCTGTTAGTAAAAACACCATGTTTTGAGCCATCAAAATTTGTGTTTAACACTCTCATACCACCGAGAAGTGCAGTCATTTCTGGAGCTGTTAAACCCATCAATTGAGCCTTATCAACAAGTTTTTCCTCTGCAGAAACATTTGAAGCTCCATCATTTAAGTAGTTTCTAAAACCATCTGCTTGTGGTTCTAGAAGACCAAATGAGTTAATATCAGTCTGATCTTGTCTTGCATCTCCCCTTCCTGCTGAAAATGGAACTTGAACTTTATAGCCAGCTTTTTTTGCAGCCATTTCGATTCCAACACCACCAGCTAGTACAATCAAATCTGCCATTGAAACACTTTTCTTTTTACTATCGAATTTGCTTTTAATTTTTTCTAAAGCTTTAATTACAGCCGATAATTTTTTTGGATTGTTCACTTTCCAATTTTTTTGTGGTTCCAACATTATTCTTGCACCATTAGCACCACCTCTTTTATCAGAGCCTCTAAACGTAGATGCTGAAGCCCATGCAGTAGAAACTAAATCTGAAATTGATATTTTTGATTTAGAGATTTTGTTTTTTAAATCTTTAATATCTTTTGATTTAAGTTTATATTTAGGTTTATCAATTGGATCCTGCCAAATAAGTTGTTCTTTTGGAACCTCACTACCAAGATAGCAAACTCTTGGTCCCATATCCCTGTGAGTTAATTTAAACCATGCTCTCGCGAAAGCATCGTGAAACTCTTTTGGATTTTGATGAAAATGTTTAGTGATAGGTCCATAACTAGGATCAACTTTCATCGATATGTCAGTTGTTTGCATCATAGGTGGATGAAGCACACCTTTTTGATGTGCATCAGGAACCATTTTAATCTCTTGCCCATTTTTCTTCGGAGTCCATTGGTGAGCACCAGCTGGGCTTTTTGTAAGCTCCCACTCATGCCCATATAAACAATCCAAATAACCCATATCCCATTGAATTGGATTTTGAGTCCAAGCACCCTCAATACCACTACTTATTGTATCAACACCTTTTCCAGATTTATATCCGCTATTCCATCCTGTTGACTGGTCTTGAAG
>CACHSP010000029.1 GCA_902582605.1 uncultured Pelagibacteraceae bacterium | reverse complement strand
GGTCATAGTTGATGCTGCATCTGTAAAAGGGCAATCTCAACCAATAATAGTTCATTCAGAATCGGACGATAAATCAAAGCCTAGCAAGACCTCAGCGGCGTAATATCCTTAATAAATAAGAAAAAGGTATTGCAATATAAATTATAATATCCATATTCTTACTCATGGACGTTAAAATTTCATTACCTTTGTTACCGCTAAGAGACATAGTGGTATTTCCAAGTATGGTAATTCCTCTCTTTGTAGGAAGAGATAAATCTATCTCTGCACTTAATGAAGTAATGAAAAAAGATAAAAAGATTATTTTAGTAACTCAAAAGAACTCAGAAATAGATGACCCAAAAAAGACAGACATTTTTATGTATGGTTGTGAGGGTAGTATTCTTCAACTTTTAAAATTACCAGATGGAACTGTTAAAGTTTTAGTGGAAGGAGTTAAAAGAGTTAAGATTTTAGATTTTAAAGACAATGAAAAATTCATTACTTGTGAATTTACTCACTATAATGACTTGATAACTAAAGATGAAGATCTATATCCGCTAGCTGCAACAGCTTTGAGAAGATTAGAAAAGTTAACATCAATTAATAAAAAAATTTCTAATGAAACTATTAATTCTATCAAACAATTAAAAGACCCTTCTCAGATTGCCGATAATATTGCATCACATATAACTGCAACTATTTCAGAAAAACAACAAATTTTCGAGACCATAGATGTTAAGAAAAGATTAAATGCAATAATTAAGATAATGGAGAATGAAACAAGCATAATTGGTGTTGAAAAAAGAATTCGTGGCAGAGTTAAAACGCAAATGGAAAAAACTCAAAGAGAATATTATTTAAATGAACAACTGAAAGCTATCCAAAAAGAGTTAGGTGAAATTGAAGATGGAAAAGATGAAAATACTAGCCTTAATAAAGCAATAATTAAAGCGAGAATGCCTAAAGAGGTTGAAAAGAAATGTTTGCAGGAATTAAAAAAATTAAAAAATATGAGCCCAATGTCAGCTGAGGCGACAGTTGTAAGAAATTATTTAGATTGGATGACAGAACTTCCATGGCATAAAAAAAGTGCTGTAGATATAGATCTTAAGAAAGCTTTAGAAATTTTGGATAAAGATCACTTTGGTCTAGAAAAAGTAAAAGAGAGAATTATTGAATTTTTAGCTGTTCAAAAAAGAATGGAAAAAATCAAAGGTCCTATATTATGTTTAGTTGGTCCTCCTGGCGTAGGTAAAACATCCTTAGGAAAATCAATAGCAAAAGCTACTAACAGAGAATTTGTAAGAATGTCAGTAGGTGGTATGAGAGATGAGGCGGAAATAAGAGGACATAGAAGAACATACATAGGTTCTTTACCTGGTAAAATAATCCAAATGATGAAAAAAGCTGGTACAAAAAATCCGTTAATTCTCTTGGACGAGATTGATAAAATTGGTAATGATTATCGAGGTGACCCATCTTCAGCATTACTGGAAGCATTAGATCCTGAGCAAAATACAACTTTTAACGATCATTACCTTGAAGTTGATTATGATTTATCTGATGTTATGTTTGTTACAACGGCAAACACTTTAAATATTCTTCCACCTTTATTAGATAGAATGGAAGTTATAAGACTCGCAGGTTATACGGAAGATGAAAAAATAAATATTGCAAACAAATATTTATTACCAAAACAAATTAAAGATAATGGTGTTAAAGAAAAAGAGATGAGTTTACAAAATGATATCATCCAAGAAATTATCAGAAGTTACACAAAGGAGTCTGGTGTTAGAAATCTAGAGAGAGAAATTTCTAAAGTTGCTAGAAAAGTAGTTAAGAAAGTTGTTTCTGGAGAGGAAAAAGAAGTCAAGATCAATAAAGAAAATTTGTCAGATTTTTTAGGTGTTCCCAAGTTTAAATCAGGTGAATTGGAAACTGAAAATAGAGTAGGAATAGTTACTGGATTGGCATGGACTGAATATGGTGGAGAAATCTTAAAAATCGAAACTGCTACAATGCCAGGAAAAGGAAGAATGCAAATAACAGGTAAGCTTGGAGATGTAATGCAAGAGTCGGTTAAAGCTGCAAAATCTTTTGTTAGATCTAAATGTTTAGAATATGGAATAATACCTCCATTGTTTGAGAAAAAAGATTTTCATATTCACGTTCCAGAGGGTGCTACACCAAAAGATGGTCCATCTGCAGGAATTGGGATGGTTACTTCAATAGTATCTTCTATAACAAACATTCCAGTTAAAAGAGATGTTGCAATGACAGGTGAAGTTACTTTAACAGGTCAAGTATTACCAATTGGTGGTTTAAAAGAAAAACTTATTGCAGCACATAGAGCAGGAATCAAAGAGGTTTTAATTCCAAAAGAAAATGAGAAAGATTTGGTTGATATGCCAAAAAAAATAATTGATGAAATTAAAATAACTCCTGTTGAGTATGCTGATGAAGTTTTGAAGATTGCTTTAACTAAGGAG
>CACHSP010000028.1 GCA_902582605.1 uncultured Pelagibacteraceae bacterium | reverse complement strand
AAATTAATAATTAACTAACTTTTTTTATTTTTGTTTTTGTAGAGATTGGATTTTTAAGCTTATCTATCATTTCTTTTGGACAAACCTGTACAAAATTCTTTAACTCGTTTTCGAAGTCATCAATTATTTTTTTAGATAAACTGGACTCTGTTTCATTACTATGTTCGAGTACCAATTCTTTTAAAAATTTTGACCAATACTCAGTTTCAACATTTTGCCATACAACTGAGTCCGGATTAACTTTTTTTTCAAATTCCTTTGATTTATCGTAAATAAAAGCCATCCCCCCAGTCATGCCGGCTGCAAAATTATCTCCAACATCTCCAAGAATTACTGCTGTACCACCGGTCATATATTCACAACCATTTGAGTCACAACCCTCGATAACAGTTATGGCACCAGAATTTCTTACGGCAAATCTATCACCAGCTTGACCAGCTGCAAAAAGTTTTCCAGATGTTGCCCCATAAAGAACTGTGTTCCCGATTATAGTATTCTCACTCGAAATTAAATTGCTTTCATCAGGTAGTTTTATTGAAATGGTTGCTCCCGACAAACCTTTCCCAACATAATCATTTGCATCACCTTTTAAATTAAGTTTAAGTCCTTTTGCTGTAAATGCACCAAACGATTGTCCAGCTGAACCTTTAAAATCTAGAGTTAAAAAATTTTCCTCTAATTTTTCATAACCATATTTTTTATATAAGTGATGTGAAATTCTAGTACCTACAGCTCTATTAGTATTTTTAATTAAAAACTCGTTATTTATTTTTTCTGAATTCTCTAAAGCCTTTTCTATTTGAGGCCAAATTTCTTGATCTAGTGTATCAGGAACTTGATTAATTTCTGATATCTCACAATACCTCTTATTATTGCCGGGGTCTGCTTGGACGAATAATGGATTAAGATCTAAATCATCTAGATTAGGTGAGGCTTTACTTACCTGCATTAATAAATCAGTTCGACCAATAACCTCATTTAAAGATTTAAAACCAAGTGAAGCTAAAATTTCTCTTACCTCTGTAGCAATAAATGTAAATAAATTTACAACTTTATCAGGAGTTCCAGTAAATTTTTCTCTTAATTTTTCATCTTGCGTACATACTCCTACAGGACAAGTATTAGAATGACATTGTCTTACCATAATACAACCCATCGCTACTAAGGCGGTAGTTGCTACACCATACTCCTCTGCACCCATCATTGCTGCGATAACAACATCTCTTCCAGTTTTAATACCTCCATCGGTTCTTAAAGTAACTTTATGTCTTAAATTATTTAATGTTAAAACTTGATTGGCCTCCGTTAGTCCCATCTCCCATGGAATACCAACGTATTTTACACTTGTTTGAGGTGTAGCTCCGGTTCCTCCATTATGTCCTGAAATTAAAATTATATCAGCTTTTGCTTTTGCAACACCGGCTGCAATAGTACCAACGCCAGAAGATGCAACTAATTTAACCCCAATTCTTGCCTTAGGATTGATTTGTTTTAAATCATAAATGAGCTGCGCTAAATCTTCAATTGAATAAATATCATGATGCGGAGGTGGGGAAATTAATGTTACACCTGGTGTTGAATGTCTTAGCTTGGCAATCTCATCTGTTACTTTGAATCCTGGTAATTGGCCACCTTCACCAGGTTTTGCACCTTGAGCAATTTTTATCTCAATTTCATTACAATTGTTTAAATAATTTACTGTTACACCAAATCTTGCTGACGCAATTTGTTTTACTCTCGAATTTGCACTATCACCAGAGTCCATGATCTTAAATCTATTTGCATCTTCACCACCTTCACCACTACAGGATGCACCTTTAATTCTATTCATCCCAATAGCTAATGTTTCGTGTGCCTCCTTAGACAATGCTCCATGAGACATACTTCCACTTCCAAATCTTTTTAGTATTTTTTCTATTGGTTCAACCTCAGAAATTTGAATAGATGGTCCTAATTTTTTTTTTCTAAAATCTATCAAATCCCTTAAGTTAATTGGTGGCAAGTTATATATTCCCTCAGCATATTTTTTATAAGCTGTATACGAGTTTGATCCTACAGCACTTTGTAATAAATGGATTAATCTGCCCTGATATTGGTGTGTTTCTCCATTTTTTCTGTATCTATAAATCCCACCAATAGGTAAAACTGTATCGGTGCTTTCAAATGCCTCTTTATGTATTGCACGTATTTTTTTTTCAATTCCTGACAATCCAATACCAGAAATTTTTGAAGTCACTCCTGGAAAATAATCATCAACTATTGATCTGCTTAGACCAACAGTTTCAAAATTACATCCACCTCTATACGAACTTAAAACAGATATACCCATTTTTGACATGATTTTTAATAATCCTGCATTCACTGATTTGATATATCTTTTAACACATTCATCAAAACTATACTGGCCAAATAACTTTTTCTCATGCCTTTGATATAAACTATCAAAAGCTATATATGGATTAACTGTTGTTGCTCCAACACCTATTAATGTTGCAAAAGAGTGGGTGTCCAAAGCTTCGCCAGATTGAACATTAATTGAAACATATCCTCTTAATTTTTTATCAATTAAAAAAGTATTAATCGCACCAACGCATAACAACATTGGC
>CACHSP010000027.1 GCA_902582605.1 uncultured Pelagibacteraceae bacterium | reverse complement strand
CTCCCAAAAAATTAGCAGTAACTTGTTTAATGTTATCATCTTTTGAACGCAAATAATTATTTACTTCATTAAGTATTTTAATTTTTTCATTAAGAGATTTTTGTTCAATAGGGTTGATGTTTTCATAATATTTCTTATTAGATTTAGGAATTTCATAATTATAGGTACCTTTGACAGATTTAAGTGTCGATTTTAAATTTTCTGAAGATTGCTTTAAGGAGTTTTTTGAAATTTCATTAGAGTGAGAATAAGCAACTACTTCATCGTAGATGGCTCTAAACCCAAATCCTAAATCTGAATTATAACTAGAATTTTTTATCTTATTATCATCTAGTAAAATTGACTCAGATTTAGAATTTTCTAAGTACAACTCACCATCATCACATTTTTGAAGAGTATCCGAAATAATATTTTCAGCCTCACTTCTTGATAGGTCAGATTTTTCAAAGAAATTACTCATAGAAGACATTAAATAGATTGTTTCAAAGATTTTTCAACTAGAGTATTTTACGCATGTACATATATGGGACAAATTAGTAATAAAACATCTAATTATGAAAGTTTATTTTAATGATTCTTGTAAAATTTGTAAGGCAGAAATTGATCTCTATAAGAAGGAAGAAATAGAGGAAATTGATTGGGTTGATATTACAGATAATGAATTAGCTGAACAAGAAACTTCTAAAGATAGTAAACAACTTTTGAGAAGACTGCATGTCAAAGATGGTGAAAAAGTATTTGGAGGTGCAGAAGCTTTTTTATTATTATGGAAAAAAATGCCAAAATATAGATTTCTTTATAAATTTTTTAAATTACCAATCATCTTTAATATATTTACAATTGTATATGAAATAGTAGCTTTTTTTCTTTACTTGAAAAATAAAAAGCAACTTAAAAAATCTAACTTGTAAAAAATAACAAAAATTTACTTAATAGAGACATAGAAGATACAAACATCACTAAGACTATTGAGTACATTAATAAAATAACTTTATTCTTTTTTCTTCTTAATCTAACAAAGTCCTTATCATCCAAATCAGAGATATCTCTCTCACCGACTACTGGATAATCATACGTAAACCTCCATGTACTATCACCGAGTCTTGGATCTAAGTTATTAAAATATGTGATCCACGCAATAATGTATCTGAAAATTAAATATAAAATTATTAAAAAAGCAGATCCTAAAATCATAACAGATAATACCTAATTTAATATAAATGTTTAATTATTATTTTTGGCTCTTTTCCTTGCAATGAGTTGCGTTAAAGAATCTACCATTGTATCTGAGGCTTTGAAGATATCTACATTTCTAAACTCATGTGAAAGATTTTTTTCAGGATTAGTTTTATCTTCAATAACAATTCCTTCATCTGGAGAATTATTTTTAATATAAATTAATAATAACCAGTCATCATCTTGTGACTCATCCCATTTAATAAAAACTTCACCTGTTTCAAATCTTCTGTCTATACAACGAAAAATAGACATGTCGCGGGTGATATGTCTTTTATTTAACTGAAATACTAGGCTACTTGCACTTCTGTAAAAACTTTCTAATGCAAATTCAATTTTTTGTCTTGCTAAAGTATATTCTTTTTCTTTTTCTAATAAGGTTTCTCTATCTTCATCACCTTGAAGTTTGACCCCTAATGCTTCAACTCTTTCTTTAATTTTTTGATCTCGAAGTAATCGATATTTTTCCTTAAGTTTATCAATTCTTTCTTGTAAACCTGCATAGTCTTCTCTTTTTTCTTTTAAAGAAATTTTCTCAAGTTTTTCTAGTTCCTTGACTTCTCTAATTCTGAATTTTTCAATTTGTTTATCTAGTCTTAATTGTTTTAAAAACTGTTTTTGTTTTTCAGCTTGCTCAATTCTCAAAAGTGCTTGCTCTTTTCTTAGGAATAATTTTATATCTTTTACTCGTTGTTTTTCTAATCTAGCTTCTTCTTTAAGTGTTTGTTCTTTTAGTTTAACTCTGAGAGCTTGTTCTTCCTCTTTTTGTTTAGCCAACTCAATTTTTTCTACCCTTTCTCTTTCAATTTTTTCTATCTTAATTCTTCTTTTTTCATCACGTTTTAAAACTTTATAACTTGAAATTGTCTCTGAAATTTTGTCAAAGAAACCTTGAATATGTTTTTCTAAACTAAAATTAAATTTAAAATTGAATTGAGGTTTTAGGGATAGCTGTAATTTAACTAATTTTAAAACTATACTTTCGTTTTGAGTTTTTTTAATTTGTTTTAAATGATTAGTTTTTTTTAATTTTTTAACCTTCTTTTTCCTTTTTTTAATAACTCTTTTTTTTTTAAATCTTTTAACAACCCTTTTTGTTTTTTTACCTTTTCTTTGAAACTTATAGGATTTGACTTTTTTTAATACTTTTCTTTTTTTTTTTGATTTTTTTTGTTTTTTTTTCATTTCTGAGAAGAAATAATTCTATCAATAATTTATTGATAAATATAGTCTCTAGTCACAGGGGTTGATCTATAATTTTTAGTGAGTTGAAATTGATAAACAACTTGATCACCCCACTTAAATGCCATTTCACAACCAGCGAGATAAAACTCCCACATTCTAAAAAATTTTTCATCGAACATTTGGATTATTTTATCTTTATTTTTTAAACAGTTTTCTTTCCAGTGTCTTAAAGTATGAGCATAGTGAAGTCTTAAAACTTCAATGTCGGTTACAATTAAGCCAGCTTTTTCAATAGGATTCGTTACTTCACTTAAGCTTGGTGTATAACCACCAGGAAAAATATATTTTGTAATCCAAGGATGAGGATCTCTTGGTGGGTTAACAGACCCAATAGTGTGAATTAACGAAACTCCATCATCTTTCAACAATTTTTCAATTTGTTTAAAAAACTTTTTATAAAATTTC
>CACHSP010000026.1 GCA_902582605.1 uncultured Pelagibacteraceae bacterium | reverse complement strand
ATACTTTGTCTGATAAAGCCTCATTGATACCTCAAATAAATTTAAAGAAGATAAGAAATATAGTTGGCAACAATACAATTTCGGCAGTGCGTTCAGGTTTTTTTTGGGGTTATATAGGACTAATTGACAATATTATTAATTTGATTAAGAAAGAAACTAGAAAATCTTTCAAACTTGTAATTACTGGTGGTTACTCTGATTTGTTTAGAAAATCATTAAAGACTCGTGTAATACAAAATAAAGATATCACAATTAAAGGATTAATTAAAATTGCTAAGTTAATAAAATAAATGAAAAAAGAATTATTATTTTGTCCACTAGGAGGTTCAGGTGAAATTGGAATGAACATGAATCTTTTTGGTTATGGTAAGCCTGGAAATCATAAATGGATAATGGTAGATATTGGAGTAACTTTTGCAGATGATACTATACCAGGTATTGATCTTATATATCCAGATCCTGGATTTATTGTTGAAAGAAAAGATAATCTATTAGGAATAATACTAACACACGCACATGAAGATCATATTGGAGCAATTGCACACTTATGGCCAAAATTAAAATGTAAGATTTTCGCAACTCCATTTACCGCTGTATTAATTAAGGAAAAATTTAAAGAAAAACACATCGATATAACAAAAGATTTACAGATAGTAGAATTAAATGGAAATGTGCTATTGGAAGATTTTGAAATCGAGTACATTACTTTAACCCATTCTATTTTAGAACCTAATGGATTAAGAATTAAAACTCCTGCGGGTGTGGTTTTACATACTGGTGACTGGAAAGTTGACCCAAATCCCCTTATAGGTGACGAAATAAATGCGAAAAGATTAAAAGAAATAGGTGATGAAGGTGTATTAGCAATGATTTGTGACTCTACAAATGTTTTTAGTGCTGGCAGATCAGGCTCAGAGTTAGATGTAAGAAAAAATTTATTAAATATAATGGGTCGATTAAAAAAAAGAATTATTGTGACATCGTTTGCTTCTAACGTTGCTAGAATGGAGACAGCCTTTTATTGCGCTGAACAAACTGGAAGACAAATTTCACTAGTTGGAAGATCTATGCATAGAATTTATAAAGCAGCAAGACAATGTGGATATTTACAAAATACCATTGATCCAATTGATCCAAGAGAAGCAAAAAATTTTGCTAGAGAAAAAATAGTTTATTTGTGCACAGGAAGCCAAGGTGAACCAATGGGTGCAATGATGAGGATATCAAATTACACACATCCTGATGTTTTTATTGAAAAAGGTGATGCAGTAATCTTTTCATCAAAGATAATTCCAGGAAATGAGAAAAAACTCTATAAATTACACAACCAGTTAGTTAAAGATGGAATTGAGGTTATCTCAGAAGAAACAGAATTTATACACGTCTCTGGACATCCAAATCGTGAGGATCTTAAAGATATGTATCAATGGGTTAAACCAAAATGTGTAATTCCTGTTCATGGAGAGCACAGACACATGATAGAACACATAAATTTTGCTAAAGAAATGCAAGTACCTCATCCGGTTCAAGTTGAAAATGGTGATATAGTCAAGCTATACCCTGGTGAAGCACCTGAGGTATATGATAAAGCGCCTAGCGGAAGATTGTATTTAGATGGAAATGTGAGTGTAGAGGAGGATTCTCAATCAATCAAAGATAGAAAAAATTTAAGTAGCAATGGATATTTGGAAGTCACTATATTAATTACACCTAAAGGAAATATCCATAATAACCCTGTCACAACATTTAGAGGTTTGCCCATTTATGAAAAAGATGAATTTCTTTATGGGTTAGAAGATGAAATTGAAAAAACAACAAGATCCTTTAAACTTGGAAGCAGACAGCAAGAAAGTAATTTAATAGATGCTCTTAAAATTGCTTGTAGAAAATTTACAAAAGAAAAAACAGGAAAAAGACCATATACTAATATCAATTTAGTAAGGATTTAATGAGTCCAACTGGCTTAGCTATAATCTACATTATTATCTGGTGGATTGTTTTTTTTGCGATTTTACCAATAGATGTTGAAAGAAAAAAAATAGTTAAAGTAGATGGTGAAGATCCTGGTTCACCAGAAAATCCTAAAATGTTAAAAAAATTCCTTTATTGTACTGGAATAACAACAATTATATTCATAGCTATTTATTTATTAATGAAATTTGAATATTTAAATTTAAGAAATATAATCATCTAACATGCATATTTCTAAATCTTTTATTCCTATTTTAAAAAATAATCCCTCAGAAGCAAAAATAAAGTCTCACCAGCTAATGTTAAGAGTTGGAATGATAAAACAATCTTCAACAGGCATATACTCTTGGTTGCCCCTTGGTTTTAAAGTAATGAAAAAAATTGAAAAAATTGTGAGAGAAGAGCAAAATAAAATAGGTGCACAAGAAATACTAATGCCAACAATACAATCTAGCGAGATTTGGAAAGAGAGTGGACGTTATGAAGATTATGGTGAAGAAATGTTACGAATAAAAGATCGTCAAGATCGAGAAATGCTTTATGGACCAACAAATGAGGAATTAGTAACCGATATTTTTAGATCTTCAATAAAATCATACAAATCATTACCTCAACTTCTCTATCATATTCAATGGAAATTTAGAGATGAAATCAGACCAAGATTTGGAATTATGCGATGTCGGGAATTCTACATGAAGGATGCATATTCTTTTGATGTTGCAGATGAAGATGCGTTGTTTTCTTATAATAAATTTTTCTTATCTTATTTAAAAACTTTTAAAAGATTAGATCTTACAGCAATACCAATGGCAGCCGATACAGGACCGATAGGTGGAAATCTTTCTCATGAATTTATTATCCTAGCAGAAACTGGAGAGAGTAAAATTTATGCTGATAAAAGAATATTTGACTTGAATTTTGAAGGAACAAAACTTGATGTTAAATCTCTACTAGAAATGAGAAATCAATATGAAAAATTTTATTCTGTTACTGATGATAAATTTAAGGAAGATGAGTTTAATGAAAAAGTTTCAGAGAAAAATAGATTGAAAACAAAAGGTATAGAGGTTGGTCATATTTTTTATTTTGGAGATAAATATTCCAAACCAATGGAAGCAGCAGTCGATTTACCTGGGGGTAAAAAAGATTATGTAAAAATGGGTTCCTATGGAATAGGAGTTTCAAGATTAGTAGGAGCAATTATAGAGGCAAAATATGATGAAAAAAATGAAATCATGAAATGGCCAATTTCTGTTGCACCATATGATATTGCGATAATTCCTATGATTAATAAAAATGATACATCTGCACTTGATAAAGCAAACAAAATAAGTCTTGAGTTAAATCAAAATAATATCGATGTGATTATTGATGATACTGATGAGAACTTATCCTCAAAAATAAAAAAAATGAATTTAATTGGAGCTCCATATCAAATAATTATTGGAAAACAAACAGAAGGTGATTTATTTGAATTTAAAGAAATAAACAAAGAAACTCAAAAAATTAATTTAAAAGAAATTATTAAGATTATTAATAAAGAAAAAGCTCACAATTGATTTCAACTTTAGAAAAAGAAATTACATTTAGATTTTTAAAAGCTAGAAAAAAAGATGGCTTTTTAAATGTGATATCTATCTTTTCATTTATTGGAATAAGCCTAGGTGTTGCAGTTCTAATTATTGTTATGTCAGTAATGAATGGATTTAGATCAGAGTTAATAAATAAGATAGTTGGTTTTAATGCACATATAACTGTTGATACTTATGAAAATCAAATTCAAATTGATAAATTAAAGAATACTAATCTCAATCTTATCGCGAGTGAAATGATATTAAGCAATTCAGGAGAAGCGATAATTATTAAAAAAGACACCTCTAAAGGTATTATTTTGAGAGGTTATTCAAGAAAAGATTTTCCTAAACTAAAGATAATAAAAGACAAAACATTTGTTGGGAATAAAAGCAACTTAACAGGTAACTACATTTCTTTAGGAAAAGAGTTAAGTTTTACACTGAATCTTAAGCTCGGTGATGATGTATCAATAATGTCATCATCAGGTGTAGATACAATTATTGGCAGTATTCCAAAGAAAAAATCTTTTACTATTGTTTCATTGTTTGAAAGTGGCTTAGCAGATTTCGATAATAATGTAGCATTTATCAATATTGATACTTTGGATGAATTTATGAATCTTTCAAAAAAAGACAGAAAGTTAGAAGTTTATTTAAAGGATCCACAAAATATTGAAAATCAAAAAGAGATTGTTCAAAAAATATTCCCTAATGATTTTGTGTATAGTTGGGCTGATACTAATAGTTCTTTATTCTCAGCTTTAAAAGTAGAACGAAATGTGATGTTTATTATATTATCTCTCATAATTA
>CACHSP010000025.1 GCA_902582605.1 uncultured Pelagibacteraceae bacterium | reverse complement strand
GACAGATATGCTATCAACCTTTATAACGATATCAAATGAACATTTTTGATCAATACTTAGAAAAAATAAAAAAAATTATTTTAGATTTATCGAAAAAGGGTAAAATAATTTTGCCAGATAATTTAGATGGAATAAACACAGAAATTCCACCTGAGAAATTTAATTGTGACATTTCTACAAATGTTGCAATGGTTTTGTCAAAAATAAATAAAAAGCCCCCCTTGGAATTAGCTGAAACCTTAGCAAAGAGTCTTGAAAATGAAGACAAGTCAATAAAGGAGGTATCAATCGTAAAACCTGGATTTATAAATATTAAATTTCAACCTGAGTTTTGGACAAATTTTTCAAAAGAAATTATTAAGAACGCTAAAACATTTGGAATAAATACAAATGAGCAAAAGAAAAATTATTTAATTGAATTTGTTTCTGCCAACCCAACAGGGCCTTTACATGTGGGTCATTGCCGAGGTGCTATTTTAGGAGATGTAATTTCAAATGTTTTATCATTTAATAATCATAAAGTTACTAAAGAATATTATGTAAATGACTATGGCAATCAGATAATTAATTTCACAAAATCAGTATATTTTAGAATAAGAGAAATCAAATTTAATGAAACTTTTCCAACAGATAATGAAGATCTTTATCCTGGTGAATATTTGATTGAATTTGCTAATAATATCATTTCTTCAAATCCAAAAATAGATTTTACTAATTATGATCCAATATCTGAACAATTAACGAGCCTGTCTATAGACGAGGCAATAAAATTAATAAAAAAAAATCTTAGTAGCCTTGGTATAATTCACGATAATTTTGTAAGTGAAAAAAAATTAGTGCTTAATCAAGAAGTTGAAAAAGTAGTAGAAAATCTTCAAAAAAATAAATTTGTTTATAAAGGTAAAATTAAAGCTCCAGCTGGTGAGGACGATAATAATTGGGTTGAAAGAGAACAATTACTTTTTAAATCAACTGATTTTGGTGATGACAAAGATAGAGCGTTACAAAAATCTGATGGAGCTTGGACTTATTTTGCCAGTGATGTTGCCTACCACAAAAATAAATTGGATAGAAAGTTTGACTACTTAATAAATATTTTAGGTGCAGATCATGCGGGTTATATTAAAAGAATTACATCCTCAGTCGATGCTTTGTCGAACTCTAAAGGAAAACTTATTTGTAAAGTTAGTCAACTTGTAAAACTTATAAAGGATAAAAAACCATTTAAAATGTCAAAACGTAAAGGTGATTATATAACTGTTGATGATTTGATTAATGAAGTTGGAAAAGATGCTACACGTTTTATCATGTTGAACAGAAGTAATGATGTCGAACTTGATTTTGATTTTGATAATGTAATTGAAAAATCAAAAGACAATCCTTTGTATTATGTACAATATTGTTATGCTCGAATTTCATCTGTTTTTAGACATCTGGAAATAGATTTAAAAAAAGATTTAAAGATTGATGAATATAATTTTGAATATTCTGACCATGAAATAAACATCTTAAAAAAAATATCTGAGTGGCCTAAGTGTATCGAAATATCAAGTAAGAAGCTAGAACCACATAGAATTCCAGTATATCTTTATGAACTAGCCTCTCTATTTCATTCTTATTGGAACTTGGGAAAAGATAATCCTGAAAAAAGATTTATAAATGAGAATAAGAAGATATCGAATGACAAATTAGTTTTATTAAAACTTATATCAAATGTTGTTAAATCCGGAATGAATATCGTAGGCGTGTCTGCTCCTGAAAAAATGTAATGTTTAAAGAAATCAAATATATCATTTTCGTCTTTATTATTGGTCTTTTTATTTTTTTTACAGCAAAATATTATTTTTCTGATGCCTATAAAAAAAAATCTTATAGATCACTCAACAATATTGAAAATAAGATAAATACTTACTCAGAAAAATTACCAATTTTAGAGGATGATACGAAAAATATTATTGAATACGTCGAGCAAACAAACAATAAAAAAAAGAAAAAATTTAATTTTTGGAAATTATTAGAAAATAATGAATAAACGTCGATCTTTTATTGTTGGTATCAAATCAACAAAACTTTCAGCAAAAGAAAAGTCATTTCTTAAAAAATATAAACCTTGGGGAGTTATCTTATTTACAAGAAATATTAAAAATATTGATCAAACGCTAAAACTCACCACGTCAATAAGAAAATTATTCAATGATAAAAAATATCCTATTTTAATTGATCAAGAAGGGGGTAAAGTTAATCGGTTAAAAAATATTATATCATTCGATAATTTGACTTCAGAATTTTTTGGAAAAAAATACGTTAAAAATGTAGATGAATTTAAATTTTATTATAAATTATTTATTGATAAAACTTCATATTTATTAAAATCTCTTGGTATTAATATTAATACTTCCCCGGTCTTAGATTTAAGAATTAAAGGTGCATCAAATATCATTGGGAATAGATCTTTTTCGAATAATCCCAAAATTGTATCTAAAATAGGAGATTATTGTATCAATTATTTCCATCAAAATGGTATTGGAACAATCATAAAGCATATCCCAGGACATGGTCTTGCAAAAGTAGATAGTCACCATTTTACTCCGATGGTTAATAAAAAATTGAGTTATTTAAACAAGAAAGATTTTCTTCCATTTAAAAATAAAAAAACTTTTTTTGCTATGACCGCTCATATAATTTTTACTCAAATTGACAAAGAAAATTGTGTTACTCACTCAAAAAAATTTATTAAATTAATTCGCAATAAAATTGGTTTTAAAAATATTTTGATTTCTGATGATTTATCCATGAAAAGTCTTAAGGGTAATTTAAAAGAAAATACAATCAAAACGTTTAGTGCAGGTTGTAATTTAGCCTTACATTGTAATGGAAATTTAAATGAAATGAAAATTATAGGAAATAATTCACCATTGATAAATCCTTTTATCATTAAAAAAACATCACAATTTTACAAAATTTTAAGTTAATATTGATTGATGATTGAAAACGATTCTGAACTTTTTAAAGTAGATGTTGAAAATTATAATGGACCATTAGACGTTCTTTTAGATCTTGCAAAAGCTCAAAAAGTTAATCTAGAGGATATATCCATTACAAAATTAGCAGATCAGTTTCATGATTTTATTACTCAAGAAAAAAAATTAAATTTAGAGATTGCTTCAGAATACTTACTAATGGCAACATGGTTAGCATATTTAAAATCAAAATTACTATTACCAGGTACCCCTGAAGAAGAATTTAAAGTTCAAGAAGTAGCTGAAAAATTAAAACTTCAACTTAAGAAACTCGAATTAATAAGGTTATTATCTGAACAGATGCTTAAAAGAAAAAGATTAGGAAGAGAAATTAGAACTAGAGGTATGAGAGCAGGCATAAGGCCCATCTACAATAGTGAGTATAAATTAAATTTATTTGACCTCATGAAAACATACTCCACTATAATTATGACTAAAGATTTTCAGAGAATTAATATTCCAAAATTACCAGTTTTTACAACAGAAGAAGGTATAAAAACTATAAAAGATTTTTTTGGAAAATTAATGGATTGGAAAAAATTAGATGATTTAATACCGAAAAATTTTAAAAGTGGATCAAAATATAAACGAACTG
The DNA here is from genome assembly GCA_902582605.1 of uncultured Pelagibacteraceae bacterium. Lineage (GTDB taxonomy): Bacteria > Pseudomonadota > Alphaproteobacteria > Pelagibacterales > Pelagibacteraceae > Pelagibacter. The sequence continues at coordinate 965 of CACHSP010000025.1, read as the reverse complement.
GTAAAGCAGGAATATTTGCAGGGTCTCTTGAGTTAGTCAAGGAGGGCAACCTTAGCATAAAACAAGAAAACCTTTTTGATGATATTTATATAAAAGAAAACAAATGATAAAAAAAAAGATTAAGAAAAAAGATAATATTATTAATTTTCCAACTAAATTATCTTCAATTGAAAAGGAAATTGAAGGTATTGTTTTTGCTGCTGCAGAACCATTAGATATTGAAACTATTGAAAATAAGATATCTAAAAAAACAGATGTCGAAAAAATTTTGTTAAAATTACAAGCTGAATATTCAAATCGAGGTATTAACTTAGTTTGTATTTCTAAAAAATGGTCCTTTAGAACCTCACCTAATCTTTCAAATTTAATGACCCAAGAAAAAACTGTTGAAAAAAAATTATCAAAAGCTGCAATAGAAACTCTTGCTATAATTGTTTATCATCAACCAGTTACTCGAGCAGAGATAGAAGAAATAAGAGGAGTAGCTTTTGGAACAAACACATTAGAAATTTTAATGGAATTAAATTGGGTTAAACCTGGTGGACGAAAAAATGTCCCTGGTCGACCTATTCAATATGTCACGACGGATGATTTTTTAAGCCATTTTAATTTGCAAAAATTATCTGATTTACCAACAGTAGACGAACTTGGAGCTGCAGGTTTAATTGATAGTACCAATATTGATAACGCTATTTTTGGTACTGGAAAATTCTATAAAGAAAAACAAGATGATAAAAAAGAGGACATTTATTCAAATATTGATGAAATGTTAAGTAGCACTCTTGACTCTGATGAGAAGAACTAAGCCTACAAATTAGACTTTTCAATTATTGATAAAAAGGTTATAAGTTTTCTATGAGCATTGGAATTTGGCAAATAGCAATCGTTGTAATACTTGTGGTATTATTATTTGGTAGAGGAAAAATTTCTAGCCTTATGGGCGATGTAGCAAAAGGAATAAAAAG
>CACHSP010000024.1 GCA_902582605.1 uncultured Pelagibacteraceae bacterium | reverse complement strand
TGAAATGTCTTAATAAACCTTGAACTGGCCAAGAAGAACCCTCGCCAAATGCACAAATCGTATGACCTTCTATTTGTTTTGTAACATCACCCAACATGTCTATCTCATCTTTGGACGCTTCTCCTTTTGCCATTCTTTCAAGCATTCTCCACATCCAACCCGAACCTTCTCTACAAGGTGTGCATTGGCCACAACTTTCATGTTTGTAAAATCTCGCTATTCGAGCCATACATTTTATAATGTCTTGATCTTTATTAATCACAACTACACCAGCTGTTCCTAATCCACTTTTTTCAGCCATTAATGAGTCAAAGTCCATAGTCAAAGTCTCACATTTATCTTTTGGTATTAATGGCATTGATGATCCACCAGGTATAACAGCTTGTAAATTATCCCAGCCACCTATGACACCACCAGCATGTACTTCGATTAGTTCTTTTAATGGAATGTTCATTTCTTCCTCAACATTACAAGGATTATTTACATTTCCAGATATACAAAAAATTTTGGTACCTGTATTTTTTTCTCTTCCCAAAGATGCAAACCATTTCCCACCTCTTCTTAATATTGTTGGTACGACAGCTATAGTTTCCACATTATTAATTATTGTTGGGCAACCATAAAGTCCAATTAGTGCTGGAAAAGGAGGTTTTAATCTTGGTTGACCTTTTTTTCCTTCAATACTCTCAAGTAATGCAGTTTCCTCTCCACAAATATATGCTCCAGCTCCATAGTGAATATAAATATCCAGATCCCACCCAGTGCCTGCAGCGTTTTTACCTAATAGTTTTTTTTCATAAGCCTCGTCAATTGCCGCTTGTAGCTTTTGTCCATCTACAAAATATTCACCTCTAATATAAATGTAACAAACATGTGCTTGAATTGCATAAGATGCAATCAAACAACCTTCGATTAATTTATGAGGTTCAAATCTTAAAATATCTCTATCTTTACAAGTGCCTGGCTCAGACTCATCTCCATTGATGACTAAATAATGAGGTCTAGAGCCGACCTCTTTAGGTGCAAAAGACCATTTTAAACCTGTTGGAAAACCTGCACCACCTCTTCCTCTAAGTTGAGAGTCTTTGATTTCATTTATAATCCAGTCTCTGCCCTTATCTGTTATTTCTTTAGTGTTAACCCAATCACCTCTTTTTTGAGATGAAGTTAGGTCGGGTCCCAAATCATTGTATAAGTTTTGAAAAATTCTATCTTGATCCTTAAGCATTTTTTAAATCCATTAATGTTTTTCTATTATTTTCTGGTTCATTATTTATTCTTCCTCTATAGGAGCCAGGTGTTGGTTTTTCTCCATTAAGAATTTTATCTAAAATTTTTAAAGTTTTTTCTTTATCAAGATCTTCATAATAGTCATCATTAATTTGCATCATCGGTGCATTAACACATGCACCAAGACACTCAACTTCCATCCATGAACAACTTTTATCATTTGAAAGGACTGACTCATCCTCTGAAATTTTTTCTTTACATGCCTCGACTAATTTATTTGCACCTCTTATCATGCATGGGGTTGTGGTACACACTTGAACAAAATATTTACCTACTGGTGATAAATTATACATGCTATAGAAAGTAGCAACTTCATATACTTTTATGTATGGCATATTTAAAAATTTTGCGATGTATTTCATTGCAGCTAAAGGTATCCAATTATCATTTTGTTTTTGAGCAATGTATAATAATGCCATCACAGCACTTTGTTGTTTACCTTCTGGATATTTCGCAACAATACTTTTTGCGGCCTCTAATGAAGAGGGGTTAAATTCAAAATTTTCAGGTTGGTTCTTTGCAGGTCTTCTTAAACTCATCTATCGACCTCCCCAAAAACTATATCAAGTGAACCAAGAACAGCGGGCACATCTGCTAACATGTGACCTTTAATTAAATAATCCATTGATTGTAAATGTGAAAATCCTGGTGCTCTAATCTTACACTTGTAAGGTTTACTTGATCCATCTGAGATTAAATAAACACCAAATTCACCTTTAGGTGCTTCAACGGCAGTATAAATTTCATCTTTTGGTACACGATATCCCTCGGTAAATAATTTAAAGTGATGTATCAATGCTTCCATAGATTGTTTTATTTCTGCCTTAGATGGTGGAGATATTTTACCATCAAACGTTTTAATTGGACCTTTTTCCATCCTCGCTAAACATTGTTTTATGATTGATACACTTTCTTTCATTTCCTCAATTCTACATAAATATCGATCGTAACAATCACCATTTTTACCTACTGGAATTTTAAAATCTAATTGATCATAGCAATCGTAGGGTTGAGATTTTCTTAAATCCCAAGGGACCCCTGAACCTCTAATCATTACACCACTAAATGAGTAGTCTAACGCGTCATCTTTAGTTACCACTCCAATATCTACATTTCTTTGCTTAAATATTCTATTATCAGTTAAAAGGTTCTCGAGATCATTTATTATTTTTGGAAAAGTTTCACAAAATTTCGCAATATCGTTTTCTAAACCAGCTGGTAAATCTTGATGAACTCCACCAGCTCTGAAATAATTTGCGTGTAATCTTGATCCAGATGCTCTTTCGTAAAAAGTCATTAATGTCTCTCTCTCCTCAAATCCCCATAATGATGGTGTTAAAGCTCCCACATCTAAAGCTTGAGTGGTAACATTTAATATATGACTTAATATTCTTCCAATTTCACAAAACATAACTCTTATATATTGCGCTCTTATTGGAACATCGATATCTAGGATTTTTTCTATAGCTAAGGCAAAAGCATGTTCTTGGTTCATGGGAGCAACATAATCAAGTCGATCAAAATATGGAACTGCTTGCATATATGTTTTATTTTCAATTAATTTTTCTGTTCCTCGATGTAACAAACCAATATGCGGGTCTGCTTTTTCTACAACCTCACCATCCAGCTCAAGAATTAGTCTTAATACACCATGGGCAGCAGGATGTTGTGGACCAAAATTCAAATTTAGATTTTTAATTTTTTTTGTCATTAGTCTCTGATATTTCTTTTATATATTTTGTTCCTTCCCAAGGACTTTCGTAATCAAAATTTCTATAATTTTGTTCTAGTTTTACAGGTTCATTGATAACTTTTTTTTTTTCTTCGCTATATCTAACTTCCGAATGACCAGTTAAAGGAAAATCTTTTCTTAATGGGTGGCCTTCAAAACCATAGTCGGTCAAAATTCTTCTCAAATCAGGATGATTTTTAAAATTTACGCCATACATATCAAAAACTTCTCTTTCCATCCAATTAGCTGATGGAAATACAGATGTTAGAGAGGAGATAAGCTCATTTTCATTGATAGAGTAACTTAAGATCATTCTATGATTAAACTCGTGACTTAAAAATAAATACACAATTTTAAATCTTTGAGTTTCTTCAGGATAATCTACAACTGTAATATCAATAAGCTGTCTAAACTTAGTATCTTTGTTTGTTTTTATGAATAAGACAACGTCAATTAAATCATCTTTATCAATTTCAACATAAATTTGATTATGTTTAATTGAAGTCTTATTAATTTTTGTCGTAAGTTCTGAATTTATCTTTTTCTCTAAATCGATTAAATTATTCATTTTACCTGTTAAAAGATCCTTTATTTCTAATTTTTTTTTGTAACTGCATTATCCCATATAACAACGCTTCAGCAGATGGTGGACAACCTGGTACATAAACATCAACAGGCACAATACGATCACAACCCCTTACGACAGAATATGAATAATGATAATAACCTCCACCATTTGCGCAACTTCCCATTGATATAACGTATCTTGGTTCTGGCATTTGATCATAAACTTTTCTTAACGCTGGCGCCATCTTATTTGTTAAAGTGCCTGCAACAATCATAACATCAGATTGTCTAGGTGATCCCCTTGGAGCAGCACCAAACCTCTCAAGATCATATCTTGGCATTGCTGTTTGCATCATTTCAACAGCACAGCAGGCAAGACCAAAAGTCATCCAGTGCAAAGATCCAGATCTTGACCAATTTACTAAATTTTCTAATGAGGTAGTTATAAATCCATTCTTACCAAAATCTTCCGCAAGTTGTTTAAATTCATCAGGTACTTGATCTAATTTATTATTCATTTTAAAAAAAATTTTATTCCCAGTCTAATGCACCTTTTTTCCATTCATAAATAAATCCAATTGTAAGTATGAATAAAAAAATCATCATTGACGTAAAACCCAAGATACCAATATTTCCTAAAGAAATTGCCCACGGAAATAAAAATGCAATTTCAAGGTCAAAAATAATAAATAAAATTGCAACTAAATAAAACCTGACATCAAATTCCATTCGTGAATCTTGGAATGGTTCAAATCCACATTCATAAGCTGATAGCTTTTCTGGATCTGGATTTTTTGGAGATAAGATAAAATTAATTACTATAAAAGCGCAACTAAGTCCTAATGCTATAATTAGGAATAATATGATAGGTAAATAATCTTTTAAAAATTCCGCTGTCATGGTGGAATATATATCATTTTTTAAAGCCAGATGAAGTGGTGTTAGGTCACATTATTCAAAATATACAGCTCATTTGATAACGATTATCAGCTTTAAATTAAATAAGTGGCGGGAGTGAAGGGACTCGAACCCTCGACCTATCGCGTGACAGGCGATCGCTCTAACCAACTGAGCTACACCCCCACTTTTGATTCTTTTGGTGGGCAGTAAAGGACTCGAACCTTTGACCCCCTCGGTGTAAACGAGATGCTCTACCAACTGAGCTAACCGCCCAAATCCAAAATGTTGGTTATATCTTTTAGTAAAAT
>CACHSP010000023.1 GCA_902582605.1 uncultured Pelagibacteraceae bacterium | reverse complement strand
TTAAAAAATTTAAAATTTTTAGTTTAGAAAAAATAAAAATAATTCAAAACTCAGATTTTTTTTTTTCAAATGAAAAAATATTCCATCATGAATTTTATAACTTTCAAAAAGATTACACATCTGAAGAATTAAACGCCATTGTAAAAATTAACTCCTCTAAAACAAAAATTAAATCATTAGAATTTAATAAAAACCTATATTATTCAAAGGGTGCTATTTTTACACATTCTTGTTCACAAAATTATTCTCATTGGTTATCAGAAGTATTACCTAGAATTAACCTTTTTTGTAAATTAAAAAAGTATAAAGATTATCCTATTTTAATTGATGCAGGATTACATAAAAATATTTTAAAATCTTTAAAACTGGTTTTAAATAAAAATCGAAAAATCATCTTTGTAAAATCCAATACATTTTTTCATATCAAAAACGCTGTATATGTTAATCCTTTAACTTATATACCATTTGAACCAAGAAATTTTTTTTCAGGTTCATCTTATCCTTTAGGATTAATGGACCAATATAGTTTATTAAATCTACGTAATAAAATTTTAAAAAGAATTAAACCAAAAAAGAAAATAAAATGTAAAAAAATATATTTGGATAGAAAAAATTCAAGTTATAGAAGTATTCTTAATTATGATGAAGTGATAAATCATTATAAAAAACAGGGATATAAAATAGTTAGAATGGAAAAACTTAGTTTTGATGATCAGGTGTTTCTTATCTCAAATGCAAATCTGATAGCTGGACCTACTGGTGCTTCATTTGCAAATTTACTTTTTAGTAAAAAAAATGCTAAGGTAACTATGTTGTTTCCTAAAAATTATCACTCTCCTTATTTTTTATGGGCAAATTTATCCAGATTTTTAAATATTGGTGTGAATATTATAGCATGCAAAACAAAAAATAATTTTTTTAGTTTTTTTTCAAAAATGCATTCTGATTATTTTGTAAATGTTAATGATTTAAAAAACTAATTTTTAAGTTTTCTTTTCCATTCTCTAATTATCTCTGCGGGGTAACCTCGATGAAAATGTCGTGTCCATGGATAAGCACTTTTCTTTGAACCATATTTGAGTTTTACTTTTGATGTTGGGTATTTTTCAACCGCTGGATTACCAGACACTAAGGTATGTGCTTTAGTGTTTTTTCTTACCTTACTTTTTGCACCAACCAAAGTACCTTCTCTTAATATAACACCAGGTAATATTAAAGACCCAGCTGCGATTGCTACATAGTCTTCTATAGTTACACCTTTGAGTTTTGAGGATGGAGGTGTAGGGTCATTTGTCAAAACAACATGAGGAAATATCCAAACAAAATTTCCTATTTTAGTTAATTTAGAAATAAAAATATTACTATGCAATCTTACATAGTCACCTATTTTACAATCTCCTTGGATATCAGTAAGAGTTCCTATTTGTAAATTTTTACCCGCTTTAACACCTTCTCTTACTGTTACACGATGACCTGTAACCAACTTTGGACCAAAAGTCGATCCTGCATAAAAAATGCTTTTTGAGCGTATTAAACTATTATGACCAATAATAATTTTTTTTTTATTATCTTTAGATGAATTAATGCCAATTTCGCAATATCCTTGAATAACCACATTGTCACCTAATATTACATTTTTTCCTATATGTGAATATGGACCGATTGAAACGTTACTTCCAAGTTTTGCGCCATTCTCAATAATTGATGTTTTGTGAATTTTCATAAATAATTATTAGTTTTAATATTCAATATATTATTTTATCAATTTATATACTATAGAATTGTTTAAAAATAAAATCAGGTTAAGATAGATTTCCTTGAGTAAAAAATTTTCAATAATCATATTTACTGATCTAGATGGTTCATTATTAAATAGAGATAATTTCAAATTTGATGAGATAAAAGATTATATAAAAAATCTTATTGATGAGGGAATTATTATTATTCCTAATACTAGTAAAACTGAGAAAGAAATAGAGCAATTCATAAAAGAGCTTGGTACAGATCTTCCTTTTATATCTGAAAATGGGTCTTCAATTCATGGATTAAATTTGATTAACGCTAATTTTCCAAACAAAATAGTTTTAAGTAGAGATAAACAAGAATTAATCGAAATTTTTAATTCTAAAGTTCCTGAAAATCTTAAAGCTAAATGTAAATTTATTTCTAAAATGAATTCAAAAGAACAAACTAATATTTTTGGTCTTCAAGATAATCTTTTAAAAAATGCTTTAAGTCGAAAATATACAATTCCTTTTTTATTTGACGGTGACAAAAAAGAAAAAAATAGATTATTCAGCATATTAAGATCTTCTTCATTAACAATGCAAGAAGGTGGTCGAGTTTTAAATTTAGGTGATAATACAGATAAACTTAAATCAATGAATCAAGTTCTTAAAATATATAAAAAAGTAGAAAGTAAAATTAAGGTCATAGCCGTGGGAGATAATTTCAATGATTTAGATATGTTGAAAAATTGTGATATTCCATGTTTAGTCTTTAATGATCAATTTAAACAAGATAAAATAAACATAGATAATCTTATAGTTTCGAACAAGCCATCACCTGGGGGCTGGGCTGATGTGATTAAAACGGCACTAGTTAAACTAGACTTTACAGATTAAAAACCCGATATGAGTGATTTTTCTCAAAATGGAGTAGTCTCAACTTTGCACGACTTTAAAACAAAGCCTACATCAATCATTGAAAATGAGCTATCAAAATTTTCAAAACAGAGAAAAATGGAACTAATTTTACCATGTCTTTACTCTGAATTAGAGGGAACGGCTTTACCAAAAATAGTGGAAGAAATTAGCAAAACAAAATATTTAGATCACATAATTATAGGATTAGACAAAGCTAATGAATTACAAGCTAAAAAAGCTTGGAAATTTTTTAAGAAATTAAAATCACCCTTTTCAATTCTTTGGAATGACGGTCCAGGTTTAAAAAAATTAGATCAAGAATTGAAAAAAAATAACCTTGCACCAAGTGAACTTGGTAAGGGTAGAAATGTTTGGTATTGTATAGGAATGTGTATAGCTAGAGATAGTGCGAGGTCAGTTGCTTTACATGATTGTGATATTAAAACTTATGACAGAAGAATGCTTGCAAAGCTATTTTATCCAGTAGTGAATCCTCTTTTCAACTTTGAATTTTGCAAAGGTTATTATCCAAGAGTAGCGAATGAAAAAATGAATGGAAGAGTTGCAAGATTATTAGTTTTTCCATTGCTGACAGCGTTAGAAAAAACTATTGGAAAAAGTGATTATTTAGACTTTATGAAATCATTTAAATATCCTTTGGCAGGTGAGTTTTCATTTAGGCGAAATGTTTTACCTGAATTAAGAATTTCTTCAGACTGGGGAATAGAAGTTGGAATATTATCTGAAATGCAAAGAAGTTTTTCTCCTCAAAATATATGCCAAGTGGATTTAGCAGATACTTATGATCACAAACATCAGGTACTATCAATTGATGATGAAACTAAAGGACTATCAAGAATGTCTATTGATATCATTAAAACATTTATCAAAAAGTTAGCAACTCAAGGTAATACTTTTAGCAGGGAAAAGTTTAGATCACTAAAAGCCACTTATTATAGATCTGCTTTAGACTTAATTGACATATATAGAAATGATGCAGTTATGAATGGGCTCAAATTTGATTCTCACACTGAAGAAAAAGCAGTCGAATTATTTGCAATAAACATTATGAAAGCTGGAGAAGCTTTTATTCTTAATCCAATGGATACCCCTTTTATACCCACATGGAGTAGAGTAAAAAGCGCTATACCAGATTTTCTTGGAAGACTTGAAAAAGTAGTTACTGATGATAATAAAAAATATTATTGATGTTAACTCAAAAAGATCAGAGAAATATAAGATATAAATTAGACAATATTTTCAAGATATTCTTATCGAAAAAAGATATTGATTATTTTGGAAAAGAAATTGTCGAAATCATTCAACAGTTTAATAAAAAAAATCCTAAAAAGAAAAAAAGTATCTCTGAAAAAACTACTTTAGTTATTTGTTATGGTGATAGTGTATACTCTGAAAAAAAAAAATCGATTAAAGTCTTTCAAAGCTTCTTTCAAAAAAAACTAAAGAATTATTTTAATACTATTCATTTTTTACCATTCTATCCCTCAAGCAGTGATAGTGGCTTTGCTGTAAAAGATCATTATAAGGTTGAGAATAAACTTGGCAATTGGCAGGATGTAAAAAATGTTTCAAAGTCGAGTAATGTTATGGCTGATATAGTTATTAATCATTCATCAGCAAGAGGTTTATGGTTTAAAAATTTTCTAAAAAAAAAAGAGCCTGGAAAAGATTATTTTTTAATAGTCAATTCTAAATTTAACACTTCTAAAGTAGTTAGACCAAGAGATCATAAATTACTTAAAAAAATTAAAATTTTTAAAAAGTCTGATTACCTTTGGCGAACATTTAGCCCAGATCAAATTGATTTAAATTTTAGAAATCCCCATGTATTAATTCAATTCATCAAAATAATGATACATCTAATTAATAATGGTATAACTATTTTTAGATTAGATGCTATTGCATATCTTTGGAAAGAAAACGGGACACGGTGTATTAATTTAAAGCAAACACATGAAATAATTAAACTTTTTCGATATATAATTAATCTACTTAATGTGCAAACCACTATTATTACGGAGACAAATTTACCTGAAAAAGAAAATTTGAGTTATTTTGGTAACAATGATGAGGCAAATTGGATTTATAATTTTTCTTTACCGCCATTATTAATCCATGCTTTTTTATTTGAAAATAGTTCATTCTTAAATAAATGGAGTAAAAATCTTCCAAATACTAAAAATGAAAATTGTTATTTAAACTTTATTGCCTCACATGATGGGATTGGAATAAGACCTACAGAAGGATTATTAAACAAAAAAACATTAAATAGTTTTTTAAAGAGACTAAAAAAAAATGGTTCAAAATTTTCTTATAGAAGAGTTCAAAATAAAGTTAAAAAAGTATATGAAGCAAATATTACAATTTTTGATGCTTTAAAAAAATCTGATTTTGATCAAAAAGGTGAATTTTATGTTGAAAGATATATCTCTGCCCATGCTATTATGATCGCTTTTGAGGGGATCCCAGCCATTTATTTTAACTCTATATTTGGTACTTCTAATGATGAAGCTAAATTTATTATCACTGGTAATAATAGAGATATAAACAGGTATAGATGGAATTTAAATAATATTTCCAATAAATTAAAAGTTAATAACACCAAACAAAGTATATTTTATAATGAGCTCTGTAATTTATTAAATATTAGAAGAAAACAAAAAGCCTTTCACCCT
>CACHSP010000022.1 GCA_902582605.1 uncultured Pelagibacteraceae bacterium | reverse complement strand
AAAATGAAAACCAAGGGAGGTAGAAAACTTTTAAAACGAAGAAGAGCTAGGGGAAGAAAAAATTTAACAGTATCCTCTGCTGTAAAAAGAAAAAGAAAATAAAGCCAGCTCAATGAAAAGCAAAATTGTTGCTCTTTCAAAGAATGAAGACTTTAAAACTTTGCTCAAAAAGAAAAAAGTATCAAACAGATATGTAACAATTTTTTTTGGTAATATAGATAAAAAAGATAATCAAAAACTTAATATTTCTTTTGTAACTAAGAAGAAGATAGGAAATGCTGTAAAGAGAAACAAAATAAAGAGGAGACTAAGGAATATTATGAATGATGCTGTTAAAGAAATATCTCTAAAATATCACTATTCATATCTTGTTATTGCTAAGTCAACTATGCTAAATAATGAATTTAAAATTATAAAAGAAACCTTATTTCAGGATTTTAAAAAAATTAAATAATGAACATTTTTACAATTATATTTATAAAATTAATTCAGGGTTACAAATACCTAATAAGTCCATTACTTGGTAACTCTTGTAGGTACTTTCCATCTTGTTCTGATTATAGCATTGAAGCATTAAAAACTTATGGTTTTTTTAAGGGTGGATATTTAAGTTTAAAAAGAATTCTTTCATGCCATCCTTTTAAAGAAGGTGGAATTGATCCCGTAAAAAAAGAAATCAAAGTTAAAAAATAATGGACTCTAAAAATACAATAGCGGCTATAGCTTTATCATCTGCTGTAATTGTTTTGTGGGCATTATTCTTTGTTCCAGAAAAATCAACAGTGGATCAAAACATTGTTGAAAAAGAAAAAATTGAACAAAGCGGTGATGCACCAAGTTTAGAGCAAAAGGAAACACAAATTACAATTTCACGAGATGATGCATTAAAAGAAAGTGAAAGAATTCAATTTGAAAATGATAATATTATAGGTTCAATATCATTAAAAGGTGCATCAATTGATGATTTAACTTTCAAAAATTATAAAGTAACCCTCGATAATGAAAAAAGAGTAACTTTATTAGGACCTCGAAGTATTAAGGAGGGATATCTAATAGATAGTGGTTTTGTTACTTCTGATAAAAATATTGATGTTCCTAACTCAGATACAATTTGGTCAATAGAAGGTAATAACAAACTCACAGACGGGTCTCCAATAAAACTATCATGGTCCAACGAACAGGGTCTAAAATTTGAAAAAATAATATCGTTAGATGATAAATATCTTTTTACTGTTAAACAAAAGATAATTAATGAGAGTAATAATAAATATGATTTTTACTCGTATGGACAAATAATAAGAAATGAAATTCCGGAAATAATTGATTTTTTAATTCTTCATGAAGGACTCATTGCAACTTTGGATGATGAATTAATAGAGGAGGATTATGATGATATTCAGGAAAAGAAGTTTACTAAAATAGCTAATAAAGGGTGGTTAGGGATAAGTGATAAATATTGGATTACTTCCTTAATACCACCAAAAAATAAAGAGTTTAAAACAACATTCGACCATAAAAATAAATTTAGAGCAAATTTTATTTCTACAGATCCTTTGGCATTAAATGAAAAAAGTTCAATTGAAGAAGAATTGCAAATTATCGTTGCAGCAAAAAGAGTGGATGTGATAGACGGATATGCTGAAAAACTCAACATAGATAAATTTGATTTAGTTATTGATTGGGGATTTTTATACTTCATAACCAAGCCTCTATTTTATGGAATTGATTATTTCTTTAAACTACTTGGAAACTATGGTTTGGCAATTATAGCTATCACTATTTGTATTCGTTTAGTTTTTTTCCCATTGGCTAACTTTTCATTTAAAAGCATGGCAAAAATGAAAGTTCTTCAACCAGAAATGGTTCGCCTAAAAGAGTTGCATAAAAATGATAAAATGAAACTTCAACAAGAAATGATGGCTCTTTACAAAAAAGAAAAAGTAAACCCAATGTCAGGTTGTTTGCCAATTCTTGTTCAAATACCTGTATTTTTTGCATTATATAAAGTTTTGTTTGTCACTATTGAAATGAGACAAATGCCATTCTATGGATGGATTCATGATTTAAGTGAGAGAGATCCTACAAGTATATTTAATATTTTTGGTTTATTACCCTACGACGTTCCAAGTTTCTTAGTTATTGGGGCTTGGCCAGTAGCAATGGGAGTTTCGATGTGGGTGCAACAAAAATTAAATCCCGCACCCACTGATCCAATGCAGGCTAAAATTTTTGCTTTCTTCCCGCTTTTCTTAACTGTAATACTCGCACCATTTCCAAGTGGGTTAGTTATTTACTGGACTGTTAATAATATTTTAACAATGGCTCAGCAAGTATTTATTATGAGAAGAACAACAGTCAAAACGACAACCTAAATTTTAATTTAAATAAATTAATGGACTTAAAAAAAATTCTTCCTGAAAACGGACCTCCAATAAACGAGGTTAATAAATATATAGAAAAATATAAAAATGACTTGATAGTCATTAAATATGGAGGAAATGTTTTAATTGATAGAAATATCTTTGATAATTTTATTACTGATTTAAGTATTTTAAATAAATTAGGTCTTTCAGTTATTGTAGTTCATGGTGGAGGTCCAAGAATCAAGAGAGAGTTAGATAAATCTAATATTCAATCGAAATTTATAAGAGGGCTAAGAGTCACTGATGAAAAAATTATAAACATTGTTGAGTCAGTTTTAATAGATTTTAACAATGATATTGTTAGCTCTTTAGACAAAAAAAATACAGAAGCAGTTTCCATTCACACAAAAAAAGATAATATTATTGAAGTCGTACCAGAAGCAAAAGAACTGGGTTTTGTTGGCCTACCAAATAAGATCAATAACGATATTTTATTAAATATAATTCAACAAAATAAAATACCGATTATTTCACCATTAGGCTTAGATAAAAACAATCAAACACATAATATTAATGGTGATACTGCGGCAATGGCTGTAGCCAAATCTGTCAAATCAAGGAGATTACTATTGATGACAAATGTTGATGGTGTTTTAAATAAAGAAAAAAAACTTATAGATGAAATATCCTCATCAGAAATATTAGAGATGGTAAAAGACGAGACAATTACTGAAGGAATGATACCTAAAATAAGTGCTTGTCTAGATGCTGTTAATAATGGAGTTACAGCAGCAGGTATAATTAATGGTACAAAACAGCATTCTTGTTTATGGGAAATTTTCTCAGACAAGGGATCAGGTACATTAATAAGAAAATGAACTTAAAAGAAAAAAAATATCTGCTACTTGATCTTGATGGTGTTTGTTATGGAAAGCACAATAACTATTCTTTAGAGCGTGTATTTGGTCAAGTTTCAAAAAGGATGACTCAATTTATATCTGAAAAACTTAAAATTGATAAAGATAAAGCTAAAGAATTACAAACAAATTATTTCTATAAATATAATACATCATTAAGAGGATTAATGGTCCATAATGGAATATCACCAGATGAATTTTTATCTTACGTCCATGAAATTGATTTATCATTTATGAAAGAAGATAAAATTATGAGAAATGAGCTTAAACAATTAGATATGGAAAAATTTATCTTCACCAATGGTAGTGCTGAACATGCTGCTAATATTTTAACTCACTTGGGTGTGTATGATTTGTTTGGAAGAGATAAGGTTTTTGATATTAAAGACGCTGGTTATGTACCTAAACCAGAAGCAGAAACCTTCGACTTAATGGTAAAAAAATTTGGTATAAATCCAAAAGAGACTATTTACATTGAAGATATAGCTAAAAATTTAAGTATAGGTCACGAACGAGGTTGTACAACTGTTTGGTTAATTAATGATGAGCATTTTGGAAAAATGGATGCAGACAAAGATTTTATTTCACACAAAATTGAAAATCTGTCTTTATTTCTAAAAGAAATAAGGCTATTAAAAAGTAATTAATTATGTCTTTAGAAAAAATAATCAATGATGCTTGGGAAAATAAAGATCATGTGAACCAAAATTCTGAACAAAATTTAAAAGATGCTATTAACCAAGTTATTGCTGATTTAGATAGTGGTAAATCAAGAGTTGCTGAGAAAATAAATGGAGAATGGGTAACTCATCAGCACCTTAAGAAAGCTATAATGTTAAGTTTTAGAATTTACCCAATGGAAAATTTAAATGGTCCTTATAGTAGTTGGTACGATAAATCACATTTATTGAAAGGTAAAACTGCAGGATGGACCAAAGCTGATCATGAAAAAGCAGGTTTTAGAATGGTTCCGAACTCACCAGTAAGAAAAGGTTCATTTGTCGGAAAAAACGCTGTTCTTATGCCATGTTATGTGAACATTGGAGCATATATTGACGAAGGAACGATGATAGATACTTTTGCAAGAGCTGGTAGTTGTTGTCAGATAGGTAAGAATTGCCATATTTCTGCAGGTTCGGGTGTTGGTGGAGTTCTAGAGCCCGCGCAAGCTTTACCAACAATCATAGAGGATAATGTATTTCTTGGAGCGATGTCAGAGGTAGTTGAAGGCGTAATTGTTGGAGAAGGTTCAGTTTTAAGTATGGGTATGTATATCGGTCAATCAACAAAAATAGTTGAAAGGAAAACTGGGAAAATTACTTATGGTAAAATACCGCCTTATTCAGTTGTAGTTCCAGGCTCATTGCCTGATAAAAATAATTCTTCTGCACCCTCCTTGTATTGTGCAGTAATAATTAAACAAGTTGATGAAAAAACAAGATCTAAAACTTCTATTAACGACCTCTTAAGAGACTAAAAATGAAAACTTTAAATGAGTTAAAATTAGCTAAAGAGCTAATCAGATTTCCTTCCATCACCCCAGTTGATGCTGGAGTAATGAAATTTTTAGAAAAAAAATTAAAAAAATTAGGTTTCAAAACAAAAATATTGGAATTTAAAGAAAGAGGATTTCAGCCTGTGAAAAACTTGTATGCAAGATTAGGATCTAAAAAACCGAATTTTATGTTTGCAGGACATGTTGATATTGTCCCTCCAGGAAACATTAAGGATTGGACAGTAAATCCATTTAAGCCATCTATCAAAAAAGGCCATTTAATTGGGAGAGGTGCAAATGATATGAAAAGCTCTGTTGCAGCTTTTGTGTCTGCTGTAAGCACTTTTTTATCAAAAAATAGAAAATTCAACGGGTCGATAAGTTTACTTATTACAGGAGATGAAGAAGGTGATGCAGTAAATGGCACCAAAAAAGTTGTAGATTATTTAAAAAAAAGGAAAGAGAAAATTAACTTTTGTCTTGTTGGTGAACCAACAAATCCAAATAAATTAGGTGAAATGATAAAGATTGGACGTAGGGGAAGTTTAACTGGTAAATTAAATATTTTTGGTCAACAAGGCCATGTTGCATATCCTCATAGAGCTAATAATCCCTCAACTA
>CACHSP010000021.1 GCA_902582605.1 uncultured Pelagibacteraceae bacterium | reverse complement strand
ATTATTTATTAAAAACTTTAATATACCATATAAATTATGTTCCTCTTGTGGACATTTAAATGGAGCATATAAGGACACAAGAGTTTTTGCTAAAAAATTATATACTTTTGATGATGGTAAAAATTATTCAAAAAATTATTTAAATGATTTTGATACAAGAGTTAAAAATATTTATATTCCCAAAGTTGATTTTCTAAAAAAAGTTATAAAAAAGAAGATTAGTTTGATTGACCTAGGTTGTGGTGCTGGACATTTTGTTAAAGCATTGGAAAAAAAAGGAATTTCTGCTATTGGATATGATACTTCTGTAGATTTGTGTAAATTAGGAAATAAAAAATTAAAAAAAAATAAAATACATTCTATTAATTTTGAAAAAATTTATGAGATTATTGAAAGTCATTCCAAATTTAACACTTTATCATTGATTGGGGTGTTGGAACATTTAACAGAACCTCACAAATTGTTAAATTCATTTAAAAAAAGTAATATAAAATATCTTTACATTTCTGTTCCACTTTTTTCACTATCATCATTTTTAGAAAATTCTTTTCCTAATGTTTTTCCAAGACAATTATCGGGAGGTCATACACATTTATATACTGAAAAATCTTTGAATTATTTAGCAAAAAAATATAATTTTAAAATCATTGGAGAATATTGGTTTGGTACAGATTTTCCAGATTTAATAAGGTCACTAATAATTACAGGAAATATAATGAATAAAAAAATTTATACCAAAGAATTATATAAAAAGTTTTCTAAATTTATAGATGATTTACAATTTGTGTTAGATAAAAATAAGGTTTGTTCAGAGGTACATATGGTTTTTGAAAATAAAAATTTTTAATATTGAACATAAATCAATTAAATCCCACTCTCTACATATCGTCTAATTAAGTTTTCAAGTATATTTGACATTTTTCTCATATCTTTATCATCAACTATTTTAAATTTATAAATTGTATGTTTGTTAATTTTGTAATTTACTCTTTTTTTTTGATTATTAAAAAACTATTGAGTTGTAATGGTTATTTTTTTAAAGGGGGCGTTCTGTTGCCAGGTGCCCCAAACCCCGTTTACTTAATTAATGAAAATTAATTAAGCAGCAATTGCGTAACTTTCGTTAGCATTTATAAATTAGCCCTTTACGGAGGAACAATTCCGAACGAAAGAATAGCCTTTAGTCACCCGTCGAATCTAGTTCACCCCCATAAGTTGTAATTGGTGGAGGTGGTGGGTACTGCCCCCACGTCCGCAATGGTTATTACGAAATTCGTTTATCGTCATAGTTGGAAAACCAACTTTATTAATATAAAAGGAATTGCAAGAGATTCAATAACAATCATGAAATTAACCAAAGAACAATCTGCGGAAATTAAGAGTCAGCAGTCTCAAAATAATAAAACAAAAAGGGTTGTAGTATCAGAGTTAGAAAATATCCTTTATGAGGCTATACCAGCTTTAGATCATGGTTTTGTAAGGGTAGTTGATTATATGGGTGATGATACATCTATCGTTCAAGCTGCAAGAGTTTCTTATGGAAAAGGAACTAAACAGGTATCAACTGATGCTGGGTTGATAAAATATTTGATGCGTCATTGGCATAGTACACCGTTTGAAATGTGTGAAATTAAATATCACATCAAATTGCCTATTTTTATAGCACGTCAATGGATAAGACATAGAACTGCAAATGTTAATGAATATTCTGCAAGATATTCTATTTTAGATAAAGAATTTTACTTACCAACCTCTGAAAATTTAGCAGCTCAATCAAAAAGCAATAGACAAGGAAGGGGAGATGTCCTTGAGGGGAGTCAAGCAAAAGAGGTTTTGGAACTTTTGAAAAATGATGCTGAAAGAACTTATTCCAATTATGAAACCATGCTTAATGAAAGATATGATGGATCCACCATAGATGATAATAAAAAAGGTTTAGCCAGGGAACTTGCTAGAATGAATTTAACATTAAATACTTATACGCAGTGGTATTGGAAAACAGATCTTTTAAATTTAATGAATTTTTTAAGACTCAGAGCAGATCATCATGCTCAATATGAAATTAGAGTTTATGCCGACATCATGTTGGATACATTAAAAAGATGGGTACCAATTACCTATGAGGCTTTTATAGATTATAGAGTAGGGGGTATAGAAGTGTCTTCTAAAGGAAAAACTATCATTCAAAAATTGATTACAGGTGAGGAGGTCTCTTTAGAAAGTTCTGGTTTGTCAAAAAGGGAATGGAACGAGTTAATGGAAGCTTTTAATCTTAAAGATAAGTTGATTTAATTTTATTAGCGAAATCTATGTAAATTTTTGAAATTTCGTTATTTGGATCTTCTTCAACTATTGGTTTTCCATTATCACTTGTCTTTCCAATTTCAGGTTTAATTGGTATTTCACCCAAAAATTCTTTATTGAATTCTTCTGAGGTTTTTCGAACTCCACCCTCACCAAATATCTTGTATTTTTTGTTATCATCTCCTATGAAGTAACTCATATTGTCTACAAGTCCTAAAATTTTTACTCCCAGTTTATCAAACATTTTAATTCCTCTTTTTACATCTAACAAAGCCACCTCTTGAGGTGTTGAAACTATTATTGCTCCATCCATTTTAATTTCTTGTGAGAAAGTCAATTGTGTATCTCCTGTACCAGGAGGCATATCTACAATTATGAAGTCCAAATCTTTCCAATTTACTTTTTGGGTAAAAGTCCTTATTGCACTAGTCACCATTGGACCTCTCCAAATCATTGGAGTTTGCTGATCAGTAAGAAAACCGATAGACATACATTGAATATCATACTTAATTATAGGATCTAATTTTTGGCCATCACTTTTTGGTTTTTCAGTTATCCCAAACATTTTTGGAATTGAGGGTCCATAAATATCTGCATCTAGTAAACCAACTTTACATCCAATATGTTTTAATGCTATTGCAAGATTAGTTGCAAAAGTTGATTTTCCAACACCTCCTTTCGCACTTGAAATAGCAATAGTGAATTTTGTTCCAATAATTGGATTTTTTTTGAATACTTTTCGCCCGCTATCTTTGCTCGTTGCGGCACTTAGTTCTGGCTTATTATCTGACATTATTTGATCTTAGCTTGTTTTTGTGAAATTAGACACTATATAGATAGTCTATGTCAGATGATTTTCAACAAAGAGGTGGCAGTCCTTGGGGATCACCCCCAGGTGGAGGCGGAAGTGGTAATGGCTCTGGAAGAGGTCCAAGACCACCAGATGTAGATAAAATCATTAAAGAGTTTCAAGAAAAAATTAAAAAATTTTTACCAGGTGGAAGTTCATCTGGAGGAAAACAAGCTATTTTAGTTTTAATTATTTTAGGATTTGTCTGGTTAGCAAGTGGTCTTTATAGAGTGCTTCCCGATGAACAAGGTGTTGTTTTAAGATTTGGAAAGTTTGTAAAAACAACTCAACCAGGTTTGAATTATCATATCCCTTTCCCAGTTGAGTCTGTTCTAACACCAAAAGTAACAAAAGTTAATAGGATAGATATTGGTTTTAGATCAGAAAGAGATAGTGGTTTCTCTTCAGCTGCAGGAGGTGTGGCTGATGTACCGCAAGAAAGCTTAATGCTTACTGGTGACGAAAATATCGTGAACATAGATTTTTCTGTTTTTTGGGTAATTAAAGATGCAGGTAATTTTTTATTTAAAATCCAGGATCCAGAAGGGACTGTTAAAGCTGCTGCAGAAACAGCAATGAGAGAAGTAATTGCAAGATCTGATATTCAGCCAATTTTGACTGAAGGAAGATCATTAATTGAAACAGATACACAAGAAATAATCCAAAAAATTTTAGATGAATACACATCAGGAATTCAAATCACTCAAGTTCAAACACAAAAAGCAGATCCACCAGATCAAGTAATCGATGCATTTCGTGACGTGCAAGCTGCAAGAGCAGATATGGAAAGATCAAAAAACGAAGCTGAGGCTTATGCAAATGACGTGATCCCAAGAGCACGAGGGGAAGCTGCAAAAATTTTGCAAGCTGCAGAAGCTTACAAAAAAGAGGTAGTAGCTAAAGCAGAAGGTGAAGCGAGTAGGTTCTTAGCTATATACAATGAATATAAAAAAGCAAAATCTGTAACACAAGAAAGAATGTACTTAGAGACAATGGAAAAAGTTTTAGCTGATATAGATAAAGTAATCATTGAGAAAAATGCTGGCTCAGGTGTTGTTCCATATTTACCATTGCCAGAATTAAAAAAGAAAGTGACTAATTAAAATGAAAGCAGGAAAAATTATAGCAGGATTAGCTGTTTTTATTGTAGCAACATTATTCTTTTCAATTTTTATTGTTAAAGAAGTAAACCAAGCAATTGTGCTTCAATTCGGTGATCCAAAAAGAATAATTTTAAAACCTGGATTGAACTTTAAATTACCATTTATTCAAAACGTCGTATTTCTTGATAAACGAATTTTAAATTTAGATACACCACCTGAGGAGGTGATTGCATCAGATCAAAAAAGATTAATTGTTGATGCTTTTGCAAGATTTCAAATTGTAGATCCTCTTAAGTTTTATATCTCAGTTGGAAATGAAAGAGTTGCAAGATCTCGATTGGCAACAATTATCAATTCAAGAATAAGGAACGTATTAGGTCAGCAAGAACTACAAACACTTTTATCAGAGGATAGAACGAAACAAATGGCTTTAATTCAAGAAGGTGTAAACAATGAAGCACAAAACTTTGGTATAGAAATTGTAGATGTAAGAATTAAACGTGCTGATCTTCCACAAGCAAACAGTGATGCAATCTTCAGAAGAATGCAAACAGAGAGGGAGAGAGAAGCAAAAGAATTTAGAGCAAAAGGCGCTGAAATGGCAGTCACGATAACATCGACTGCTGATAAAGAAGTTACAGTTATTCTAGCAGATGCACAAAAAAAATCTGAGATCATGAAAGGAGAAGGCGATGGAAAAAGAAATAATATTTTCGCTAACGCTTTTGGCCAAGATCCAGAATTCTTTGCTTTTTACAGAGCTATGCAGGCTTACGAAAAAGCTTTAATTGGTGGAGAGACTTCTTTAATATTATCACCAGATAGTGAGTTCTTTAAATTTTTTGGAAATATAAAACCCAATTCACAGTAAACTAATCATGAGAGAATTGATCATTGCTTTTGGTCTATTCTTGTTTATTGAGGGAATTTTATATGCCATATTTCCAGCAAAAATGAAAAGTATGTTAAAAAAATTAGAGCTTATAAAAGATAGCCAGTTAAGATCAGGTGGATTAATCTTTGCAGTATTAGGTTTTATAATTATTTATTATATGAAGAACTAAAATGATTAGAATAAATACATTATTTATAGCGATTATTTTGATTGTAGGTTCTCAATTAAAATCGTTTGCTCAAAATCATCCTAGTTCTTTTGCTGATTTAGCAGAAAAGTTGATGCCATCTGTAGTAAATATTTCAACGACCACAATAGTTAAAACACAAACAAATCCTTTTCCTTTTCAATTTCCTCCAGGTTCACCATTTGAAGATATGTTTAAAGAATTTGGAACACCACAAGAGAGACCATCAGCGGCTTTAGGGTCAGGATTTATTATAGATGAAAAAGGGATTGTTGTTACAAATAATCACGTCATTCAAGATGCAGATGATATTATAATAAGAATAGGTCAAAAAGAAATAAAAGCTAAAGTTTTAGGTGCTGATCCATTATCAGATATCGCAGTACTCCAGCTAGAAACAAATGAAAAGTTTAAACCAGTTAAATTTGGAAACTCTGATAAAGCAAGAATTGGTGACTGGGTCATAGCAATCGGTAATCCCTTTGGTTTAGGGGGAACTGTAACTTCAGGAATTATCTCAGCAAGAAATAGATCCATAGGTTTATCTAGGTATGAAGATTACATTCAGACTGATGCATCGATCAATCAAGGGAACTCTGGGGGGCCTTTATTTGATATGAACGGAGATGTGATTGGAATTAATACAGCTATTCTTGGAAGGAATGGATCCATTGGAATTGGTTTTTCAATACCCTCTAACAGCGCAAAAATAGTTATTGATCAGTTAATAGAATTTGGGGAAACAAAAAGAGGTTGGTTAGGTGTAAGAATTCAAGATGTTACAAAAGAAATTGCTGAAGTTGAAAAATTAGATGAACCTCGTGGCGCTTTGGTTGCTAGTGTTGCAGAGAACAGCCCATCTGCTAAAGCAGGAGTTAAAGCCGGTGATATTATTTTGGAATTTAATGGGGAAAAAATAAATCAGATGAAGGAACTTCCTATGATTGTTGCAAGAACTGCGGTTGGCAAAAGAGTAGAAGTAAAAATTTGGAGAAACAAAAAAGAAATTGTAAAAATTGTAACTCTTGGAAGATTAGAAACTTCGGAAGATTTTAAAGTTTCAGAAAAAGCAGAAAGTCCGAAAGAAACAGAGATAAAAGATTTAA
>CACHSP010000020.1 GCA_902582605.1 uncultured Pelagibacteraceae bacterium | reverse complement strand
AGAAAGGTGAGAGGTGCGGACAATAAAACAACTTATTCGGTTGGATCCAATGAAAATGGCAATTTTTTAAAATCAGTTGCTGATAATGCTGCCTCTGGTTTAGGAAAAGAAGTAAAAATTGACCTTAACAAGACACCTTTTATTAATATTACATGGAAAGTTGAAAAAGATTTATCTGGGATAAAAGAAAATACAAAAAAAGGACATGATTTTGCAGCGAGAGTATTCGCAGTAAAAAAGACTGGTGCAACACCGCTTTCTAATAGGGCAATAAATTATGTCTTTTCAAGTAATAACGAAATTGGATTTAGTTCACCAAGCCCTTATACCAAAAAATCTATAGATAATGTTTTATCTACAACCAAAAATAATCTCAATCAGTGGGTTACTGTTAAAGCAAATGTCAAAGAAGATTTTAAAAGATTCCATGATTTAGATGTTAATAAATTAGATGGGTTAGCTATCATGTCTGATACCGATAATTCTAAAATGAAAGCTATAGCATATTTTCAAAATATCTATTTCTCAGCAAATTAGACAATTATTTGATATAATTTTCTTATGCATGAAAATTTTTTTCACAAATTAAAAGTCTATTATGAAGATACAGACTCTGGTGGAGTGGTTTATTATGCAAATTATTTAAAGTATTTAGAAAGAGCAAGAACAGAGGCTCTATTTTCAATAGGTTTTAGTAATAAGAAAGTTCAGGAACAATTTGGTTCATTAATTATCGTCAAGTCTTGTAACATTGAATACAAAAAATCAGCCTTTTTAGAGGATGAATTAAATATTAGATCTTTTGTTAAATCTATAACCAAAACCTCTTTCTTTATGAACCAAATTATTACAAAAGGTGAAGATATTATAGTTGAAGCACAAGTACATTTAGTTTTCATAAATAAAGAGGGTAAGCCAGTTAAAATTCCTGAGGATATATACTCAAAATTTAAACCTTACTTTTGTGACACAATTAAAGTGTAGAAAATTTTTTTGCTTTTTTAAACAAATTGTTAATCATTAAAGGTGTTATAACTTTTGTATTAACATTTCTAGGGCTAGGATGATAACAGGCAATTAATATTTTATTATCGGGTAGTAAATATTTTTTTCCATGTTTAAATTCAAATTTTTTATTTATATTAAATTTCTTTTTGTAAATTTTTAGACAATTATCAAAAGCAACCTTTCCTAACGCTACAATTACTTTAAGTTTTTTTAATTGATCTAATTCACTAATAAAATAATTAGAACATTTTATTAATTCAGTATTTTTTGGTTTATCTCCTGGAGGAACACACTTGAGTATATTAGTTATATAGGTCGATTTTAATCTTAATCCATCATTTCTATTTTTTGAGAAATCTTGATTTGATATATTCACTTTATGGAGACTTTTAAATAAAAAATCCCCTGATTTATCTCCAGTAAAAGCTCTGCCTGTTCTAGTTCCACCATGTGCCGCAGGAGCTAAACCTATAATCATTAATTTTGCATTGATGTCACCAAAACCAGTAACAGGCTTTCCCCAATACTTTTCATTTATATTTTGTTTCCGTTTTTCTAATGAAATTTTTTTTATGAAATTAAATAAACGGGGACATTTTTTACATTTAATTATTGTGTTATTTAATTTTTTGAATTTAATGCTCATTGATGAAATTACTTAAGATTATAATAATAATATTTCTCGCTTTAACAATTGAAATAAATGCAGATACCGAAAAAGAAATTATAAACAATCTTCAAAAAGGTGGTAATTTAATTTTTATCAGACATGCTTATGCCCCAGGTAATGGTGATCCAGAAAACTTTGATATCAATAATTGTGAGACGCAAAGAAATTTAAGTCAATCAGGAAGATTGCAATCAAAAAAAATTGGAAATTTTTTTTTAGAAAATGATATTCCTATTAAATCGGTAATTTCAAGTGAATGGTGCAGATGTAAAGAAACGGCTTTGATTGCTTTTAAAAATTATGAAACAGAAAATTTTCTCAATTCTTTTTACAGCGCAAAATTTGCAAAAAATAGAAAAATGCAAATGAAAAAGCTTAAGGATTATGTCAAAAGTTGGAATGGTGATAAAAATTTAGTGTTAGTCACTCATTATGTAGTAATATTAGAAGCTCTTAATTATGCACCAAGTTCAGGAGAAATTGTGATTGCTGATAAAAATTTTAAAAAGTTGAATAGTATAGAAATAGATTATTGAATATTATGTCCTCAAAGAAAGCAATGAAACAAGCACAAAAACAAGCTTATGCTAGACACAGAAGTAACATTACTCAAAGTCGATTTGGTAAAAAAAAAAGAAACTTTGCAAAAAAAGGTAAGAAAAATTAACTTTCACTATCAAATTTTTCAATTTTTTTACATGTAGAAATTTTAGAAATTCCTTCTTCATCATTTAAAACAGTTTTCATATAAACTTCTTGTTTGCCCTTTTCAAAAAGTATTTGAGTATAAAATTGTGGATATCCATGTTTGTGAGTTAAAATTTTTCCATTTTCCTCGTAAATATTTCTTACGTATGAGTTAGATTTTTTTACACTAAGATCTGTTAATCTGTATTTTTGATAAGTTTTTTCTTTGTACACATAATTTCTGACCATGATCAATTCATTCAAATTAAGTATGTATTCATTCTTTAAAAACTCATCTTGTTTGTCGTCACAAGAACTCATTACTATGATCTCAGATTTTAAACTTTGGATAGGTGAAATGAGTAATAAAAAAATGATAAAATATTTAACTTTTTTCATGTTTGTCAGCTAAAAATAAACTTATTAAAAATATAGCTGTCCAGCCCAGTCCCAAAAGACCTTTGTATACATTAGTGTCTGCACTCCATATTTTTAGAAACAAAGCTCCAAAGATTAGGCCAATTATGTAAATTATTGATACAATTGTAGTTCTACTCATTTTTTAAATTTTTTTTAAAAAGAGAAATACCATTTTCAATTTTATATGTATAGGACTCTTCAAAACTTTCTAATTGCCATCCAGACAATCTAGCTTTAATTATTTTAAGATTTTCTATTTTCCATTGATCTGAAGTATCCTCTTGTTTCCAAATTTTTTTTTCATCATTATTTCTGCCACAGCCATAACAATATCCGGTTTTAGGATCAGTTTTACAAATACTAATACACGGCGAAACAATCATAATAATCATTATAGAGGAAAAATTATAAATTTTACAACAAATGTCGTTGGACAAATAGTTTCAATAATATATAAAACTTCAAGATTTGTGGGGCGATGGCGGAATTGGTAGACGCGTCGGTCTTAGGAACCGATAGAGCAATCTGTGAAGGTTCGAGTCCTTTTCGCCCTACCATCAATGAATTATGAAAGTAACGATAGAAAATAAAAAAGGTTTAAACAAAGATTTAAAAGTATTCATAGATAAAAAAACTATGAATACTCATATGGATCAAAGGTATGAAGAAATAAAAGGAACTGTAAACCTTAAAGGTTTTAGACCTGGAAAAGTACCAAAGGAAATTTTAAAAAGACAATTTGGGAAAGCAGTTTTTGGTGAAGTCTTAGATAAAGTTATAAAAGACTCATCAACTAAAGCATTACAAGAAAACAATATCAAACCCGCAGGTCAACCTAAGCTAGATCTTAAAACTTATGGAGAAGATAAAGATCTTGAATACATTATTTCTGTAACAGAGCTTCCAAAGGTTGAGGTAAAACCAATAGAAAATATAAAGTTTGATGAGTATTCAGTAAAAATAGATGATACTGAAGCAGATAAAAGAATAAAAGAAATAGCAAAAAATCAACCAAACTTTAAAGAAGCTCCAAAAGATACAATTGCAAAAGAAGGTGATCTAGTAGCCTTTGATTATAATGCTACTATTGATGATAAGCCATTTAAAGGTGGTGAAGGTAAAAATACACAATTAACTTTGGGCAAAGATTTGTTCTTAAAAGGTTTTGATAAACAACTAATTGGTGTCAAAGTTGGTGATGAAAAGATTGTTGAAGCTACTTTACCTGAAAATTTTCCTGAAAAAGAATTGGTAAATAAAAAAGCAAAATTTAAATGCAAAATAACTATATTAAAAAATCCTGAACCCGTAAAAATCGATGATGAATTTGCAAAAAACTTTGGCGCAAAAGACTTGAAAGACCTTAAATCTTTAATTTCAAAACAAATAAACGATGAATATAAAAATTCTCTTGAGCGTTTTTCAAAAAATCAAATTTTAAAAGAGATAGAAAAATTTAAGATTACAGAAATTCCTGAGAATCTGATTGATGAAGAGGTAAAGATTCTTTCTCAAGGAATGTCCGAAGACGATGCAAAAAAAAGTAGGAAAAATTTTGAAGAAATAGCGAAAAAAAGAATTAAAGTTGGATTAGTTTTAAATGAATTTGGTGAGCAAAATCAAATCAAGGTAACAGAACAGGAACTACAAGCTGAAGTTCAAAAACAAATTAGAATGATGCCAGGTCAAGAGAAAATGGTCATGGATTTTTATCAAAAAAATCCTTCAGCATTATCTAGCTTGAGAGGCACAGTCTACGAGGAAAAAATTTTAAAATTAATTAAAGAAAAAGCAAAACCAAACAAGAAAGAAGTTTCAAAAGAAGAAGCAGAAAAAATTTTGAAACAATCTCAAATGCAAGAATATAGTCATTCTAATGAAGGCAAAGAAAAAACTGAAAAGAAGGTTGAGACTAAAAAAACTTCAACGAACAAAACTAAAACAAAAACCTCAAAAACAAAGTCGCCTGTCAAAAAAACAAAAAAAGTTAGCAAAAAGTAATCTCAAGTTGTATAAGTAAAGCGAATCAACTTATGACAAATAAAATATCAGAACATATGAGCACGTTAGTACCCATGGTTGTTGAACAATCAAGTAAGGGAGAAAGAGCTTATGATATTTACTCTAGACTTTTAAAAGAGAGAATAATTTTTCTAACAGGTCAAATTAACGATAATGTTGCTTCTCTAGTTACTGCTCAACTTTTATTTTTGGAAGCAGAGGATCCTAAGAAAGAAATTTATTTATATATAAATAGTCCTGGGGGGCTAGTAACTGCGGGTCTTGGTATCTACGATACAATGCAATATGTAAAGCCAGATATTTCCACATTATGTATCGGTCAAGCAGCATCAATGGGATCATTTTTACTTTCAGCTGGAAAAAAAGGTAAAAGATTTTCGTTACCAAATTCTAGAATAATGGTTCATCAACCATCTGCTGGTTTTCAAGGACAAGCAACTGATATTGAAATTCATGCTAATGAAGTTTTATCTTTAAAAAAAAGATTAAATGAAATTTATTCAAAACATACAGGTAAATCAGTAGATGAAATCAAATCTGCTTTAGAAAGAGATAACTTCATGACTGCTGATGCTGCCAAGTCATTTGGCTTGATAGATGAAGTGGTAGAAAAAAGATCTTAATACACAAGATATTGACATCAAATTATTAGAAACTTGATTAACATAAGTCTCTTATAATAGAGTAATTAAATTGATTCGTTATAAAAACTATGAATACAAATAACAAAAATATTTTATATTGTTCTTTCTGTGGAAAGAGTCAACACGAAGTTCGAAAACTTATTGCGGGCCCAACTGTTTTTATCTGCGATGAATGTGTTGAACTTTGTATGGATATCATCAAAGAGGAGAGTAAAGATACTTTTGTAAAACATCAGGATGGGTTACCTTCACCAAAAGAGATTTGTTCAGTTTTAGATGATTATGTAATTGGACAATCACATGCAAAAAAAGTTTTATCTGTAGCAGTTCATAATCATTACAAAAGACTAAATTATGAAAATAAAACAAGTAAAAATGTAGAACTTGCTAAATCAAATATTTTATTAGTAGGACCAACCGGATGTGGAAAAACTTTATTGGCACAAACTCTCGCTAGAATTTTAGATGTTCCATTTACAATGGCTGATGCAACCACATTAACTGAGGCAGGTTATGTTGGTGAAGATGTTGAAAATATTATTCTAAAGTTATTACAAGCCGCAGACTATAATGTTGAAAAAGCACAACGTGGAATTGTTTATATAGATGAGGTTGATAAAATTAGTAGAAAATCTGAGAACCCATCTATAACTAGGGATGTTTCAGGTGAAGGTGTACAACAAGCGCTTTTAAAAATTATGGAAGGAACAATAGCAAGTGTTCCACCACAGGGTGGAAGAAAACATCCTCAGCAAGAATTTTTACAAGTTGACACAACAAATATTTTATTTATCTGTGGTGGTGCTTTTGCAGGATTAGATAAAATTATATCACAAAGAGACAAGGGAACCTCAATTGGTTTTGGTGCTGATGTAAAAAATACACAAGATAAAAAGACTGGTGAATGGATGAAAGGTTTAGAACCTGAAGATTTATTAAGATACGGACTTATCCCAGAATTTATTGGGCGATTACCGATGATTGCTACTTTAGACGATTTAGATGAAAAATCTTTAATTAAAATATTACAAGAGCCAAAAAATTCTTTAACAAAACAATATCAAGAATTATTTAAATTAGATGGTGCAA
>CACHSP010000019.1:5000-6812 GCA_902582605.1 uncultured Pelagibacteraceae bacterium | reverse complement strand
TAATCATCTGATAATTCCATTTTTTTGATTTTATTTTTTTCTTTAATCGATATAGAAATCTTTTTACCAGATGGCAAAGCAAAAGCTTTGAAAGGAATAACTATTATTTTTCTTTTACAATATATTTTTATTTTACTCTCATATTCTTTATCGATACCAAAGTTTCCAATATAATGAGTTTTATTATTATAAGCAAAAACAGTGAACTCTTTAATTAAGTTTGGATTACCTTGTAAATTTTTTTTCTTGACTAAATAATTTTGGACTTTCCCCCCCAAAAATATTCTGATTATCGAGGAAGCATATGGTGACATATCTTCAAGACAATCATTCTTTTTTAAATAGTAATTTTTTATTTCTTTATTTAATGGAATATTAAAATTTGAAATAATTAATTCTATATTTTTATATCCACCAATTAACCTCTTGATTTTATCAAATATTTTATGATGATTAAATATTGTATATTCTGATAATAAAACATTATTATCTTTTGCTAGTTTAATTAATTTTTTTGTATGATCAAATCTTAGAGTTATTGGTTTATCTATAATAACATTAAAACCTAATTTTATTGCTTTTTTTGCAATTGGAAAATGAAAAGGATTTATCAATGAAATATATACGAGGTCATACTTAAATCCATAAAGTGCTTTGTCATAATCATTAAAATATATATTTTTATTTTTATTTATTCTATTTGATTTAGAGCAAATGATTATATCTAAATTAGCAATTTTTTTTAAAGACGGAAAAACTCTTTGTCGAAAAAATGAAGAATTGCCAAGGATTAAAATTTTTTTATTCATGTTAATTAAATTTTCAAAAATGAACTTTTTCCTATTTTGTAAAAAAACCATCTTTCAAATTCATTAGATCTCCCTGATTGTTTTTTTGGCTTTACATTAAATTGTTTACAAAATTTATCTATTGCAATTTTTGCTCCAGGATATTTAAAAGAAAAATATTCATCAAGGTGAATATATCCTCCTTTGTTAAGATTTTTTAATTATCATAGCTTGCCCGGTCATAAATTGTAGAAAATCAACATCTTTATTTTGAAAAAATGTCTCTGCTGCTACTCTTGTTTGTGAAAAGTTTTTATGCCCATAATCATCAAGCAAAATAATCCCTTTTTTTTCAATTTTGGGATAAAAAAATTCTAAAGCTTTCGTTGTAGGAAATGCAGAGTTTAAATCTATATGCAGCCATGACAACTCCTCTGGATTTTTGGTAGTATTTAAATTTAACACTTCAGGAATAAAACCTTTATTATAAATTATATTTTCTTCGTATTCCTTTAAATTTTTTTTTATAATATCAATATTTAAATAGTCGTAATTTCCCATTCTTAATAAATCCTCGTCATTAACTAATTCTTTTGCTCTCATTTTTTCCCAACTGTCATAAAGGTAAGCTTTAAAATCTTTATCTTGATAATAATTTCGAATACAAAAGAAAGTTGACAAACCTTCGGCTGAACCACACTCTACAATATTTTTGGATTTAGTATTATTGAATGCTAATAGCGAGCTAAAATGTATAACATAACTGCGGTAACTTAAGGTTTTATAATGTTTGAAGACGTCTTCAAAAGAAGAATTCTCATAATGATTTGTTATTTGTGCTAAATAGAATTCTCTCTGCTTTATTTTTTCATCAAGAATTTTTACATTTTCAATAAATTTTTTAGAAGTTTTATTTTTAACATCTTCTGTCCATGGCAAACTTGTAGTAGTTTGTAATCCCCAACCACGAAAAGTGTAATCTTTTTTTCTTCTTAAAATTATATTAAATAGTAATATATAAATA
>CACHSP010000019.1:0-2500 GCA_902582605.1 uncultured Pelagibacteraceae bacterium | reverse complement strand
ACGTGTCCCGCTTTACTCAAGAATTTTAACAAACATTACTTATACGGGACTATCACCCTCTATGGTTAGCTTTTCCAAACTATTCAAATTTTTTTATTAAAACTACTGGCCTATTCCGGTTTCGCTCGCCACTACTAACGGAATCTCAATTGATTTCTTTTCCTCTGGTTACTTAGATGTTTCAGTTCTCCAGGTTATCTCTTTAAACCTATGTATTCAGTTCAAAGTACCACATAAAGTGGTGGGTTTCCCCATTCGGAAATTTTCGGATCAAAACTTACATACAGCTCCCCGAAACTTATCGCAGTATATCACGTCCTTCATCGTCTTTCAGTGCCAAGGCATCCGCCACACGCCCTTAAACGCTTGATTTATGCACAGAAAAAAATTCTGTGTTGAATCAAATTTTTATTTTGAACATCAACTAATAACATCGTTAATGTTCGGATATAGATATTGATATAAATTATTTTTATTTACAATTTTTTATAACTAAGTGTTTGGTGGAGGATAGCGGGATCGAACCGCTGACCTCCTGAATGCAAATCAGGCGCTCTCCCAGCTGAGCTAATCCCCCTTAATCTTAATTGGTGGGCCGAGAAAGACTCGAACTTTCGACCCCACCCTTATCAAGGGTGTGCTCTAACCAACTGAGCTACCGGCCCCCATGCAAGAGAAACACTAATTAAGAAGAGAAATGAGGACGGTCAACATTAGCCTGTGTATATTATTTAGAATAAAATTTTAATTTTATTCATCCTTAGAAAGGAGGTAATCCAGCCGCAGGTTCCCCTACGGCTACCTTGTTACGACTTCACCCCAGTCGCTGACTATACCGTGGTCAAGGGTATTAAACCTTGCCTTAAGGTAGAACCAACTCCCATGGTGTGACGGGCGGTGTGTACAAGACCCGGGAACGCATTCACCGTGGCACGCTGATCCACGATTACTAGTAATTCCAGCTTCATGCACTCGAGTTGCAGAGTGCAATCCGAACTGAGGTATCTTTTAAGGATTTGCTTAACATCGCTGTTTCGCTTCCTGTTGTAGATACCATTGTAGCACGTGTGTAGCCCAACACGTAAGGGCCATGAGGACTTGACGTCATCCCCACCTTCCTCCAGCTTATCACTGGCAGTTCTTTCAGAGTGCCCAACTTAATGATGGCAACTAAAAGTGAGGGTTGCGCTCGTTGCGGGACTTAACCCAACATCTCACGACACGAGCTGACGACAGCCATGCAGCACCTGTGTTTCGTCCGGCCGAACCGAAAACTTTAATCTCTTAAAGTCGCGACGAACATGTCAAGTGTTGGTAAGGTTCTGCGCGTATCTTCGAATTAAACCACATGCTCCACTACTTGTGCGGGTCCCCGTCAATTCATTTGAGTTTTAACCTTGCGGTCGTACTCCCCAGGCGGTGTGTTTATCGCTTTCGCTGCGACACTGAAAATAAATTTCCAACGTCTAACACACATCGTTTACGGCATGGACTACGAGGGTATCTAATCCTCTTCGCTACCCATGCTTTCGTTCCTCAGTGTCAGTAATGATCCAGAAAGCTGCCTTCGCAATTGGTATTCTTTCTAATATCTACGAATTTCACCTCTACACTAGAAATTCTGCTTTCCTCTATCAAACTCTAGCTGAAAAGTTTTGATGGCAGTTCCAGAGTTAAGCTCTGGGATTTCACCACCAACTTTTTCAACCACCTACGAACTCTTTAAGCCCAGTAATTCCGAACTACGCTAGGTCCCTTCGTATTACCGCGGCTGCTGGCACGAAGTTAGCCGGACCTTCTTATTCGGGTACAGTCATTTTCTTCCCCGACGAAAGAGCTTTACAACCCAAGGGCCTTCTTCACTCACGCGGCATCGCTGCATCAGAGTTTCCTCCATTGTGCAAGATTCCCCACTGCTGCCTCCCGTAGGAGTTTGGGCCGTGTCTCAGTCCCAATGTGGCTGATCATCCTCTCAAATCAGCTATTGATCACAGTCTTGGTAGGCCATTACCCCACCAACAAACTAATCAAGTGCGGGCTCATCCAATGGTGCATAAAGCTTTCTCCGTAAAGACTTATCCAGTATTAGCACAAGTTTCCTCGTGTTATTCCAGGCCAAAGGGTAGATACCCACATGTTACTCACCCGTCTGCCACTAAGTATTGCTACTTCGTTCGACTTGCATGTGTTAGGCGTGCCGCCAGCGTACGTTCTGAGCCATGATCAAACTCTCAAGTTTAAAAACGGCGCACACTAGCTTCAATATAAATTCTAAGAATAAAATTTATATTAAGTTGAAGTGTGTACGACAAATTTTGGTAACCTTAACCGTCCACACTTCTCTTCTTAATTTTTTACGTTTTAAATAGCTAATTGAACCATAAAGGCTCAATAATCCTCTATAATTTTATTGTCTTACAATAAGTTTTATTGAGAAGTTCGATGCTTATAGGCTAAAATTATAGGAAATCAAGCTTTTAAGAGCAAAAAAAACTCTAAA
>CACHSP010000018.1 GCA_902582605.1 uncultured Pelagibacteraceae bacterium | reverse complement strand
TCAAACAAAGTAATTTTTATTCTTGCTCCAATAATAACAATGACTCTAGCTCTAATAGCATGGGCTGTAATTCCTTTTGGAGTTGAACAAGTATTAGCAGATATAAATGTTGGAATTTTATATATTTTTGCTGTCTCATCATTGGGTGTGTATGGGATAATAATGGGTGGATGGGCATCGAATTCAAAATATCCTTTTTTAGGAGCAATTAGATCTGCTGCACAAATGGTATCTTATGAAGTATCGATTGGTATCATTATAATTAATGTCTTATTATGTGTTGGATCTCTAAACTTGAATGATATTGTAGTTGCTCAAAAAGAAATGTGGTTCGTAATACCATTATTTCCAATGTTTGTAATTTTTTTTATATCAGCTTTAGCTGAAACGAATAGACCACCTTTTGATTTACCAGAAGCAGAGGCTGAATTAGTTGCGGGTTACCAAACAGAATATTCTGGGATGATGTATGCAATGTTTTGGTTGGGAGAGTATGCAAATATTTTGTTAATGTGTGCACTAGGGTCAATTTTATTTTTAGGAGGCTGGTTATCTCCAATCGATCTTTATCCTTTTAATTTAGTACCTGGCGCTCTTTGGTTAATTTTTAAAATTTTATTTTTATTTATTCTTTTTGCGTTGGTCAAAGCGATTGTTCCAAGATATAGATATGATCAACTAATGAGACTAGGTTGGAAAATATTTTTACCATTATCTTTAACTTATGTTGTTTTAACAGCGAGTTATCTTTTTTACTTTAATCTTTTACCTACAATATAAATGAAAATATCAAGATTTTTTAAAACAATATTAATGACCGATTTTATCAGTGGGCTTTTTATTGCTGTTAAGGAACTTTTCAAATCAAAAAAAACTATAAATTATCCATTTGAAAAAGGCAAAATTAGTCCAAGATATAGAGGTGAACACGCATTGAGAAGATATCCTAACGGAGAAGAAAGATGTATAGCTTGTAAATTGTGTGAAGCTGTATGTCCAGCTCAAGCAATTACAATTGAATCTGCTGAAAGAGCTGATGGAAGCAGAAAAACTACTCGCTATGATATTGATATGATGAAATGTATTTATTGTGGATTATGTGAAGAATCTTGTCCTGTAGATGCTATTGTCCAAGGACCAAATTTTGAATTTTCAACGGAAACTCGTGAGGAACTTTATTATACAAAAGAAAAACTCCTAGATAACGGAGATAGATGGGAAAATGTTTTAGCGGCAAATATTAAATCAGACAATCCATACAGATAATTTATGATTGCACATGCAATATTTTTTTATGTTTTTTCTGTCATTGCAGTTGTTTCTGCTATAATGGTAACTGTTTCTAAAAACACAGTTCATTCAGTTTTTTTTTTAATTCTTGATTTTATAAGTATATCTTGCCTCTTCATAATGATTGGTGCCGAATTTTTGGGGATGATTATGTTGATAGTTTATGTTGGGGCAGTTGCAGTGCTATTTTTGTTTGTCGTAATGATGCTTAACGTTGCTCAACAAAAAAATCAGTGGTTTGTTTCAAAAGATAGCTCAAGACATATTCCTATAGGATTATTAATCAGTGTAATAATATTTTTTGAATTGATAATTGTAATAGGCGGCTGGAAATATAAACCTGATTTATTTAATTCTGCGAAATCATCTTTAGAAAACGGGGTTAGTAATACTCATTCATTAGGTCAGGTTTTATACACTGATTATATACATGTGTTTCAAATCAGTGGGATGATACTTTTGATTGCTATGATAGGTGCAATAGTCCTTACTTTTAGACAAAGAGAGGGAGTTAAAAAACAAAGTTATTTAAAACAAATATCTAGAGAAAGGACTGAAGGTGTGGAAGTACTTGAGGTTGCGTCTAATAAAGGAGTAAAAATAGATGATTGATATAGGTTTAGGTCACTATTTAACTTTAGGTGCTGTTATTTTTAGTATTGGAATAATTGGTATATTTCTTAATAGAAAAAATATTATTGTAATTTTGATGAGTATTGAACTTATCTTATTAGCTGTAAATATTAATTTAGTATCTTTTTCAATTTATTTAGGAGATCTTTCTGGTCAAGTGTTTACCCTATTTATACTAACTGTTGCTGCAGCTGAGGCTGCAATTGGTCTTGCGATCATAGTTGTTTATTTTAGAAACTCTGGAACTATTCGAGTAGAGGAGATAGATAAACTAAAAGGTTAAAATGGAAATTTCAATTATAGCATTACCATTAATTGCCTCAATTATTTCAGGATTTTTTGGAAAATTGTTAGGAGATAGAAGTTCAGAAATAATTACCAGCCTATTGGTATCTATTTCAGCAATTTTTTC
Source organism: uncultured Pelagibacteraceae bacterium (assembly GCA_902582605.1). GTDB lineage: Bacteria > Pseudomonadota > Alphaproteobacteria > Pelagibacterales > Pelagibacteraceae > Pelagibacter. The sequence goes on along the minus strand of CACHSP010000018.1, from coordinate 4,828 downwards.
TGTCCTCGTTTTGTATGAGGTTGTTGTTAATCAATATCAAGAGAACATCATCATAGCGACATGGATTAGCTCTGGATCGCTTGAAGTAAATTGGTCAATGAAAATTGATTCATTATCTGCTGTGATGTTAGTTGTTGTTACATCAGTTTCTGCCTTAGTTCATATTTATTCAATCGGTTACATGTCTCACGACCCGCACAAACCAAGATTTATGGCTTACTTATCTTTATTTACATTTGCAATGCTGATGTTAGTTACTGCAGATAATTTCATTCAATTATTTTTTGGTTGGGAAGGTGTTGGCTTATGTTCGTATTTTTTAATAGGATTTTGGTTTAGAAAAGAATCAGCTAACAAAGCTGCAATTAAAGCATTTGTAGTGAATAGAGTGGGTGATTTTGGGTTTGCTCTAGGAATATTTTTAATTTTTTATTTATTTGGAACTGTAAATTATTCTGAGGTTTTTGCAAAAATTCCAAACATTACAGATAAAAATTTGGTATTTTTAGGTATCACATTTAATGCTGTAGATTTAATTTGCTTACTTTTATTTATTGGTGCAATGGGTAAATCAGCACAAATTTTACTTCATACCTGGTTACCGGATGCTATGGAAGGACCAACACCTGTTTCTGCATTAATTCATGCAGCCACAATGGTAACAGCAGGAGTTTTTCTAGTTGTAAGGTGTTCACCAATTTATGAATACTCTGATCTAGCTTTAAACATCATTACGATCATTGGTATGAGTACTGCATTCTTTGCTGCAACAGTAGCTCTGGTACAAAATGATATTAAAAAAATAATTGCGTATTCTACTTGTAGCCAATTAGGTTACATGTTTTTTGCCACTGGCGTGGGAGCATATAATGTTGCAATGTTTCATTTATTCACTCACGCGTTTTTTAAAGCACTATTATTTTTAGGATCTGGTTCAGTTATTCATGCTTTTAAAGACGAACAAAATATAAATAATATGGGCGGAGTGTGGAAAAAACTTCCATACACCTATTCACTAATGATTATAGGAACGCTAGCTTTAACGGGGTTTCCATTTTTATCAGGTTTTTATTCTAAAGATGCAATAATTGAATTTGCTTATTTGAGAGGAAATACAACAGGTTATTATGCTGCTGGTATAGGTATTTTTACAGCATTTCTTACTTCAATTTATTCTTGGAGATTAATTTTTAAAACTTTTCATGGTGAGTATAATAATAAAGAGATTAAGATAGATGAGACGCACGAGTCTCCTGTCGTGATGTTGATACCTCTATTTTTATTATCAATTGGTGCAATATTTGCAGGATTTTTATTTAAAGAATTATTTATCGGTTATGAAGGTCTAAATAATTTTTGGCGTGACTCAATATTTTTTCTAAAACCATTAAGCACTGATCACCCACCACTATGGTTTTTATTACTTACTCCAACTTTGGTAATATTATCTATTCCACTAGCATATTATTTATTCCTTAAAAATAGAAATTTACCTGAACGATTAGCTAGTATAAATAAACCGCTATATAATTTTTTATTAAATAAATGGTATTTTGATGAACTTTATGATGTTTTATTTGTTAAACCATCAAAAAAATCAGGTTTATTTTTATGGAAGTTTTTTGATTTGAAAATTATAGATGGGTTTGGTCCAGACGGTATTTCGTCGATAATCAAAAAATTTTCAGTAAAAGCTAATAAATTTCAAAGTGGATATATATATCAATATGCTTTTGTAATGTTACTTGGTTTTTCTGCTTTATTAACATTCTTAATTGTAAAATAATGAACTTTCCTATTCTTTCCTCTTTGATTTTATTACCATCAATTGGAGCTTTATTCTTATTTTTTACCAAAAGTGATAAAAAAAATAATTTTACTGGAAAATATGTAGCTTTATTTACTTCAGCAGTAAATTTTTTTTTATCAATTTATCTATGGATATTATTCGATCCAACAACTTCTGAGTTTCAATTTGTTGAGGAAAGAATTTGGATCAAAGATTTAATAAATTACAAGGTAGGTGTTGATGGTATTTCGATTTTGTTTATTTTACTCACAACATTTATAACACCGCTTTGCATTATATCTGTGAATAATTCAATCAAAGAGAGACTAAGTGAATTTTTGATTGCTGTACTTATCATGGAGTCTTTTATGATCGGTGTATTCTGCTCTTTAGACCTTGTTATTTTTTATTTATTTTTTGAGGCAGGTTTAATTCCCATGTTTTTGATTATTGGTATCTGGGGTGGTGCTAGAAGAGTTTATTCAGCCTTTAAATTTTTTTTATATACCTTGCTTGGTTCAGTTTTAATGTTAGTAGCTATAATTACAATATATTGGTTGAATGGAACTACAGACGTAGTTGAACTTTATAATTCTGGGATTGATATAAAGTATCAAAACCTTTTATGGTTAGCTTTTTTTAGTTCTTTTGCAGTTAAAACTCCTATGTGGCCAGTTCATACATGGTTACCAGATGCTCATGTTGAAGCACCAACAGCAGGATCTGTTTTATTAGCAGCTATATTATTAAAAATGGCAGGTTATGGTTTTATAAGATTTTCTCTTGGATTATTTCCGGCAGCATCGGAAATTTTCACCCCATTGATTTACACACTCAGTGTAATTGCGATTATTTTTACTTCTTTCATAGCTTTAATGCAGGAAGATATGAAAAAGCTAATTGCTTATTCATCGGTTGCACATATGGGTTACGTTACTTTAGGAATTTTTACAATCCAGCAACAAGGTATTGAGGGAAGTATTATTCAAATGATCAGTCATGGACTAGTTTCTGCAGCACTTTTTTTATGTGTAGGTGTTGTTTATGACAGAATGCATTCAAGACTTATAAATACTTATGGTGGAATCGTAAGTATTATTCCAAAATATTCAATTTTATTTATGTTATTTACTTTAGCAGCTTTAGGCCTACCTGGAACAAGTGGTTTTGTTGGGGAGTTTTTAATTTTGATGGGCGCATTTAAGGATAATTTTTTAGTAGCTGTGATTGCTAGCTTAGGGGTAATTATTGGTGCCGCATATATGCTTTGGTTATACAAAAGAGTAGTTTTTGGAAAATTAATAAATACAGATTTAAAACAAATGTTTGATTTAAATAGATCTGAGTTATTTATTTTATCTTGTTTAGCTGTGCCAACTCTATTTTTTGGATTTTATCCAGATCCTCTAATTAACACAATTGAGGTATCAATCTCAGATTTAATTGATCAATATAATTTTAAATTAGCAAGTAAAACATAATGGAAAATTTACAATTAGTATTACCCGAAATATTTTTATCATTGTCGATAATGTTTTTATTAATATTAGGTGTTTTTAAAAAAAATAGCTCAAGACTTGTGCAGAGTCTTTCCTTAGCTGTTTTGATTGTAACCGCTGTTATTACTTTTAACGAAACAATTGGTATTATCGAAACAAAATTATTTAATAATAGTATTATCATCGATTATCTATCTTCTTTGATGAAGATAATCACTTTATTAGCTGCCTTCTTGGTCTTAATCATTTCTTCAAACTATCTTAAAACTTTTCAAATTTTTAAGATTGAGTATCCAATATTAATTTTAAGTTCTGTATTAGGAATGATGGTTATGATTAATTCTAATGACTTAATTGTATTTTATATGGGTCTAGAGCTTCAGTCGTTGGCATTATATGTTTTAGCTACATTCAATAGAGATCAAATCAAATCTTCTGAAGCGGGACTTAAATATTTTGTTTTAAGTGCTCTATCCTCTGGTTTATTGCTCTATGGTTGCTCTTTAATATATGGATTTACTGGCTCTACCAATTTTAATGTAATAGCTGATCAATTAAATTCAAATGAGTATGCTTTGACATTTGGTATCGTATTTATTTTAGTGGGACTAGCCTTTAAGATTTCTGCTGTTCCTTTTCATATGTGGGCTCCAGATGTTTACGAAGGTTCACCTACTTCGGTGACATTATTTTTTACAATGGTTCCAAAAATAGCAGCACTGACAGTATTTATAAGATTTTTATATGTACCATTTTTAAATCTGATTGATCAGTGGCAAATGATTTTGATTTTTTTATCGATTGCATCAATGCTATTTGGTGCTATTGCAGCCATAGGACAAACAAATTTGAAAAGACTTGTTGCCTATAGCTCCATAGGTCATGTTGGTTACGCATTAGCTGGTGTTGCAGCAGGTACGAATGATGGCATTCAAAGTTCAGTAATTTATATAACTATATATATAATAATGAACTTAGGATTATTTTCATGCTTGTTAATGCTGAAACGAGATAATAACTATTATGAAAAAATAGACGATTTGTCAGGTTTGTCTAAGAATCATCCAATGCTTGCGTTATCATTACTTATAATTTTATTTTCACTAGCTGGGATTCCTCCCCTAGCTGGTTTTTTTGCCAAGTTTTATGTTTTTAAGGCAGTTATTGAGCAATCAATGTATTTTTTAGCAATCGTAGGTTTATTATCAACAGTCGTTGCAGCTTTTTATTACTTAAGGTTAATTAAAATTATGTATTTTGATGAGCAAAAAGAAAAATATGACACCGACCATGGTTTTTGGTTAAAATTTTCTTTAACAGCATCTACATTGTTAATTCTGATATACTTCATATTTCCAAGTCAATTAATAGAGGTAGTTTCTAGAATTAACATAATTTAATGAAATTCAGAATTTTTAGATTTAAAAAATTAAGAAGCACGAATGATACAGCCATAAGAATGGTTAAAAGTTCTAATTTAAAGTGTGGAATGATAATTGCTGAGAGCCAAAGTAATGGACGTGGGCAATACGGAAGAAAA
>CACHSP010000017.1 GCA_902582605.1 uncultured Pelagibacteraceae bacterium | reverse complement strand
TAAAAACTCGAAATTGAGGAAATTTCTCACGATTTGACTTTGTTACCTTTTCAGAAATACTTTTATAAGAATTTTCCAACAGAACTAAAAACCCCAATTACAAAGTCATCACAAAGAATTCTTAGTTTAACTATGTACTCTAATATCTACCTTTCCAAAAACCTATATTTTCTTATATAAACTCATTTGGGTCGGGTAACAGAATGGCCCTTTAAAGTATTTTTTGTCGCTCAAAATTTTAAAAATTTATTTAGTAAAATTTTAATTAAAGGTGTAGGAAGGCTACAATGAAAATTAAACTCAATTTTATTTATTTAATTATAATAATTTTTTTAGCTTTTTTATTAATTTATGGCTACCAAATAAATAAAAGAAATTCTGCATCTAAGAAAAATGAGATATCGAACATAACAAAACAATTAAACACTAGAAATATTCAATTAGAAAAAATACAAAAAAAGTTATTAGAAAATGGTAAAAACTTGAATGATATAATAAATCTAAATGGGATTAGTTTCAAAAATGTTTTTAATAGTGAAGTTTTAATAGGGTCAAATAGATACTCGTTTTTAAAATATACAACAAATGATATTTTATTTACTGGAAATCGTAAAGCCATTGGTACAGCTTATATTGATTTTTATAATAATGATAAAAATTTAATGATAGCTACTTACGATGGAATTTTTGCATTTACAAATGTAAATAATTTAGACAATTTTAAAAAAATAAATTCAAATATAAATTCCTTAATAAAATATGATAAATTCTACTTACATGAGCAATATGGTATAAAAGATATTCATATTGATGATGAAAAAATATATGTTTCTTTTATTGGAGAAAGAAAAAATAATTGTTACGATTTAAAGATTATAACCAGTAAATTAAATGAAGAATTTTTAGAATTTAGTTTATTTTATAAAACCCTAAGCTGTGTAAATGAAAATAACAATCATGGCTTTTGGGCACATCAAGGTGCTGGGGGGAGAATTGTTAATTTAGATAATTCAAATTTGTTATTTACAACTGGAGATTTTAGAAATAGACCATTGTCACAAAATATAAATAGTGATTTTGGAAAAATTTTAAAAATAAACATTCAAAGTAAAGAAACTGAAGTTGTATCTTTAGGTCATAGGAATCCACAAGGTTTGTATTATAGTAAAAAGTTCGATTTTATTTTATCAACAGAACATGGACCAAAGGGAGGGGATGAGGTAAATATTAATAATATACCCTTATCAAAAATTAAAAATTTTGGGTGGCCAATATCATCTTATGGTGAACATTACAAGAAAAATTATTCAGAAAAAATATTAAAAGAAGCACCATTAAATAAATCTCATAAAAAATTTGGATTTGAGGAACCTATCAAGTATTTTAATCCATCGATTGGTATCAGTCAGGTAATTTCATTAGATCAAAAGGATACAGAATTTTTAGTAGGAGCTATGGGAAATGAGGTGGTAGAGCAAGATTTAGGTCTACATTACATTAAGCTAAGTGATAATAGAAACAAAGTAATTAATCACAACTACATTACATTGAATGAAAGAGTGAGAGATATAATAACATCTAAAGATAGAAAATTAATTGTAATTTTTTTAGAAACTACGAGTTCAATTGGTGTTTTGAGTAAAATAAATAATTGATTAGTAAATTTATTTATTAAAAATAATTCTTATACTGGGTCCTCTTTTATGATTTTTAAAATCTAGGCCTTTAATAGGATAATTTCTTTTTGTTTTATAATTTTTAATCTTAAATTTTTTTGGATTAATTAATGTCATTTCAATAACTTGGGGTATCCCATTAATATCAACTTGTCCATAATTATTTGCATTGATATGAATATTTCTTAATTTTGTTTGATTGATGAAACTTCTGATTTTTTTTAAATTTTTTTTAATGTTATGAAATTCTATAATAACTAAATTTAGCTTTTTGAAATTTTTATTTACGTCTTTTAAAACTTTATATTCATCACCTTCAATATCAATTTTTAATACAATATCTTTATTTTCTCCTATTGCCTCTGTGATTGTGATTTGATTATTATTATTTATTTTTGTTGAAACAATCTTTTTTAAATAATGCTTATTTTTACCTCTAAAAAAAGTTAAGTATTGTAAAAATTTAAAAACATCTATTATTTGTTTTGGCTTAATTTTCTTTAGTAACAATAAAGCAATAAAATCTTTTAGAAATCTTTCAGCCCAAAATTTTTTATTAACAGTATGATCAAAAGCTAAAATTTTGCAATTTTTATTGTATTTTTGAAATTGTTTTTCAAAGCTCCATTCAGCCTCAAGTCCACAAGTAATAATGGCATTAGTTTTATTTATAACACGTTTATCTATAACATACCCACCATCAGATTTTCTTCCAAGCCTAATTAGATTAGATAAATTGGTATGATAAGGTTTCAAATAAGTTGGTATCATATATTATTTAACTGAACTCTATTTATTTATTTGAGCTTGAGCGGCAGCCAATCTCGCTATAGGAACTCTGTACGGAGAACAAGAGACATAACTAAGACCTATTTTTGAGCAAAAATTTATACTCTTTGGATCACCGCCATGTTCACCACAAATACCTAACTTGATTTTTTTGTTTTCTTTTTTTCCTTTAGAGACAGCCATCTCAACTAAATCTTCTACACCTTCATCTATTGAAATAAATGGATCTATTGAAAAAATCTTATTTTCAATATAGTCATTTAAAAATTTTCCACTATCATCTCTGCTAATTCCAAAAGTAGTTTGCGTTAAATCATTTGTTCCAAAGCTAAAAAACTCAGCATGTTTTGCAATATCTCTTGCTTTAATTGCTGCTCTTGGTAACTCAATCATCGTTCCAACTAAAAATTTAATTTTTACTTTATTTTCTTTTTGTACTTTTCTTGCAGTGTTGATCACAAGATCTTTCATTATTTTTATTTCTGCCTCAGTTGATACAAGTGGTATCATTATTTCAGGGAATGCAAATTTTTGATTATTTTTTTTAAGCTCTGACAAAGCTTTAAAAATTGCCTCACATTGCATTTCATAAATTTCAGGGAATGAAATAGCCAATCTACAACCTCTGTGTCCAAGCATTGGATTTTGCTCATGCAGCTCATCAATCCTAGATTTTACTTCTTTCACACTTAAACCAACAACTTCTGCAACCTCTGAAATTTCTTTTTCAGATTTTGGTAGAAACTCATGTAATGGGGGATCAAGTAAACGAACTGTAACTGGTAACCCGTGCATAATTTTGAATATATCTATAAAATCCTTTTTTTGATGAGGCAGAAGTTTCTTGAGTGCTTTTAATCTGTCTTCTTTAGTTTTAGAAAGTATCATCTCTCGTACAGAAATGATTCTTTCTTCATCAAAAAACATATGCTCCGTTCTACATAAACCTATTCCCTCTGCTCCAAAATCTCTTGCAACTTTTGTGTCTAATGGAGTTTCTGCATTTGTTCGTACTTTAAGTTTCCTGATATTATCAGCCCAACTCATTAATTTTGAAAAGTCACCTGAAATTTCAGGTTTGACTGTTGGAACACTTCCTAAAATAATTCTTCCAGAAGAGCCGTCAATTGTAATAACATCGCCCTCCTTAATTTCTACTGAAGCTGTCTTAAAAATTTTTTTCTCATAATCAATATCGATTTCGCTCGAACCAGAAACACATGGTCTTCCCATTCCTCTTGCAACAACAGCTGCGTGGCTTGTCATTCCTCCTCTTGCAGTTAATATCCCTTTGGCAGCATGCATACCCTGAATATCTTCTGGGGAAGTTTCTACTCTAACTAATATTACATCTTGCATCATATTGTTAAGTCTTTCAGCTTCTTCAGATGTGAACACTACTTTTCCACTAGCAGCTCCTGGTGAAGCAGGCAAACCATTAGCAATTATTTCCAAAGAACTTTTTTCATCTAAAGTCGGATGTAACAAGGTGTCTAATGAATTAGGATCAATTCTGAGAATAGCTTGTTTTTTTGAAATTAATTTTTCTTTAACCATGTCTACAGCAATCTTAACGGCCGATTTTGCGGTTCTTTTACCTGACCTAGTTTGTAGGATCCATAATTTCTCATTCTCAACTGTAAATTCTACATCTTGCATATCTTTGTAATGCACTTCTAATTTTTTTAAAATTTTATTAAGCTCTAAATAAACTTTTGGCATAGACTCTTCCATAGAAAGTGCCTCAACTTTTGCCTCTCGTTTAGCTTTTTTTGTAATGTATTGTGGTGTTCTTGTTCCAGCTACGACATCCTCTCCTTGAGCATTAATCAAATACTCCCCATAAATATCATTTGATCCATCTGAGGGATTTCTTGTAAAAACAACTCCAGTCGCACAATCATTTCCCATATTTCCAAAAACCATAGATTGAACATTAACTGCTGTTCCCCACTCAGATGGTATCTGATTTAATTTTCTATAAATTTTAGCCCTATTACTTTCCCATGATAAAAATACTGCGCTAATTGCTCCAAATAATTGCTTATAAACATCTTGAGGAAATTCTTTTTTAGTTTTTTCTTTAACAATATTTTTAAAATCTTTTATCAAGCCATCCCAATCATCTTCATCAAGATCTGTATCCAACAAAACTCCTTTAGTTAATTTATAATTTTCTATTAGTTCCTCAAAATGGTAACTTTCTACTCCTAGAACAACATTTCCATACATTTGAATAAATCTTCTATAACTATCTTTGGCAAATCTTCCGTTAGAGGTCTTATTGGCAAGTGCTTTAACAGTTTTGTCATTCAAACCAAGATTAAGTATTGTATCCATCATACCGGGCATAGATACTCTAGCACCAGATCTCACAGATAATAAAAGTGGATTTTTTAAATCTCCAAATTTTTTTTTCACATCTTTCTCAATTATCTTTAACTCTTTTTTAATTTGATTTATCAATGAAGAATTCAATCTCTTTTTATTTTGGTAAAAAAGATCACAGACTTTTGTTGAAATTGTAAATCCAGGTGGAACTGGAAGACCCATTCTTCCCATTTCTGATAAATTAGCACCTTTGCCACCTAAAAAATTTTTGGGATTTTTAATTTTTTTAGTGTCTTTTGATTTAAAATTTAAAATTAACTTATTCATTATTTGCTTTTAATAATTGAAAATTCATAAAATTTTGAAAGGTTTTACACAACATATTTATCAGTTCCAAACGATTTTTTCTTAAATCTTCATTATCTTCATTTACTTTGACATTATCAAAAAATTCGAAAACTTCTTTTTTTGCTCCAGCTAAGACTGATAAAGATTCTTCAAAATTTTCATTATTATCTATATCTGAATAATACTTTTTTATATCAGTAATTTTTTTAAACAAATTTTTTTCATAATCGCTTTTAAATATACCAGGATCAGTTGAATTAGTTATTTCGATTTCTTTATTTTCCATTTCACTTTGAAGTATATTGGATGCTCTTTTATAACTTGATGTTATATCTATACCAATTTGATTATTTATTATTTTATTTACACATCTTGCTTTTTCGAAAGATGAAAACAATTTATTAGTAGAAAAATTTGAAATCGATGCCTCAATGATATCAAATCGAATATCTTTTTCTTTTAGATAATATCTAAATCTGTCTTTTAAAAAATTACTTAAATCTTTTTTCAATTCTTCATTAACAAGATGAAAATTTTGTTCTTGATATAAACCAATAGAATAATTTAATAAATCATTTAATCTTAAGTCTTTTTTATTTTCAATTATTATTCTTATTATGCCGAGCGCTACTCTTCTGAGCGCAAACGGATCTTTTGAACTTGTAGGTTTTTCATCAATCCCAAAAAAACCAACAAGATTATCTATTTTGTCTGTCACTGATAAAGCAATACTAAAAGGTTTCTTTGGTACATTTGAATCTAATCCAATCGGTAAATATTGTTCAGTTATTGATAAACAAATATCTTTATCAAAACCTTGTTGTGCTGAAAAATAGCCTCCCATAATCCCCTGTAATTCAGGAAACTCACCAACTAAATCAGAAGTTAAATCTGTTTTGCAAATAGAAGCTGATAACTCTATTTTTTCTTTACTAATTAATAATTCATCAGATATCATTCCACCTAATTTTCTCATTCGCTGAACTTTATCAAAATAGGTTCCAAGTCCCTTGAAAAAATTAATTCTTTTTAGCTCAGATACCTTTTTCACTAAATTTTGTGTTTTATCTTTATTCCAAAAAAAATCTGCATCACTCAATCTAGCATCAACAACTCTTTGATTTCCAAGTTTGATTAACCCTTTTTGGTCTTTTTTATTTGCAACGAGTAAAAATTGGTTTGTAATTTGATTATTTTTATCAATCGTAGGAAAATATTTTTGATGTGACTGCATAGTCAAAATAAGTATTTCCCTCGGGATTGACAAAAATTTTTTATCAAAATCACATAGTAAAACGTTTGGACATTCAACTAAATCTACAACTTCATCAAATAATTTTAAATTTTCTAAAATAAATAATTTTTTTTTACTTAATATCTTTGTGAATTCCTTTTGAATAATTTGTTTTCTTTTAGTTTGATCAACAATCGTTCCATGTATCTTCAAAAATCTTTCATAAGATTTGAAATTTTTAAATACTACTATTTTTTCTTCATAATCCTTATCAATAAAGGTCCTGTTAGACGAAGTTAGATGGTAAAATTTAAAATCTATTATTTTTTCATCAAACACTGATAAAATAGACTTTAATGGTCTTGCCCAATTAAGGTTAAATTCACCCCATTTCATTGATTTTTTCCATTGGTAGCTACCTAAAAGTTTTGGTATTAAATTTTTTAACAAATCTGAAGTGTTCAATGTTTTTGAGGGTGTTTTAAAAAAGTAGAATTCTCCTTTTTCAGTATCACGTTTAATAAGTTGTTTTTTATCAATTTTATTTGATCTCAAAAAACCCTCAATTGCCTCTACAGGAGCACTAGTTTTGGGTCCTTTTATTTCCTCAGACCCGACTTTAATTTTTTTTTGTAAACCCTCAAACACGATAATTACTCTGTTTGGAGTTGATAATGAAAAACTTTTTTTTGATTTTATAGATTTGTTAATAAAATATTCTCTAAATTCCTCTAAAAGTTTTTCACGAAAATTTTTTTGTAAATTAGCTGGAATTTCCTCACTAAATAATTCTAAAAAAAATTCTGCCATTTTATATTTGTGTATCAATCCAAATTGAAGCAACAGATTTTGTAATTTCTCTTATACGTCCAATATATTCTGCTCTCTGGGCAACACTGATAGCCCCTCTTGCATCAAGTATATTAAATACATGACTTGCTTTTAAGCATTGATCATAAGCTGGGAGCGATATTTTTTTATTTATCAATGATTTAGCCTCACTTTCGAACATATCAAATATTTTTAACAGATTCGAGGTATTAGCATGTTCAAAGTTATAAGCTGAAAATTCTTTCTCCGCTTGATGAAAAACTTCTCTGTATTCAACATTTTCGTTATTCCAAATTAAATCATAAACATTATTTTTTTGTTGTGTGAACATACAAATTCTTTCTAAGCCATAAGTAATTTCTACTGAAACAGGTTTACATTCAAAGCCAGCCATTTGTTGAAAATATGTAAATTGAGTTATTTCCATTCCATCACACCAAACTTCCCAACCAAGA
>CACHSP010000016.1 GCA_902582605.1 uncultured Pelagibacteraceae bacterium | reverse complement strand
GATACAGCTAAAAGTTTAGCATTTGATGATTCTACAAAACCTTTTGAGAACGTATGAGCTATATCTCCTAGCCCTAAAATTCCCCAATTAATATTTTCCATATTATTTTTTTTGTATCTTAAGTACTCCTATAAATGCTTCTTGTGGAATTTCAACTTTGCCAAATTGCTTGGATCTTGCTTTTCCCTTTTTTTGTTTTTCTAAAAGTTTTCTTTTTCTATCAGTTGCTCCTCCACCATGTATCTTTGTCAAAACGTCTTTCTTAAAACCCTTAATTGTTTCTCTTGCGATAATTTTACCACCAATTGCAGCTTGTACTGGGATCATAAAATTATGTCTTGGTATCAAATCTTTCAATTTTTCACAGACTTCTCTTCCAGTTTTTTGGGCAAAATCCTTATGTATCATCATTGCAAGTGCATCAACTGGTTCACTATTAACTAAAATGCCAAGCTTCACTAAATCTCCCTCTCTGTGCTCTAAAATTTCATAATCAAAACTTGCATAACCACTTGTCATTGATTTTATTCTGTCATTGAAATCAAAAACTACTTCGTTTAATGGCAGTTCATAATTTAATACAGCTCTATTACCTGAATATGAGAGATTAGTTTGAATTCCTCTTTTATCTTGACACAATTTAATTATTGAACCCAGGAATTCATCTGGAGTTATTATTGTAGCTTTAATCCAAGGCTCCTCAATTGAACTTATAATTGTTGGATCAGGAAGAGTTGATGGATTTTGTAAATCTATACTTTTACCATTATTTAAGTTAACTTTATAAACTACTCCAGGTGTAGTTGTTAATAAGTTTACATCAAACTCTCTTTCTAATCTTTCTGTGATGATTTCAAGATGTAAGAGACCTAAAAATCCACATCTAAATCCTAATCCAAGAGCTGATGATGACTCTGCTTCATATGAAAAACTTGCATCATTTAATTGTAATTTAGCTAACCCATCTTTCAGTTTTTGGTACTCAGAGCTGTCGACAGGAAATAAACCACAAAAAACCACAGGTTTACTTGGTTTAAAACCAGGCAATGCATTCACAGGTGGCTTTGTTGCATCACATATAGTGTCACCAACTTTTGTTTCTGAAAGAACCTTAATTCCTGTAGTTATAAAACCTATTTCACCAGTATTTAATTCATCTATATCTTTTGCCTTTGGAGTAAAAACTCCAACTTTTTCAACTATATAATCTTGATCAGTAGAAAGCATTTTAATTTTCATATTTTTTGTAAGTTTACCGTTAATTACTCTAACTAAAATCACGACACCTAAATAAGTATCATACCAACTATCAACTAATAAACATTTTAAATCTTTATCAGAGTCCCCTTTTGGGCTTGGTAATTGATCGATAATTTGCTCTAGAATATTATTTATACCTTCTCCTGTTTTTCCTGAGCACGGAATTGCATTTTCAGTATCAATTCCTATAACATCTTCGATTTGTTCTTTTGTTCTATCTAAATCAGATGCTGGCAAATCAATTTTGTTTAAAACAGGAATTATTTCATGATTAATGTCTAAAGCTTGATAAACGTTAGCTAGTGTTTGAGCTTCGACACCTTGTGTACTATCAACAATTAATATTGATCCTTCACAGGCATATAAAGATCTACTTACCTCATAACTAAAATCTACATGGCCAGGGGTATCTATAATATTTAAAATATAATTTTTTCCATTTTTTGCTTTGTAGTTTAATTTTACTGTCTGTGCTTTGATTGTGATACCTCTTTCTCTCTCAATATCCATGGAGTCAAGCACTTGTGATTTCATTTCTCTCTCAGTCAAACCCCCACATTTATGGATTATTCTATCAGCTATTGTAGATTTCCCATGATCAATATGAGCAATAATTGCAAAATTTCTGATATTATCAATTGTACTCATTTTAATTTTAAGATCGAATTTTAGCGCCAATTTTATTTTCTACTGCTACTATAATTGAATTATTAATTTTCTCTAAATCCTTATCATTCAGAGTTTTTTCCGATGACTGAATTGTTATATTGATAGCTATAGACTTTTGATTATCTGGGATATTTTTACCTTCATAAACATCAAAAACTTTTATATTGCTAATAAGATCTGGGCTCACATTAGAGATAACATCTATTAATTCTTGTGCTTCTACATCTTTATTAACCACAAATGCAAAATCTCGCTCTGATTTTTGAAAATCCGATACAGCAAACTGCAGTTTTTGATCTTTCAATGTTTTACTTGAAAGTTTTAAATTTTCTAAAAAGATTTCAAAACCTATCAAATTTTCAGTTTTAATATCAATTTTTTTTAGGATATTGGGATGAATTTCACCAAAATAGGCTGCAACTTTATCTTTTTTATGATCTAAAAAAATTCTACCAGACTTACCTGGATGATAATAATTAGGTGTTTTACTATCTATAAAAAATTGATCAGAATTGTAACCTGCTTCGCTCAAAGTTTGCACCACATCCCTTTTTGCATCAAATAAATCAATATCTCTCTCTTTATCGATCCAAGAAAGTCTTGATTTTTTACCGGCTGACAAACCACAAACTACTGTCTTTTGTTCACCTGGGTTTGAACCAGTAAAAATAGGACCTATCTCAAATATTGATAAATCTTTAAAGCCTCTATCCAAATTTTTACTCATATACATGATTAAATTTGAAAATATGGAATTTCTTAAAACACCCAATTCAGAACTTATAGGGTTTACAATTTTTACTTCTTTATTAGTTTCTCTAAAGTGATCGTTATAACTTTGACCTGTAAATGACCATGTTATTGTCTCTAAATAACCCTTTGAAGCAATTGCTCTTTGTAAGAAATGGAACAATCTTTGAGTTTGAGTTAAAGTAGATTTAGATCTATCCTTAATTGGGTCTAAAGTTTTTATTTTATCATAACCACTGACTCTTACCAACTCTTCAATAATATCTATCTGCTGTGAAATATCTGGTCTCCAAGAAGGAACTGACAACTTTAAGAAATTTTTTTCTTTTTTAATAATGAAACCAAGATCAGTCAAAATTCTTCGCATTTCCTTTTCAGAAATTTTAAATCCAATTATATTTTCAAAAGAATTTACATCAAAATTTATAGTTTTAACTTTATAAGACCCAATTTTTTGTATATCGATTTTACTAACTTCGCCGCCACAAATTTCTTGAATTAGTGATGCTGCTTTCTTTAAACCAGTTTCGATAGATAACGGATCAATTCCTCTTTCAAATCTAAATTTTGCATCTGTATCTAAATTCAATTTTTTTGCCGTGTTTCTAATTGATCTTGGATCGAAATAAGCAGACTCTAACAATATATTTTTTGTATTAAATTCTGTGCCTGATCTTGTACCCCCAATAATTCCACCTAATCCTAAAACTCCTTTGTTATCACTAATAACACACATTCCTTTTTCTAACTTATAAATTTTATTGTCCAGTGCTTTAAATTCTTCTCCAGATTTTGAGTTTCTAACGATTATCCCTTTTTCAATTTTATCAGCATCATATGCGTGTAATGGTCGATTTATATCAAGCATTACATAATTTGTTATATCAACAATAGCTGATATAGGTTTTTGACCAACTGAAATTAATTTATCTTTGAGCCATTGAGGACTTTCAGTATTTTTTACGTTTTTAATTAAACAACTTCCAAAAGAACTACAACCTTGTCCTTTCTCTTTTTTAATTTTAACTTTTAAAGTTTGTTTTGTTTTTAATTTAATTTGTTTTTCTTTAGATAATATTAACTTTCCAAAACCTGCAGCGGCAAGATCTCTAGCTATTCCCTTCACACCAAGACAATCTGGTCGATTAGGTGTAATAGATAGATCGATAGAATTAGATTTTGATTTTGAAAAATAACTTTTACCAATATTTTTTTCATATTTTTTAGATAATTCGGTAATACCATCACTTTCGTCAGATAAATTTAGCTCAGACTCAGAACAAAGCATTCCGTAAGAAGTTATACCTCTAATTTTTGCTATTTCTAATTTTGTGTTAGTCTTCGGGATAATTGCACCTGGAGGTGCATATACGGTAATAAGTCCTTCATTCGCATTTGTAGCGCCACACACGACTTTTTTAAGCTCTTTATCGCCGACATTTACATCACAAACTTTAAGTCGATCTGCATTTGGATGTTTTTCTGTCTTGATAATTTTTGCAACTTTAAATAATTGATTTTCAGATGAAAGGCTTTCAACACTTTCTACCTCTAGTCCTATATTGGTAAGTTGTTCTAAAAGATTTTTTTCTTTCAGATTAGTTTTTAAATGATCTTTTAACCAATCAAATGTGATTTTCATCTACTTAAGCCTCTGTAATTCGTGGGTACGTCTAAAGGATCAAATCCAAAATGATTTAACCATCTATAATCACAATCAAAGAAAGCTCTAAGATCATTAATTCCATATTTTAACATCGCCAATCTATCAATTCCTATTCCAAATGCATAACCTTGAAACTTAGTTGTATCGACCTTTACATTTTTTAAAACATTTGGATGAACCATCCCACAACCTAGTATTTCCAGCCACTGATCACCTTCTCCTATTATAATTTTTCCATCTTTTATTTTGTATCCAATGTCAACTTCAGCAGATGGTTCTGTAAAAGGAAAATGACTTGGCCTAAATCTCATCTTTATTTTTTTAACTTCAAAAAATTCTTTGATAAAATAATTCAAACAACCTTTTAAATGACCCATATTTATATTTTTGTCTATATGAAGACCTTCAACTTGATGAAACATTGGTGAATGTGTTTGGTCACTATCTGATCTGTATGTCCTGCCAGGTGCAATTATTTTAAAAGGTGGTTTGTCTTTTAACATTGTTCTAATTTGAACAGGGGACGTATGAGTACGCAACAATCTTTCTTTTTTATCATCAAGATAAAATGTATCGTGCATATCTCTTGCTGGATGATTGTCTGGAGTATTTAAAGCAGTAAAATTGTTATACTCATTTTCAACATCTGGTCCTTCCTCTATACTAAACCCTATTTCAGAAAATATAGAAGATATTTCATCAATTGTTTGTGATACAGGATGAATTTTACCTCTTACAAATGATCGCTCTGGTAAAGTAACATCAATTTTTTCTTTTTCCAGTTTTTCATTAATATTTGCGTTTTGTATTTCGTTTATTTTTAAATTAATTAGATCTTGAAGTTCATCCTTTATGATATTCAAATCAGAAGCGAATTTTTTTCTTTCTGAGACATCAATAGTACCTATTTTTTTAAATTGAGATGAGACCAACCCATTTTTACCAAATAGATCTGATTTAATTTGATTTAGTTCTGCTAGATCTAATTTACCTTTTAATTTTGATATAAATTCGTCTCTTATTTTTTTTAGATCAGACATTTTTACAGATTATTTCTTCAGCGAAATAAAACAATAGTGAAGATTAATTTAAAGCAGATTGTGCTTTTTGGACAATAGTTTTAAAGGCTTCTGGGCTATCATAGGCTATCTCAGCTAAAATTTTTCTATCGATTTTAATTCCGCATTTATTTAAACCATAAATAAACTTAGAATATGTCAAACCTTCAGCTCTTACACCCGCATTGATTCTTTGTATCCATAATGATTTGAAATCTCTTTTCTTATTTCTTCGATCTCTATATGCATATTGCATAGCTTTTTCCATAGCTTGCTTTGCAACTCTAATAGTATTTTTTCTTCTTCCCCACTGACCTTTTACAGCTTTTAAAACTTTTTTATGTTTAGCTTTACTTGTTACACCTCTTTTAACTCTTGCCATTTTAACCTCTTAAGCTGTAAGGCATATACGATTTAACAATTTTACCATCTTGTTTTGACATCGCAGTAGTACCCCTAAGTTTTCTAATCTGAGAATTAGTTCTTTTTATCATACCGTGCCTCTTTCCAGCTTGAGCCATCATAACTTTCCCCCTAGCTGAAATTTTGAATCTTTTTTTTGCTGAGCTTTTTGTTTTTAATTTTGGCATAATTGGACGAGGTTATACAAAGAATGTTGAAAATTTACAACCTATATTAAAGCCTATAAAGGTTGAATTACCATAATCATTTGCTTCCCATCAAATTTGGGTTGCAATTCAACTTTACCAATTTCTTTCATATCCTCTTTAATTTTGGCCATCAATTCATTCCCTAAATGAGAGTGTTGAAGTTCACGTCCTTTAAACCTAATAGTAAACTTTACCTTATCACCTTTAGCAATAAATTTTTTAGCATTTTTTACTTTAAATTCGTAATCATGCGTCTCAGTTACTGGTCTCATTTTAATTTCTTTTAAAGCAATTATTTTTTGTTTCTTTTTTGCAAGGTTTGCTTTTTTTTGTGCATCATATTTATATTTTCCCATGTCCATAATTTTACAAACTGGGGGATTGGCATTTGGGGCAATTTCAATTAAATCCAAACCTTGATTTTTTGCCATTGAGATAGCCTCATTAGTATTTAAAACACCTAAATTTTCTCCATCGCTTGCTATAACTTGAACCTCAGGTGAGGAAATTCTGTTATTTGATCGAGGTCCGCGATCTTTGGTTCTTCTTTGAAAATAGTTTTGCTTAAAATCTGCCACTTAAATATTTGAAGGTGCTTTGTTTAAAGCAGAAAATTTTTTTAGAAATGAGTTAAGTTCCATATTTTCTTGTTTATTTGAGTCCAATCTTCTAATGGTTACTGAGTTACTGTCAACTTCTTTTTTACCACAAATTATTAAAAGAGGTATTTTTGCTAATGAATGATCTCTTATTTTATAATTTAAATTATGATTTTTTAAATCAACCATTGACGTAATACCAACTTCTCTTATCTTATTGGAAACCTTTTTTGCGTATTCTTCGAAGTCTTCGGAAATAGGTATAACAACTGTTTGTAACGGAGATATCCAAAATGGAAATTTTCCAGCATAGTTTTCAATCAAAATACCTATAAATCTCTCAAGTGATCCAAATAATGCACGATGTAACATTACAGGAACTTTCTTAGTGCCATCTCTATCTACGTATAATGCATCTAGCCTACCTGGTAAATTTAAATCAACTTGGACTGTTCCACATTGCCAATCTCTTCCTATTGCATCTCTTAAAACAAATTCTATTTTTGGACCATAAAATGCCCCCTCACCTTTATTTATACTATACTCAAGTTTAGAAGCTTTGACTGCCTTTAACAAAGATGCTTCAGCTTTGTCCCAAATCTCATCCTCACCAACTCTTACCTCTGGCCTATCAGCATATTTAAGAATTACATTTTCGAATCCTAGATCTTTATAAATTTCTAATATCAAATTTGTAACATTTAAACATTCACTCGTAATTTGATCTTCGGAGCAAAAAATATGAGCATCATCTTGAGTGAATGCTCTTACTCTTAATAAACCATGTAAAGCACCAGATGGTTCATATCTATGAACTTTTCCAAACTCGGTAATTCTTAAAGGTAAATCTCGATAACTTTTTAGACCTTGATTAAAAACTTGTATATGTCCAGGGCAATTCATTGGTTTAATTGCAAAAACTTTTTCATCAGGAGTTTCTGAGGTATACATGTTTTCCCCATATTTTTCCCAATGTCCTGATTTTTCCCACAATAATCTGTCTAATACTTCTGGTGTATTCACCTCTTTGTAACCGGCTAGGTCTTGTTTAGCTCTCATATAATTAATTAATTTTTGAAATAATGCCCAACCTTTCTCATGCCAAAAAACAGATCCCGGACTTTCTTCTCTAAAATGAAACAAATCCATTTCTTTGCCCAATTTACGATGATCTCTTTTTTCTGCCTCTTCAATTCTTTTTAAATAATCGTCTAAATCTTTCTTGGAGGCCCAACTTGTTCCGTAGATCCTTTGAAGCATTTCATTTTTTGAATCACCTCGCCAATATGCACCTGAAACTTTTGTAAGTTTAAAGGCTTTACCAATTTTGCTAGATGATACTAAATGAGGTCCTCTACATAAATCATACCAAGTATCACCATGATGATAGACTGAAAGTTCCTCAGTTTCTGGAATACTCTCAATAATTTCTGCCTTATATTTTTCTCCAATTTTTTTAAAATGCTTAATTGCTTTATCTCTTTCCCATACTTCTCGTCTTGTTTTTAAATCTTTGTCAATTATTTCTGACATCCTTTGTTCAATTTTTTTAAGATCGTCATCTGTAAAAGGCTCTTTTCTGGCAAAGTCATAATAAAATCCATTTTCTATAACTGGTCCAATAGTAACTTGAGTGCCTGGATATAATTCTTGAACTGCCATAGCCATGATATGTGCAGCGTCATGTCTAATAACTTCTAACCCCTCTGGGTCTTTTGCTGTGAAAATTTTAACGGAAGAATCATTATCAATCGAAAAATATAAATCTTTTAATTCTCCATTCACACTCATTATCAAGGCTTGTTTTGCTAATGATTTGCTAATTTTTTCAGCAATCTCTAGGCCTGTCACTTTTTTAGGAAAATCTAAATTGTTTCCGTCTGGTAAAGTAATTATGGGCATTTAATTTAGTAATCTCTTATACTCTGAATAAGTAGAAAAACACATTTTTTCAACATTAAATTTTTTTATAATGTTTTTTCTTCCCTCCTTACCCATTAATTCTAAGGAAGTTTCATCCATTGTCATTGCTTGAATGATTTTTTTACTCAAGGAGCCTGCGTCACCAGATTCAAATAACAACCCAGTTTTTTCATTTAAAATTGTCTCATTTGATCCTCCTATATTACTAGCAATGATTATTTTTTCCATAGATTGTGCCTCTACCGCAACTCTTCCAAAAGCTTCAGGTTCAGTTGATGCTGAAACTATAATATCAGAAACTTTATAAGCTAAAGCCATATCCTTACAATGTTCAATAAATTTTACTTGATTGGTCAGATTATACTTTTCAGTTAATTTGATAAGTTTTTCTTTGTAAGAATCTCTTCCCTGATCACTGCCTAATATTACAACATGAAATGCTTCGTATCCTAATTCAATTTTAACTAAATTTATTGCCTCAATAAACAATTCTTGACCCTTCCATGACGTAAGTCGACCTGGCATAAGAATTATTTTTTTTTCATCAGTAATATTCCACTCATTTAAAAGTTTTTTTTCATGGATCAAAATAATCTGCATTTATGCCCCTAAAAATTACTAAAAATTTTTTTTTAGAATTCAAGAATTCCTGATAATTCTCTTGAATATGTGAAAAAATAAAGTTTGATCCTGCTATTACCAAATCTGACCTTACCATTACTGAATTATAAAATTTTTTTAATCTACCTCTAAAATTATAAGTTCCATGAAATGTAGTAACAAACTTTCTTTTAGTAAATTTTGTTGCAAATAAACACGACCAAGCTGGTGCTCGACTTCTTGCGTGAACAATTGAAATGTTAAAAATCAAAATTATTGCTATTAAAATAATTGAATTTATCAAAATCAATAATGGATTTTTACTATGGACAGGAAGCCTTATTAATTTAACTTTTTTTTTATCAATAAACTTAGTTAACTCTCCACCACTT
This sequence comes from uncultured Pelagibacteraceae bacterium, assembly GCA_902582605.1. Taxonomy (GTDB): domain Bacteria; phylum Pseudomonadota; class Alphaproteobacteria; order Pelagibacterales; family Pelagibacteraceae; genus Pelagibacter. Next base: position 622 of record CACHSP010000016.1, on the reverse strand, counting down.
GTAACAATGTAAGATTTACAATTATTTTCAGGTAAAAAATGTGCAATATCATAGCAACCAGTTTCTGCACCTCCGTAACCTAATTTTGGGATTACTTGCAAAACATTTAAATTAGATGACATTTAGAATAATTATATAATAATAGACAAAACTAATAAACTTTTATGACAAATTTTAATTATTTGAAAATCTCCACTACCAGAAAAATAAGATATTTGAAACTAGATCAAAAAAATGCCACCTACATTGTTTTTTTGCATGGTTTTATGTCAGATTTGGAAGGTAAAAAACCTCAAGCATTTTTAAGATTTGCAAAAAAAAATAAATTGGGGTTTCTTGCTTTAGAATATTCAGGTCATGGTAAATCCTCAGGAAAATTTATTAATGGTAATATTTCAAAATGGACTAAGGATACTACTTTAGTAATTCAAAAAGTTGTCAAAAAAAACGATATTATATTTATCGGATCAAGTATGGGAGCTTGGATTTCTTTAAACCAGTTTAGTCTTATCAAAAACAAAATTAAAGGTTTTTTGGGAATAGGTTCAGCGCCAGAATTTCTTGATAAACTAATGTGGAATAAATTTTCTAATAAAATGAAGACTGAAATCAAACAAAAAGG
>CACHSP010000015.1 GCA_902582605.1 uncultured Pelagibacteraceae bacterium | reverse complement strand
TTAAATTGGAGTTAAAAAACATTTTTGGCATTGGCTCAAAAGTTAAAACGCCAATCTTTGAAGAATATTTTTTTTATATTTTTTTGCTAATCTAAATAATTTTTGATGTCCAAGATGAAGTCCATCAAAATTACCAATTAAAATAATTGAATTTTTATGATTTTTTTTAATATTAAAAGTATTATATAATTTCATTTTTACCATTTTAAATCTGATTGTATATAGTTACAGATTGTTTCATAAGATTTCGCGGTTGCTTCAATTCCTTTTTCTTTGATTTCATTTTTATGAATACCATTTGAAATAATTAACGAGTCATAATTTAAAAGATTTGCACCTTTAATATCAGTATTTAAATTATCACCAACAGAAAGAATTTTTTTACCTTTGTTATTAATCGATAAATTATAAACCTCAGGATATGGTTTCCCAAAATATACTACCTTGCCACCCATTTTTTCAAAAACCATGGCAACTGAACCTGCACAAAGCTCTCTTTTATCACCTCTATCCACAATTAAGTCAGGATTAGTACAAACCATTTCTTTATCTAAATTTTTTTCAAATAAATCTTTATAATAATTCAAATCTTTATCAAATTTTTCAAATAACCCTGTGCACAATATATACTCTCCATCATCAATTTTGTCTGACTTCATTTTTGCAAAGTTATTAAACAAATCAAAATCACGTGGTGGTCCAACATGAAAAAATTTTTTGGTGGATAAATTTTTTTTAAGATAATTTAATGATGCTTGGCCCGATGTAAAAACATGATCTCTAATTTCTTTTTCCATGCCCATTTTTTCTAAAAAGGATTTAACAACATCATTAGGTCTTGGAGCATTAGTGAGTAGAATGTAATCTTTGCCTTTTTTTGTGATTTCTTTTAAAACGTTGATTGCTTCTTTGTGAAGGTTTATTCCATTATGAATAACACCCCATAAATCGATATAAAAAAGCTGATAATTATCAACGATGGAGCAAAAACCATCTTTGTCTAAATTTTTAGTCATCAAAATAATCTATAACCCAAAAAATCCACAATTTCCTACCTTTTTTAATAAACTAAATATCAAGTATATCTTGAAATAGTATTACCAATCTCTATATGAACTCCATATTTATATAGGAGAATATATGAAATTTAGACCGTTACATGACAGAGTTTTAATAGAAGTTTTAGATAGCAGCGAAAAAACTGCTGGAGGAATAATCATACCAGATACTGCACAAGAGAAGCCTCAAGAAGGAAAAGTTGTTGCTGTTGGTGGTGGTGCAAAAACTGAAGATGGAAAAAAAATTCCAATGGATGTTAAAGTTGGAGACAAAGTTTTATTTGGCAAATGGTCAGGAACTGAAGTCAAAATTGATGGTAAAGAATATAGCATAATGAAAGAATCAGACATTATGGGTATTTCAAGTAAATAATATAAGTTAAAGGAGAAAATATAATGGCAAAAGTTGTTAAATTTGACGCTGAAGCAAGATCAGCAATGATAAGAGGGGTAAATATCTTAGCTGATACTGTTAAGGTAACTTTAGGTCCTAAGGGCAGAAACGTTGTGATGGACAAATCTTATGGTGCTCCAAGAATTACCAAAGATGGTGTTTCAGTTGCAAAAGAAATTGACCTTGAAGATAAGTTTGAAAATATGGGTGCTCAAATGGTTAAAGAAGTTGCTAGCAAGACAAATGATGAAGCTGGTGATGGAACAACAACTGCAACTATTTTAGCTCAAGCAATTGTTAAAGAAGGTGTAAAATATGTTACAGCTGGAATGAACCCAATGGATGTAAAAAGAGGTATTGATGCAGCAGTAGATGTTGTAAAACAAAACTTAGTTTCTTCAGCCAAAAAAGTAAAAGATAGTGATGAAATTGCTCAAGTAGGAACTATTTCTGCAAATGGTGATAAAGAAATCGGAAGTATGATTTCTAAAGCAATGCAAAAAGTTGGTAATGAAGGTGTCATTACAGTTGAGGAAAATAAAGGAATTGAAACGGAACTTGATGTTGTTGAGGGTATGCAGTTTGATAGAGGATATTTATCTCCATACTTTATTACGAATAGTGATAAAATGACGACAGAATTAGATAATCCTTTTATTCTTTTACATGAGAAGAAATTAACAAATCTACAACCAATGGTTCCACTTTTAGAAGCTGTGGTACAAGCTGGTAGACCATTAATGATTATATCTGAGGATGTTGAAGGCGAAGCTTTAGCAACTTTAGTTGTAAACAAGTTAAGAGGTGGTTTAAAAGTTGTAGCTGTAAAAGCTCCAGGTTTTGGTGATAGAAGAAAAGCTATGCTTGAGGATATTGCAATTTTAACTGGTGGTAGTGTAATTTCTGAAGATTTAGGAATTAAACTTGAAAATGTTAAATTAGATGATCTTGGATCATGTAAAAAAGTTAAAGTTGATAAAGATAATAGTACTATCGTAAATGGTAGTGGTAAAAAATCTGATATCGAGGCTAGATGTTCTTCAATCAAACAACAAATTGATGAAACAACATCTGATTACGATAAAGAAAAACTTCAAGAAAGATTAGCTAAACTAGCTGGTGGTGTTGCTGTAATTAAAGTTGGTGGCGCTACAGAAGTTGAAGTTAAAGAAAGAAAAGACAGAGTTGAAGATGCACTTAACGCAACAAGAGCTGCCGTTGAAGAAGGTATTGTAACAGGTGGTGGATGTGCTCTGTTATATGCTGCTCAAGAGCTTGAAAAAGTAAAAGCCAAAGGCGAGGATCAAAAAGCTGGTGTTGATTTAGTGAGAAGAGCATTAGAGGCTCCTATAAGACAAATTACTAAAAATGCTGGAGTAGATGGTTCAGTTGTAGTTGGTAAGTTGTTAGAACAGAATAAAAAAACTCACGGCTATGATGCACAAAATGAAGAATATTGTGATATGTTTGCTAAAGGTATTATTGATCCAGTTAAAGTTGTTAGAACTGCACTTCAAGATGCAGCATCAATCTCTGGATTATTAGTAACAACAGAAGCAATGATAGCTGACAAGCCAGAAGAAAAAGATGCGGCTCCTGCTGGAATGCCTGGTGGAATGGGCGGCATGGGTGGCATGGGAGGAATGGGCGGCATGGGAATGTAACCCCATAACTCTTAATTAAAATTCTAAAAGGGCAGTTTTTACTGCCCTTTTTTTTTGTTTACACTTCAAATTGATAAATCGATAATAATTTCTGATGAATATAACAGAGGTTAGGAATGCAAAAAAAGTTGGTATTTTTTATTTATCAGAAAAAAAAGGTCTAGACAAAATTGAGATAAAATTTCAAAAAAATATCTCATCAAAGGTATTAACAGAGCAGAGAGGCCATGTTTATATAATTGTTTCTGATAACGAAATTAAAAAAATTGGAGGCACTAGAGCAAAGGGTGGGATAAAAGCTGCTATGAGAATGTATGTAAATTCAAAAGAGGATAGTCCAAGTTTAAGAAGTTTTGGTATCCATTTACTAATAGAGAGGGAGTTAAAAAACAAAAAAAAACTTGAATTATGGTTAATTTCAAACCCTAGAGTTAAAACAAAAATATTTGGACTTACAAAAGCTGACTATGTTGAGGTTGCTGCATTTAAAGAAAGTGAAAATTTATGTAAGAATGAATATAAATTAATTAAGAAAAAGTTTCCCCCATGGAATTTTCAAGAAAATAAAGAAAAATGGCCAGAAGACATAAAGCAAAAACATCGTGCTAATATGAATAAAAAATAAATTTATTTTTTTGATTTACTAAAAACAATTATTTCGTGAGATTTTTTGATATGATCATCACCTTTTTGAATTCGATTTTTTCCAATTCTTGTTTCACCTTGACCCATAGTATATTGCCAACTTGGAAAATATTGTTGAAATCCTTTATAATATTTTCTAATCGTTGGGCAATCGTTGTAAGATAATATAAATCCGCCTTTATGTTTTTTTAACATATCCCTTAATTTTTCATGTGGGAAATCTTTATGATGAACAGGAATATTCCTCATCGGGTAAACTCCTTTAAACATTTTGGAGTCTGAGCCTATGTAATAAGGAGGATCGCAATACAAAAAGTCATTTTTATGTTTTTTTAAAACTTTTTCAAAGTCTTCATGTTTAACAGATAATTTTCCAGGTTTAAAATTTCTTATTTTTTCTAACATTGCTTGATATTTTTTTTTGCTTAAATAAATTTCTGATGTCCATCCCATAAACCCTGGCCCATAAGATAAATTAAAATTATAAACGTAATAAACTGCTAAAGTAAGTGGATCTAATTTAACTTCTTTTTTCCAAACTTTATTTAAGATTTTTCGTATTCTCTCAAATTCAGAAAACGTAGGTTTTAGTTTATTTAATCTTTTAAAAAGTATTTCAGGTTTTTTAATTTGAAAATTCCAATAATTACAAAGAATATCAAAAATATCATAACCAACTACATTAAGTCCTAAAACTTTACTCATTGCAATTTCTATAGAACCGCCACCGAAAAATGGCGAAACTACTTTTTTAACATTATTTGGTAATAATTCAAAAACATGTCCGACAGCTAAAGATTTTCCTCCGGCGTATCTAATAGTTGATAAAGCAACTCTTTTGTATTTATTCTGACTTTTGCTATTTTTACTAATAATAGACCTTAAAAAAATTTCTTTTTTTTCTTTTAAATTTAATGATTTATTTTTATTAAATAATTCTAGTTGCTGATTCTGCATATATAAATATAACACATCATTGTTTATAAAAACTTGCGATAATGTCAAAAAGATATAGTGGAAAATCGTTTAAAGACTCTAGTGTCAAAAAAAAACCTAAATTAAGTTTTAAAGAAAAAAGAAAACTTAAACGCGAAAAGCGAAAAAATTCAAATTAAAAAAAAAATACTTAATTTATTCAAGCCTAGTATGAGTTTTTTTAAGTTTTCAAAAGTGTTTAAATATGTATAAGAACCCAGATTTATGAATAATACTATAAGAAACATCACCATAATTGCCCATGTTGATCATGGAAAGACAACCCTAATTGATAACCTAATGAAACAAAGTGGTTCATTTAGAGAAAATGAGGTTGTGGATGAAAGGCTGATGGACTCTGGAGAATTAGAAAAAGAAAGAGGAATTACAATATTAGCTAAACCTGCCTCGATTAATTGGAAAGATTCTAGAATAAATATAATTGATACCCCTGGCCACAGAGATTTTGCTGCTGAAGTTGAAAGAGTGCTTAGTATGGCTGATGGAGCATTATTACTAATAGACTCTGCTGAAGGTGTGATGCCTCAAACAAAATTCGTTTTAGCAAAAGCATTGAAACAAGGTTTAAAGCCAATTGTGGTTATTAATAAATTAGATAAATCAGATCAAAGAGCTAATGAAGTTTTAGATGAAACATTCGACTTATTTGTAAGTTTAGATGCTAATGAAGAACAACTAGATTTCCCAGTTTTATATGCCAGTGGAAGATCTGGATGGGCTGATCATGAAGTTGATGGTCCTAGAGAAAATCTTAATCCACTTTTAGATAAAATTATAGAGCATGTTAAGCCAGCAGAATTAGACAAATCAAAACCTTTCGCTATGCTTTCTACACTTCTTTATGCTGATAGTTTTTTAGGAAGAAGTTTAGTAGGTCGAATTTCTCAAGGAACAGCAAAAGCTAATCAAGCAATTAAGGCGATCAATTTAAATGGAAAAAAAGTTGATGAAGGTCGGTTAACTAAAATTTTTAGATACGAGGGAACAAAAAAAGTTCCAATTGAAGTTGGTGAAGCTGGAGATATTGTAGTTGTTGCTGGTTTAGAAAAAGCTAACGTTGCAGATACTATTTGTGATCTTGAAGTTAACGATCCAATAGAAGCTACTCCTATAGATCCTCCAACTATGTCAATTACCATCACTGTAAATACATCACCTTTGGCTGGCACAGAAGGTAAAAAACTTACAAGTACACAGATTAGAGATCGATTAGTTCAAGAGGCACAAAATAATGTTGGAATTACATTTACTGAAAATGAGGGAAATGACTCTTTTGTGGTTAGTGGTCGTGGTGAATTAATGTTGGAAATTTTACTTACTCAAATGAGAAGAGAAGGTTTTGAAATGACTGTGAGCCCTCCAAAAGTTCTTTATAAAAAAGATGAAAATGGAAACAAACTTGAGCCAATAGAAGAAATTACAATGGATCTTGATGAAGAGCATTCATCAAAAATAATTGACTCAATGAATAGAAGAAAAGGTAAATTAATAGAATTAAAAGATACTGGTAAAAATAAAAAGAGACTTATATTTCATGCACCAACAAGAGGTTTGATGGGATATACAAGTAGATTTTTAACGCTGACAAAAGGAAATGGTGTCATCAATAGAATTTTTCATGAATATGGCCCATTTGAAGGTGAAATGGAAGGCAGAAGAAATGGGGCTCTAATTTCCATGGAACAAGGAAAAGCAGTTGCTTTTGCAATCTTTAATTTACAGGCTAGAGGAGAAATGTTTGTAACTCATAACGATCCTGTTTATCCGGGAATGATCGTAGGTCTATCACCTAAGCCAGGAGATATGATTATTAATGTCATGAAAGGAAAAAAATTAACTAATATGAGAACACAAGGCACAGACGAAAATGTTGTCTTAACTCCTGTTAGAAAAATGTCGATTGCTGAACAATTAAGTATGTTGAATACAGATGAAGCTTTAGAAATTACTCCAGAGTCTTGTAGATTAAGAAAAGCTATTCTTGATCCTCATGAAAGAAAAAGAAGTGAAAAATCGGGCGCTGCTGCCTAATCAAAAATTTTATCAACTAAAAACAAACCTAGTGCAACGCACGGACCAATACCAAAAGCAAATAAAAGAGTTCCAACCCCTACTTTTCCACCTAAATACCAACCAATACTTACAACAGAAATTTCTAAAAAAGCTCTAACGGCTGCCACTGGTAAATTAGTTACTTTTTGTAAACCAATCATTAATCCATCTCTTGGTCCTGCACCAAGATTAGAAACTAAATAAATTCCTCCACCTATTCCAACCATCATTACAGAAATTACTGCTAGGATTAATTGATTAGGATAATTAGACGGGGTTGGTACAAACTTAATACAAAGATCAATCATAAAGGCTATTATTAAGGCATTAAATATTGTGCCCATTCCTGGTTTTTGACCAAGAGGAATCCATAAAATTAAGACAGCAATACTTATTAAAAGAGTAATTGTTCCAATACTTAGATTAACATTTAAGGAAATACCTTGAGCCAAAACACTCCACGGAGAAGCGCCTGTAAAGGAAACAATCAATAACCCTTCACCAAGACCAAACAACGTCAAACCAAAACATAAAAAAAAGAAAGTAGAAAATTTTGGTTTAAAATTATATGGCTTGTCAGAACTCCAATTTACTTTTGGTATTTTCTTTATTTTTAAAAACATCTTAATAAGTTATTTCTATTATAGATAAAGTCCACTAATGTAATTGCCAAATGAAAAAATTTATAGCCATCTTATTTATTGTAATTTTTCCAGTTATTTCCATGGCACATATGGGTCACTACAATAAATATAACAAAATTGAAATGGAGATTTTTAGAAATGGTGAATTAATTGGATACAATTATTATTTTTTTGAGAGAAATGGTGAGGAAACCATTATAACAAATCAATTTAAATTTTCTGTTGATCTATTAGGAGCTACAATTTTTCAAGTTGAGTCATATGGTGAAGAAAAATATATCAAGGATCAGTTGATATCATATAATTCTAAAACCCTTCAAAATGATAAAGAAAAATTTGTAAATTTAGAATTAAATAAAAAAAGTAAAAAATATGATATCAAGGGCTCCTCATTCAATGGCGAAGCAACAATTAATAACGTTATTGGAAATTGGTGGAATCATAAAATCTTACAAGCAGAATCTCAAATAAGCCCAATATCTGGAAGTATTAAAGAACAGGTTATTACTTTTATTGGAAAAGAAAAAATTGATCTTTATGGAAAAATTTATGACGCAGATCATTTTACACTTAAATCTAAAGATATGAATATCCCTAAAGATAAACGATTAGACTTTGACATTTGGTTCGATCAAGAAAATTTGAGAATTTTAAAAGTGACCTACTCAAGGATGGGAAATTGGGAATACAGATTGAAAAGCTTTGAATAATTTATCTTGAAATTTTTTTAAATAAATCCCGTGCACTTATCCACCCTGACTCTAGTCTTGGCCCTACAAACCAATCAGCACAAACACCTATTTTTTTCTTTGGATCCCAATAACTTTTAATTTTGAAAGGTTTTGAATTGGAAGAGTATTTCCAACCATGATTAAGAGAGAAGTTAATTTTAGTTTTTTTAATATTTGAAAGTTTAAAGAACTTATCAATCATAATTTTTGAATTCTCTTTCTTATTTTCTTTATTTTGATTAATCTTTTTATTTGCCCAATTAAACGTACTTTGGAGGGTCCATAAATCATATTTTGATTTAAATCTTTTTTTCGAGTTTTCATTACCCGCCCAACCAAGTATTGGATCTTCGAAAAGATAGCTACTATTTGATTTCTTGCTTTTTTTTATAGCAATCATAGTAGTTATATTTGCATCCATTTTAATTGATTTTTTTAAAAAAGAATTATTTATGAATCTTTTAGAGAGTTTTTTTAATTGCGGAAAAGGACAGGTCAAAATAATACTTTTAAAAGATCTCAATTTTCCATCGGCAAATGATAAATGCCAAAGTTTATTTTTATAATGAATTTTTTTTAATTCACTTTGATAGTTACAATTGATTTTTTTTAATAAGTACTTGCTAATATCATTGTTTCCATTTTTACCTATAATTTTCAGATGTTTTTTATTTTCTTTTTTTTTGGAATTAAGAAAAATGTGTTTACCGCCCCAAACCTTTAAAATTCTTTTTTTAATTAAATCTTTGGTAAATTTTTTGAATTCTGGGGTTTTTGGCGAAAAGTATTGAGTGCCATGATCAAAGCCTATATTACCTCTCATTCTTTTGAAAGATGCCCGTCCTCCTGGACCTCTCGCTTTGTCAAATAGGATTACTGAATTTTTTTTATTAAGAAGACTCGCAATTGTAGCTCCGGAAATACCAGAGCCGATTACGCAAAATTCACTCATTTACCGGCAACAACCATTCCCTCAATCATCATGGTTGGTGAATTAGTTGAATATTTAAACTCTAAATCATTTGCGAGGGTAATATTTTTAAACATGTCTTTAAAATTACCTGCAATAGTAATTTCATTTATAGGATACTTAAACTCTCCGTTTTCTACTAAAAAGCCTGTTGCACCTACAGAATAATCACCAGTTACAATATTACTTCCGTGTCCTATAGTTTCTGTAATATAGAGACTTTTTGATTTTGAATTCAATAAGTCTTTAAAACTTATATTTCCATTTTCAAAATAAAGATTACTTGTCCCGCCACATCTTCCATTTGATTTAAGGTTTAATTTTTTTCCATTGTAAGTATCAATTAAATAATGTTTTAAAATTCCTTGTTCTACTAATTTAAGAGTATCAGTTTTAACCCCTTCGCTGTCAAAATTTCTTGAGCCTAAACCTTTAAGTATATCTGGTTTATCTATAACATTAATTGTATTAGAAAATATTTTTTGGTTTACTTTATCTTTTAAAAAAGAGGTTCCTCTTGATATCGCTGATGATGAAATCGCACTTGCAAAAGTACTTAGTATTCCCTTAGCAATTCTTTTGTCAAAAATTATAGCAATTTTTTCACTACCTATTTTTTTGGGGCTTAATTTTCTAATTGTTTGATCAGCAGCTTGTTTACCTAATTCTCCTGCGTCATCCAAGTCTTTCAGAAAACATTTACTAGAATATTCATAATCTCTCTCCATACTTTTTTCATCTTTTGCAACTGTAACGCTCGAAGCTGTAAATGAAGATGTTTTGTAGCCAGCACAAAAACCTCCACTATTGGCTAAAATAAAATTTGATTTATTTTGAGTAAAACTAGACTCTGTATTAATAATCTTTTTATCATTGGAAGCAGCAGATTCTAACTTTTTTAAATAATCTATTTTTTGATCATTCTCTATATGAGTATCGTCATAAAGATTCAAATCCTTAACCTCTTTGGCCAATAAATCTTTATCTGGTAATGAATTAAATTCATCTTCAGGAGTATTTTTTGTTGTCTCAACACATTTTTCAATCAAAATATTTAGGTTATCATCAAGTAAATTAGAGGAAGATATTGATGACTTTTTTTTTCCAATGTAAGTGGTAATGCTTATTCCAAGATCATCTGATCTATTAGACTCGTCTAGTTTTTTATTTCTAAAATTAACAGTTTCAGATACAGAGTTATTAACAATCACACTGGACTCGGTTGCGCCTAATTTCTTGGCTAAACCCAAACAATATGATGCTTTTTTTTCTAAAAATTCTTGATCTTTGACCATTTAAAGTTTTGTGCCACCAACAGTCATCTTATTAATTAGTATAGATGGTTGAGCAACGCCTACGGGAACACCTTGGCCAGCTTTTCCACATGTTCCAATACCAGGATCCATCATCATGTCATTCCCAACCATAGAAACTTCTTTTAAAATTGAAGGGCCATCTCCAATAAGTGTCGCGCCTTTAATTGGAGATCCAATTTTACCATTAACAATCTCATAAGCTTCAGTACAATTGAATACAAATTTTCCAGAGGTGATATCAACCTGTCCGCCACCAAAACTCACAGCAAAAATACCTTTGTCGACAGCTTTAATCATCTCATCTTGATTCTGGTTACCACTCAGCATCATCGTATTTCTCATTCTTGGAAGAACAATATGTCTATAGTTTTCTCTTCTTCCACTACCAGTAGATTTGGTTTTCATTAAACGAGCGTTTAGACGATCTTGCATAAAATTTTTTAAAATCCCATTCTCAATTAAAACAGTTTTTTCTGTCGGGGTTCCCTCATCATCAATCGTAAGACTACCTCTTCTGTTATCAATAGTACCATCATCAACAATTGTAACTCCCTCACTTGCAACTTTTTGGCCCATTAAATCATGAAAAGCTGAGGTTTTTTTTCTGTTAAAATCCCCTTCTAAACCATGACCAACAGCTTCATGAATTAATATTGCCGGCCAACCAGGTCCTAGCACAACTTTCATTTCACCAGCTGGTGCAGGTTTGCTCTCTATATTTACCGAAGCTATTCTCAAAGCCTCATCACAAACGTTTTTCCAGTTATCATCTTTTAAATAAGAGTCA
>CACHSP010000014.1 GCA_902582605.1 uncultured Pelagibacteraceae bacterium | reverse complement strand
TTGGTTTTGGAATTACAGGTAAAACAATTGGAAAGCTTAAATCTGCTGACGGATTAGTAGTGGGAAGTGCTATTTGTAAAGAAATTACAAGAAGTTTAAATAGTAGACAAAATCCCGTCACAAATGTAGGTAAGTTAGTAAAGAAATTAAAAAATAAAATAAAATGAATTGGATTACTAAAATAATAAAAGCGGGTGAAAAAATTAAATCTGCTATTCATAAAAGAGCATCAAAAGAAGATATTGCGAATAGTGATTGGACATCTTGTTGCAAAGGTCCAATATTAAAAAAAGATTTAGAAGAAAATCTTTGGGTTTGCCCTGATTGTAATAAGCACCATAGAATTAAACCAAAACAAAGATTTGATATTTTATTTGGGAAAGACAATTACGAAATATTTCAAACACCCATACCAAAAGATGATCCGTTAAACTGGACAGACTCAAAATCCTATAAGGATAGATTAAAATCTGCCAGAAAAAAGACGGGTATGGATTGTGGGATGATGGTCGTAAGTGGTGTAATCAATGATATTAAAATTACTGCAGTTGCATCTGATTTTGATTTTTTAGGCGCATCAATGGCTGCTGCAGAAGGAGAGGCTTTTTTATACGGTATTCAACATGCAATTGAGAATAAAACTCCTTTTTTATGTGTAAGCGCAGGGGGGGGAATGAGAATGATGGAAAGTTTGATTTCTTTGTCTCAAATGACAAGGACCACACTTGCAATAAATGAATTAAAGAATAATAACCTTCCATATCTTGTTTGTATAACAGACCCAACTGCTGGTGGGATCACAGCTTCCTATGCAATGTTAGGTGATATTCATATAGCTGAGCCCGGAGCACTAATCGCTTTTGCTGGAGCAAGAGTAATTCAAGGAACTGTTAAGGAAGAATTACCAGAAGGTTTTCAAAAAAGTGAATATGTTGAAAAGACAGGCTTTGTTGATTTAATTGTTGAAAGAAAGAATCTAGCTGAAAAAATTGGAACTTTATTGTCAATATTGTTAAAGAAAAATTCTGTTATAAGCACTGAACAAGATGAAACTACAGAAAATACTCAGTCGCTTTCTAAAATTGCATAAAAAAGAAATTGATCTAAGCTTAGATCGAATTATTCACCTTTGCGAAAAACTGGGGGATCCTCAGGATAAAATCAAAGCCATCAGTATTGTTGGGACAAATGGCAAAAACTCTACAATTCAAGCTTGTTATTCAATTTTAAAGGAGGCAGGAATTAAGTGTAATGTTTATACCAGTCCTCATATTCAAAAAATAAATGAAAGATTTGTTTTTAACAACCAACAACTTGGAGATGATGAGTTAGCTTCTTTATTTGAGGAAGTTGAGAGAGTAAATGCGAATAATCCAATAACATTCTTTGAAATTTTAACTGCATGTTTTTTTCATAAAGCAGCTCAATATCCTGATAATCTTAATCTGATTGAGGCAGGTTTATTTCATAGGTTTGATGCAACCAATATCTTAAAAAATAATCTTGCAAGTATTGTAACTTCTATATCAAAGGACCATTTAGACTGGCTTCCAGAAAATGAGAGAACAATCGATAAGATTATTTTTGAAAAAACTTCAAACCTTTTAAATTCAAATATTATTGTTGCAAAACAATATCCTGATTCAACGTTAGAAAAGATTAAAAAAAACTATTCATCAAAATTTATCTAATAAATATTTTTTTAATGATGATTTTTCATTCTCAAATGGAGAAAATGAATTCTTTTATTATGAGGATAAATTTGGTGGATTAAAACTACCAAAACCAAATGTATTAGGTCAATTTCAACAGGAAAATATTTCAACAGCTATCGCAACCTTACGAATTTTAGATCTGGGCATTGAAGATCATCATATAAAAAAAGGTATTCAAAAAATCGATAATATTGCGAGACTTCAAAAAATTAAGTCAGGTAAATTAAAAGATTTAGTTAAAGACAATCTTTTTTTGATATCTGGAGATCATAATGAAGATGGAGCAAGAGTATTAAATGAATATTTAAAAAGCCTAGATTGTAGAAAACATGTCATTATTGGTATGATGGATAATAAAGAACATGAAAAATATATTAACCACTTTAAAGATATTGACTCAATAACAACTGTAGATATTAAAAACCAGCCAAATGCAATTAGTGGGCTTAAATTAAAAGAAAAATTCAAAAATATGCCAAATGTAAGTTATAAAGAAAGTATTGAAGATGCGATTAAAAGCGTAAATCTAAATCAAGGAGATCTACTATTAATTACTGGATCTTTATATCTTTGTTCTGAAGTTTTGAATTTAAATTAAATATTTTTTTCTAAAAATTCTTTCATGTGACTTTCGGGTACACCACCAACTTTTCTATCTACTTCAACTCCTTTTTTATAAATAATTACAGTTGGCACCCCTCTTATTCCAGCGGCACTACCAGTATTTATTCCACCTTCTTCAATGTCAGCGTAATAAAATCCTGCTTTATCTTTATACTCAACAGCTAGTTTATCCATAATTGGTTTTAAAGCTTTGCAAGGTCCACACCACGCAGCCGAAAATTGAATCACAGAAATATCCTCGTTTTTAATTTTGTTATCAAAATCTTCGTCTTTAAAATCTGTCAGCATTCAATCTTTCTATAATTTACTAATACAAAGTCAACTACGCAATTTCATATTTTTTTTCAATTGACATTATAAATTCGTTTATTTCATCTAATTTTTTTAATTCTTCCTCATCATCTCTATTAGAAGCTTGGTCTCTTAAATAATCAATTTCAGTGTAAGCCATATTAACAGTTTGCCACTTTTCTTTATTCTTACTCAAAATTCTTCTAGCAATTTCACTTTTGATATTTTTATAAAGATCAGGTGGTAAAATTTGTGGTGCTTCTTGATAAATAATTTTTTGGCCAAACCAGCTACATCTTTTATCTTGAAACTTATCTAATAACCTCAATTTGTCTTCCCAAGATGAGCTATGCCAAGTTTTAAATAATGCAGTATCTTTATTTGGAATAAATTTCTCATAAAGAGTTTCCTCTGGTAATAAATCTTCTTGGGTTTTTGTTTGTTCCTTTTCCTCTGCAGCTTCTCTATTTATGATTTGAATATTTTTACAAAAATTTTCATTTTCCCTAAGAAGTTTAGCCCTTTTTTGAATTGTTGCTAAATCTAGTTCTGAATAAGGTTTTTGTTTAAGACCAAATTGTTTATCTAAAATTACTGGTGCTTTATTAGTCTTTAAAACTCTTAAAGCCTTAGGGCTATATTTTTTTAATACATCTCGTAATTGATTTACTGGTAGGTTTAACAATGGTTCTGGATCCCTTCTTAGGTCCCAAACATATCCCCAAGATGCATATGACGGGTGAAAGCAATGATTAGGATGTAGCGTACCAGTAAGATACATCATATTCCGACCCTTCACATTTTCAAAAATAGAATATATGCCTTCACTTTTTAAAAATGTTTCAACGCTAGTCTTTGTTGATGTCTTTAAAAAGGTATCCCAATTTTCTTTATGTTTGTCTTTTATAATTCTTAAAACCTTCAATGAATTCTGTGCATCAACATAGGCTGTATGGCTAGCTGAAGTGTCAAAACCCTGCATTCTAGATAGAGATTCCAGTGCAAGACTTGGATTACCTGCTTCGGTTAGCTCTGTTTTTAGGGTCTCTGAGTTTAATGTTTGGGCTGCTCTAGCTATATGCAAACCAT
This sequence comes from uncultured Pelagibacteraceae bacterium, assembly GCA_902582605.1. GTDB lineage: Bacteria > Pseudomonadota > Alphaproteobacteria > Pelagibacterales > Pelagibacteraceae > Pelagibacter. The sequence continues at coordinate 7,685 of CACHSP010000014.1, read as the reverse complement.
CATGTTCACTATTGGGCGATGAGTGGGTGGCATAAGGATACCTATTACCCTTAAAAAAATTAAAGTGGAACATTCTTCGATCAAAATTTAAATTTGACCAACCCATAAATACTGCTGGAGCACACTTTGTGAAAAAATTTTCAACAGCACCTAAAAAATCATAATGTGAATAATTGCCTTTGGTAAGTAAATCAATGCTAGTTGAATTAACAAGCAAGGCCTTTGCACTGGGCACCTCTCCTTCTGGCATTCTGCCTCTGATATTTAATTTTCCAATCTCTTTAAGATTTTTATCAACAACGACAGCACCTACTTCAATTATTGATCCCCAAATAGTGCTATTGGTTGTTTCGGTATCATAGATTACTATTTTATCCATTATTTACATTACTCCAAATTTGTGAGTTCATTAAACTTTTTAAGTCTTCCAAGAAATAAATTTTGATAAGTTACTAATTCAGGTCCTTGAATTTTAAACTCTTGAAACAAATTATCTACTGTGCAAACAAGAATAACGCAAGCATTGATATTTGAATTGTAAACGACATTATGAGCTAATGAATAAGCAGCTGTTTGTAAAAACCAAGAATCTATATATTCAGTCTTTTTTGGTTTATTGGATTGTTTGAAATCAATAATAGTTTCTTTTCCCTCATAGACACCAACGCAATCTGCTGTACCTGCATATCTCTCAGGATAATGCATTGTACATTCCACACCATATATTTCCTCCAACCTATTTGTTAAACCTTTATCAATTATTTCTTTTGCCATTTTTTTATATTGTTCATTATCCTCAAAGAAACTTAAATTTTCTCTTCCTAATAGAAAAGACTCTAAATAGCTGTGCATCTGAGAACCTCTACTACTGGCTGCTTTTGTAATTGCTTCAGCTTCTTTATGGCCAGTTCTTTCTCGCCAGTTTGCTAAGGCTGCTTTATCTTCCTCTGACTTTGTTGCATCAAGTATTGAAGTTACACTTGGTAATTTTGCTTCTCCTAAAACATATCTTCTTATTCCATCTTCGGTAGCTCTTGAACTAGATGGATAGTTGTATTTTTTGTTCCAACGCATTTGATTTCTTATAGTCGGTAATATGTGAAAAAAGAAATTATTTTTTAAGCTGTTTATTTCTCTCAATAAATTTTTCAACGTTCTCTGTCAGTACAGCTTTTTCAACTTGCTCGGGATCTTTAATATTTTCTAAAGTTCTAGTGATTGATCTTGCATCAGTTCCAAACTTATCAACTACGTTCATAGCCTCTTCTAGCTTTTTTCTTAAAACTATGACGTTGTCAAAATGCTTTGCAAACCTTGTGCTGATTGTTTTTAAGTGATTATAAATCTCTGTTGCACCCTTTTGAACCTTAAGAGATTGAAATCCCATGTGTAAAGACTGTAAATAGGCTGAAAGAGTATTAGGGCCGCAAATTACAATTTTATATTTTTTCATTAATTCTTGGGTTAATAATTCTTTTGTGCTTGGATCTTGGTATTCAGTTAATTCTTTATAAAGACTTTCAGTTGGTGCATACACTATTGCAAAATCAGTTGTTTTTGGTGGAACAATGTATTTTTCCATGACACTTTTTGCTTTGGCCTTAAATGCACTTGCTAATTTTGTTCTAGCATCTGCAACTGCTTTTTTATCATCTGCATCATATGCATCAGTGATGGTTTTGAATTTTTCTACTGGAAAATGAGAATCTACTGGAACCAAGACATCTCCTTGAAGCTTGATTGCAAATTCTACGTTTTCACTAGTGTCCTCTTTCATTTTGACATTTGTCATAAATTGAGATGCTGGTAACAAATCTTTGATTAAAGCATCCAAAGAATATTCAGCCAAAGTTCCATACTTTTTAACCCCTGCTAAAATTTTAGTAATCCCCTCTTGACTTTGATTTAATAATTTTACTTGCTCATTAAAGTTACCAACCTTCTCATCTACTTTGGTTAAGGCCTCAGTCATATCCTTTGTAACTCCGGTTGATAAAGAATTAAATGAAGTAGACATTGAACTAAGCGATGTATTGATTGTAGAATTAAGGCTATCTTTTAACCTCACTATTTCAGCATTTAAATTAGCTAATTCCTCAGCTTCTTTATTCTCATTCTCATCTTTAGGTTTTGACCTTAAATTTAAGTATAAAATACCTAAAGTTGCACCAAGTAGTATAACTAGAATTATTAATAGAATCGTATCCATACTTTTTAAGATATACGTGTTTTAATGGAAATCAACTTATTACTAGATTACTATGAGATACTAAGATTGGTTATTATTTTTAAAAAATAATTAATAAATATGGATTTTTTTTTGGTTTTAAAAATATTGTTTGTTATTGGAGTGATGATCGCTCTATATGCGATAATTAGAAATTTAGATATAATAAAGATTATTTTAATTTACTTTAAAGATAAATTACTTGGAAAGTAATTTAATTAAATTGTTTAATCGCTTTTTCTTTACATTTTTTTTTGAAGTTAAAAGACAAGCTTCAGATTTTAAAATTTCACCATCCTTTAAGATACGTAGATTATTTGCTTTTAAGGTCTCACCTGTGGATGTAATGTCAGTAATCAACTCGGCAGATCCAGTAAAAGGATAGGCCTCAGTAGCTCCTAAACTTTTAACTAATCTAAATTGTGTAACACCCTTTGAGAACAAAAAATCTTGTGTTAAATTTGGATATTTAGTTGCAACCCTAATTCTTTTTTTCTTAATATCTCTGAATTCAAAAGCAATTTCCTCAAGATCAGCGATAGTCTGAACATCAATCCAAGGATCTGGAATTGCTACTACTAAATTTGCTCTTCCAAAACTAAGTTTTTTGACCACATTTATTTTATTTTGGACATTTACGCCGCTTTCTTTCAATAAATCAAAACCAGAAAAACCAACATCTAAAGAGCTATCCCCTAACCTTTCAATAATTTCTCTAGCATGAAGATATAAAATCTTAACATATGGTTTATTTTTAATTGATCCAATTAAATCTCTTTCTCCTCTTTCAGATATAATTTTCATTTTTTTTTTCTTAAAGATTTTTAAAACATCTACTCTAAGTCGACCTTTGCTTGGAATACCTATATTGATTAAATTATCCATTAATTAGCTAAATTTAAAGCAGCACCAACTGCTGGAGTTTGTTTTTTTGAACCAAGGTCGGAAATCAATTTGTCATATCGGCCGCCATTGCAACAATTAATAATTTTTGATTTGGACTTAATATCTATTTTAAAAACCATACCCGTGTAATATTCAAGCTGTCTGCCAAAAGCAGCTGAAAAAGTCACATTTAATTTATTAATTTTATTTTTTGAGATTGGAAAATATCTCTGATCTACCAATAAATTAATTTTATATTTTTTGAAAAACTTATTTAATACCTTGGCTGCATTATTAATTGGACATTTAATTTTCAAAAATTCCTTAATAATTTTTGAAATATTTCTTCCTTTACTAGGTCTCCTTGGATCTTTAATCTTTTTATCAAATCTGCTTAAAATTTCGTTAATTGTTCTATTTGCTATAATGGTTGATTGATCATCTTTTAACATTCTAAAATATCTTTTTTTATCGATCTCAACTATTGTTGGATCAACATCTGAATTGGTCTCTAATCTTTTGAGAAGATCATTAAAATAATCTTCTCTCCAAAAATGTCTTGAAAGTCTTAATTTCCACCGTTTAGGGATATCTAATTTAGATATAAGAAGATTGAATATTTCTACATTCCCGATTGTGATCTCGCCTGATGAATAATTAAAATTTTTTAAAGATTTTAATGATGTATTTATTATTTCCTTATCATCATTTTTCTCGTTTCGTGACCCTATGATTTCAAAACCAACTTGATTTCTTACAATGGAGTCCTTTTTGTTTTCAGATTTACGATATGCTTGACCATTATAAAATATCTTCTCCTTGCCCTTTAGATTATTTTCTAAGTATCTTAGACAAGATACAATTGTTAGATCTGGCCTTAAACATAGTTCATTTCCTCCTTGGTCAGTAAATGAGAAAATAAATTTTCGAAAACTTTCACCAGATCTTTGTACGATATGGTTAGCCTCAATTACTGAGGGTAATTCAATATATTTAAAACCATTTGATTTAACAGTTTTAAGTATGCTGTCAGATAAATTTTTTGATTTCATTTACTAAATTTTCTTTTGAAAAGGTGATTTGATTATCTTCCCCCTTAATACCTAGGAGGTTCTTAAGTGTAATTTTACTATCTTTAAATTCATTCTCTCCACAAATAACTGCAATCGGGCACCCTCTTTTATTTGCATATGTCAGTTGTTTACCGAGATTTTTCTTACTATCTAAAAAAATTTCTGAATTAATATTATTTTTTCTCAAGATATCTAAAATTTCATAATAATTTTTTAAATATTTTTCATCCATTACGCAAACAATGACTGGTTTTTGATCGTCTAATTGGACTTGATTTATTTGAGACATAGCAAACAAAAGTCTATCCACACCAATACTGACACCTGTTCCAGGTATATCGACACCTTTAAATCTTGAAATTAACTTATTGTATTGTCCACCAGAGCATACACTACCAATATCAATTTCTTTACCTTTATTATTTGTTGTTTTAAAATTTAGATTGGTCTCAATACAAAAGCCATCATAATACGCCAATCCTCTGACTATTGTGAAATTTGTTTTGACTAACTCAGAATAATTTCCAAAATCTAGCACCTCAAATAAATCCTCAAGCTCTTTAATCCCTTCTTGGGTAATAGGATTTTTAAAATCTTGTTTGAGTTTTTTTAAATCTTTAATTTTTAAAAAGTTTAAAATTTTTGAAACTTGATCATCATTTAGATCAGCTCCTTTAGTTATCGCACCACTTTTATCTTTTCTCTCTTTTTTTAGTAGATCTTCAACTCCTTTTATTCCAAAATCTGGTTTGTCCAACTTATCAATTGCTCTCATCACCTTGATCTCTTTATTTGCAGGAATTTTTAGATCCTGAATTAAACCTTGAATAATCTTTCTATTACTTACATTAATTGTAAATTGATCTTTTTTTAAACCACATTCAATTAGAGTGCTTGCAACCAGATTACATAATTCAGCATTTGCTTGTGCTGGATTTACATTGCCTACAATATCGCAATCAGCTTGAGTAAATTCTCTGAAACGTGCATTGCCTGACTTTTCATTTCTAAATACATTTTGAATAGCGTATCTTTTGTAAATTGATGGAAGTTCTTGATTATTTTGAGCAACAAATCTTGCTAAAGGACTGGAAAGATCGTATCGAAGAGTAATATTCTTTTCACCATCATTAAAAGAAAAAACATCAGACATAGGATTATTATCATCCTCTGCAAGAAAGGATCCTATATTTTCTGCAATTTCAAATGATGGAGTTTCTAAAGGATCGAAACCATATCTAATAAAATTATTCTCTATGACTTTTAATAGTCTTTTTTTGAGAATTAATGTTTTATTCCATCTATCTTCAAAACCTGAAGGTAATCCAGGAATTAATTTATTTTTTTCACTCATTTTTTGGTACCTTGAGTAGGTTACGCTCCTACGACTTCGGATCCACAAACCGACGTGATACTATTTCACCATCAAGGCATATCCTTTTTTGTTTTATCTTATTTTGTTGTTATTTAAAATTATAATATAAATGATTATTCGCTAGCTTTAGCCAGCATGGAAGTGAGTGTGCGCAACTCTGCTAGTTCCTTTAAGAGCTTTTCTTAAAGTACTTTTTGATGCTAATTTGTTTATCTCAAATTTTTTCATTGAGAGCTTTTTAGACAAAAAAAACGATAATGCAACCCCTAAAAGAAAAAGGACGTATATCTACTAGTAGATATATCGCCCTTTTTATAATTTTAGAAAATTAGTCTAATTTTTTTAAATTTACTGCTGAAGGGCCTTTGGGACCATCTTCAAGAGTAAATTCTATTTTATCACCCTCGTTAAGGTATCTCATGCCCGCTGCTTTAACTGCGCTTGCATGTACAAACGCATCTTTTTCTTTATCGTCTCTTTCTATAAAGCCGTAACCTTTTTTGCCGTTAAACCACTTTACTTTTCCTTGTATTGTACTCATCTTATTCACTCGTCCTTTAGTTATTTATTTTGATATGAGGTTAGGTTCTTTTAAATTAATTTCAAGATATTTTGATGGTGCCTCGGGAAGGATTCGCACCTCCGACACAAGCCTTTTCAGGGCTCTGCTCTACTCCTGAGCTACCGAGGCAAAAGGTCAACCCCTAAAGATTATTCTGCCTTTTGTGAGGTCATATGGTGTCATTTCGACTGTCACATTATCACCTTGTAATACTCTAATTCTGTTTTTTCTTAATTTGCCCGCTGTATGAGCTGTTACAACATGACCATTTTCAAGCTGAACTCTAAACATAGCATTTGGAAGTAAATCAGTTACCTTGCCTTTAAATTCAAGTAAGTCTTGTTTTGACAAATTTATTTTCTCCTTATTCTTTTTTTTACAGATTGAGCATGTCCTGCTAACCCTTCGTAATTTGCAAGAGTTATAACTGATGGCCCAAGACTTTCAATACCCTTTTTTGATAAGTTTATGTAAGAAATTCTTTTATAAAATTCATTGACGCTGATACCACTAGAATATTTTGCTGACCCATTAGTTGGCAATATATGATTTGATCCAATGTTATAATCTGTCATTGCCATAACTGCATATTTTCCTAAGCATATTGAACCAGAATTCTTAATTTTGGGTATCAAAGATTTGTAGTTTTTTACGTTCAATTCCAAGTGTTCAGGTGCAATTTTATTTACGATATTAATTATTTTACTATCGTTTGCTACATACATTAAAATTCCATTTCTCTTTAAACTTTTTTTTGCCACAGATTTTCTTGGAATACTTTTTAATTGTTTTAAAATTTCCATCTGGACTTTACTAATTAGTTTTTTGTCTTTTGAAATTAATATACATTGTGCTTGAGGATCATGTTCTGCTTGACCGATTAAATCACTTGCAGCCCATTCAGGATTTGAGAATTTATCACAGACAATAGTTATTTCAGAAGGACCTGCAGTCATACCTTCGATTCCAACATCTCCAAAAACTTCTTTTTTTGCCGCTGCTACATATGAATTCCCGGGTCCAACTATTTTATCAACTCTTTTAATTTTTTTAGTTCCGTAGGAGACAGCTGCTATAGCAGATGGACCACCAATAGAGTAAATTTCTTTAATTTTACATTTTCTTGCTGCATATAAAACAGCCGGATTTTGGTTTCCCTTGAAACCTGGGTTTATCATTACAATTCTTTTAACTCCCGCAACAATTGCTGGTATAGCATTCATAAGTACACTTGATGGATAAGATACAAGTGAACCTGGAACATAAATTGCAACAGAATCTAATGGTAAATATTTATATTCAAGTTTGTTTTTAAATTTATCTGTATACGAAATATTCTTAAATTTTTGTAAAGAATGAAATTTATAAATTCGATTATAGGCTGTGTCGATTGCTTTCTTAACTTTAGGGTTTAAAGATTTTATTAACTTAGTAATTTTTTTGGCACTAGGAATGATTGTGGTATTTCGATTAAATTTCTTTTCATATTTAATCAATGCTTTATCACCATTCTTTTTTACGTCGTTAATAATATTAGTTACAGAGACTTTGTCAGATTTGATG
>CACHSP010000013.1 GCA_902582605.1 uncultured Pelagibacteraceae bacterium | reverse complement strand
GGGGAAAAGGGAGACCTGGTTGGCATTTAGAATGTTCTGCAATGTCCAAAAAATTTTTGGGTAATGAATTTGATATTCATGGGGGTGGTATAGATTTAATTTTTCCACATCATGAAAATGAAATTGCTCAATCTAGATGTGCAAATGAAACAAAAGTATTTGCTAATTACTGGATCCATAATGCCTTTATCACAATGTCTAATGAGAAAATGGCCAAGTCTCAAGGCAATATTCTGAAGATAAAAGATTTTAGAAATAAGATTAGCGGTCAAATAATTAGATTAGCTTTGATGAGTACACATTACAAACAACCACTTGATTGGAATGATAAGTTATTAAGCGATTGTGAAAATACTTTAGATAAATGGTACAGAGTCTATTCATCTGATCTAAAGTCTATTAAAGTTCCAGATGAAATTTTAAAGCCATTATATGAAGACTTGAATACTCCTGGTTACATTGCAAATCTTCACAATCTATTCGAAAAAGCTTCTAAAGGTGAGGATATAAATTTATTCATATCGGCATGCCAATTTATTGGTTTGATGAATGAAAGTAGTGAACAATGGAATAATTTTAAAAAGAATAAAGCATCTATTAATGCGTCTGAAATTGAGAACATGCTTAAATTAAGAGAGAAAGCTAGAGAAAATAAGAATTATAAAGAGGCAGATAGCATTAGAGATGAACTTTTAGACAAAGGTGTTTTAATAGAAGACAAAGATGGTAAAACACTCTGGAAATTTAAATGAGCAAAGAAAGATTATACATATTTGATACAACTCTTAGAGATGGAGCTCAAACTCAGGGTGTTGATTTTTCTTTGGAGGATAAAGAAAAAATCGCCTCAGCTTTAGATAATTTAGGCGTTGATTATATTGAGGCTGGATGGCCTGGCGCAAATCCAACTGATACAGAATTTTTTCAAAAGAAACATAATTTTAAAAACTCAAAGCTAACCTCTTTTGGGATGACTAAAAGATCTGGAAGAAGTGCAGAAAATGATACTGGTTTATCAGCACTCATGAATTCAAATACCTCTGCTGTTTGTTTGGTAGGAAAGTCCTGGGATTTTCATGTTGATGTAGCTTTGGGAATAACAAATGATGAAAATTTAGATAATATTTCTGAAAGTGCCAAACATTTTGTAAAAGCAAAAAAAGAATTTATGTTTGATGCTGAGCATTTTTTTGATGGTTACAAAGCAAATCCAAAATATGCATTGTCTTGTATAAAGGCTGCATTTGATCAAGGTGCAAGGTGGATTGTTTTATGTGACACAAATGGAGGAACGCTTCCCCATGAAGTCACTCGGATAGTTTCTGAGGTTTCTAAAGTTGTCCCAGGTAAAAACTTAGGGATACATGCACATAATGATACTGGTAATGCAGTTGCAAATTCTTTAGCCGCAGTATTATCTGGTGTTAGACAAATCCAAGGAACAATTAATGGTTTAGGTGAAAGATGTGGTAATGCAAATTTAATGTCATTAATCCCAACATTTTTTTTGAAAAAAGATTTTTCATCTCAATTTGAAATCAGTATCAAATCGGAAAACATTAAAAATTTAACTGAATGTTCAAGATTATTAGATGAAATTTTAAACAGAAAACCTAATCAGCATTTACCTTATGTTGGTGCAGCAGCATTTTCTCATAAAGGAGGATTACATGTTTCTGCTGTACAAAAAGATCCAAAAACTTATGAGCATATCAATCCAGAAGAAGTTGGTAATACTAGAAATATTGTTGTTTCAGATCAATCAGGAAAATCAAATATCATATCTAGATTAAAGAGTATCAAAATTAATATTGAGGAAAGTGATCCAAAAATTAAAAAATTGTTAGACGAAGTCAAAGATAGAGAATTTATTGGTTATAGTTATGATGGAGCTGATGCTTCGTTTGAGTTATTAGCTAGAAGAATTATTGGAGAAATACCAAGGTATATTTCAATTAATGAATATGACGTCTCTGTTAAAAAAAATAAGTCTGGTGAAATAGTTTCTTCTGCAAAAGCTCAATTAGAAGTTGATGGAGAAAAAATTATGTGTGAAGGAGAGGGGAATGGACCAGTAAATGCATTAGATAATGCTATTAGAGAAAACGTTGATAAACTGGCAAAATATTCAAGATATCTAAAAGATTTAAAACTCGTTGATTATAAAGTAAGAATTTTAAATACAGGAACAGAGGCTGTTACTAGAGTATCTATTGAAAGTACAGACTCAAAGGGAAAGAATTGGTTTACTATTGGTGTATCGACAAACATTATCGATGCCTCGTTCAAAGCATTAATTGATAGCTTAGATTATAAACTATTTAAGGATAATGCTCCTGCTAGTAAATAAATGAGTAAAAATAATATCTCATTTATTTTACATAAACCTCAATTATCGGAAAATATTGGTGCATGCGCTAGAGCAATAAAAAACTTTGATTTTAAAAAATTAGTTATAGTTAATCCAAAACCTATTTTTCCAAACGATAAAATCTTAGCCACGTCTGTTGGAGCAAAAGACATTATAAATAAAAGTAAAAAGTACGACAATTTAGAAAAAGCTTTAGCAAAGATAGATATTTTAATTGCGACTTCAGCAAGATTTAGAAATAAGAATATAAAACATATTAATTTAGAAGACTTAAAAAAGATTAATTTTAAGGAGAGAGTTGGTTTTTTATTTGGGTCAGAGGCATCAGGTTTGTCAAATGAGGAGGTGAGTTATGCAAATTACACTTTACAAATACCAACTAATCCTGATTTCAAATCTTTAAATTTATCTCATAGCTTGATCATAATTGCTCAATATGTAGCTAGTCTTATCAAATTAAAAAATATTCCATTTAAAAAATCAAAAAAGGTAAAATCAGCAAGTAAAAAAGAAATTCAATCAATGCTAAGTCTTTGCATAAAAAATTTAGATGAAATAAATTTTTTTAGACCTAAAGAGAAGAGACCAAAAATGCTAGAAAACCTAAGAAACATTTTTTACAAAATGGACTTATCTGATAAAGAAACACGTATATTATCTGGTGTATTTGCAAGTTTAGGTAAAAAACGTTGATTGACAAAATAATGAGTAAGTTTATAAAGCCCTCTATTAAATGACAAAAAGATTAAACTCTAAACATAAAGTTGACAGAAGATTAAAAGTAAATCTTTGGGGAAGACCTAAAAGTCCATTCAATACAAGAGCCTATGGACCAGGACAACATGGTCAAACAAAGACTTCAAAACCTTCTGATTACGGAATTCAGTTACAAGCTAAACAAAAATTAAAAGCTTATTATGGAAATATTAATGAAAGACAATTTAGAAATATTTATAAAAAAGCTAGCATGCTCAAAGGTGATACAAGTGAGAACTTAATTGGATTATTGGAAAGAAGATTAGATGCAGTGATATATAGAGCAAAGTTTGCAACTACAATTTTTTCTGCAAGACAATTAATCAACCATGGACATGTGAAAGTTAATGGAAAAAAAGTTAACATATCAAGTTATTCTGTTAGAGAAGAGGACACTATAGAAATTAGAGATAAATCTAAACAGCTTGCAATTATAGATATTGCATTAGCTAGTAAAGAAAGAGAAGCTCCAGAATATATTCAAATGGATGAAAAAAATAAAAAATTTAAGTTTGTTAGAGTTCCAAAATTTGAAGAAGTACCATACCCAGTTGTTATGGAGCCAAATTTAGTTATTGAATATTACTCTAGATAAAAATTATTTTTTATAATTAATACCTTTATCATCAAATACTTTTTTTAACTCTCCACTTTCATACATTTCTTTGATGATATCACATCCGCCTATAAACTCTTTTTTGATGTAAAGTTGAGGGATTGTTGGCCAATCACTAAATACTTTAATTCCATCTCTTAAAGATTGATCTTCCAGTACGTTCACACCCTTAAAATTTATTTCTAACATTTTAAGTATATTTGAGACAGTCATTGAAAAACCACATTGTGGTTGATCTGGCGTACCTTTCATAAAAAGGCACACATCATTAGTATCAATATGATTTTGAATTAAACTTTTTGTTTGATCATCCATTATTGTTCCTTTGTTTTAATTGCTAAAGCGTGTAGTTCATTTCCCATCTTACCTTTTAATGAATTATAAACCATTTTATGTTGTTCAATTTTACTTTTACCTACAAATTGAGAAGAGGTTATAGTTGCTGAATAATGATTACCATCTCCAGCCAGATCTTGAATATCTATTACAGCATCTGGCATTGCTTCTTTGATATATTTTTCGATTTCTTTTAAATCCATTGCCATTTTTTAACTCATATACTTTGATAACCATTTTGTATAATAAGACTTCAATTCGTCAATTGTAAGTTTTGTCTTTTCATTAATAATCATATCGTTTTTTGTAATAATACCCAATTCTTCATAATGCACAGAGTTTTTGTCTAAAATTTTTGTTACTTCTTTTAAATCCCCTTTATTTATTTCTATTAAATACCTACCCTGATCTTCTGCAAAAAAATACTCAATTTCATTAATTAAATTTTTTGACTTATTAATTTTAATTCCCTTATTACCTTTAATGCACATTTTGCTTATCGCAACCAATAGACCTCCTAAAGATATATCATGAGCACTTTTCACGTATCCTTTATCAATTAAATTTAATATTGACTCTCCATTGTTTTTTTCATTGAAAAGATTTACCTCTGGTGGAGGTCCATTTTTTTCATCTAAAATTGTTCTGGCAAACAAACTTTGGTCAATATGCCCTTCAGTTTTACCAATGATTAAAACTAAATTATCAACTTCTTTTAAATCCATCGAAATCATTTTTTTATAATCCTGTATGAGACCAACACCACCAATTGATGGAGTTGGTTTGATCCCAACATCTTTGGTTTGGTTGTAAAAAGATACATTGCCAGATACCACCGGAAAATTTAAATATTTACTAGCTTCACCTATACCTTGAACGCATTCAACAAACTCACCCATGTTGTCCTCTTTTTCAGGACTTCCAAAGTTTAAACAATTAGTGATAGCGATTGGCTTTGCCCCAACTGAAATTAAATTTCTCCAACTTTCAGCGACAACCTGTTTACCTCCTGTTAATGGGTGAGCCCAACAATATACTGCAGAGGAGTCCACTGATGCTGCTACGGCTTTATTTGTTCCATGTACTCTTACAACACCAGAGTCTCCACCTGGTTTTTGAATAGTGTCACCCATAACTGTATGATCATATTGTTGCCAGATCCATTCCTTACTACATATATTTTGATTAGACAAAATCTTCTTAAGCACATCGTTTATTTTTAATTTATTTAAAACTTCATTTTTAATTTTATTTTTTTTGGGCAACTTTGATTTTTTCCACTTACGATCGTACATTGGAGAATTTTCAACAAGAATATTAACAGGTATTTTTACTACTTGTTCTTGATTAAAAAATAATTCAATATTTTTTGAGTTTGTTGTTTTTCCAATTACTGCAAAATCTAAATTCCATTTATCGAATATTTTTTTTGCAATTTCTTCTTTGCCATTTTCTAAAACTATTAACATTCGTTCTTGGCTTTCAGACAACATAATTTCGTATGGAGTCATTTTAGTCTCTCTGCATGGGACTTTGTTTAAATCAATTTCAATGCCTAAATTTCCTTTTGATGCCATTTCAATACTCGATGAGGTAAGACCAGCAGCTCCCATATCTTGAATGGCAATAATTGAGTCACCAGCCATTAATTCTAAACATGCCTCTAATAAAAGTTTTTCAGTAAAAGGGTCACCAACTTGTACAGTTGGTTTTTTTTCTTCAATCTTATCATCAAAACTAGCTGAAGCCATACTTGCACCATGAATTCCATCTCTACCAGTCTTGGAGCCCACATAAATCACAGGTTTATTTAAACCTGCGGCTTTAGAATAAAAAATTTTATTTTTTTTAACCAGGCCAAGTGTCATTGCATTAACTAAAATATTCCCATTATAAGAACTATCAAATGAGGTCTGTCCTGCTATAGTTGGCACACCCATACAATTTCCGTAGCCACCAATACCATGTACAACTCCTCGTAAGAGATTTTTTGTTTTTTTATGTTGTGGAGACCCAAAATGTATCGAATTTAAATTAGCTATAGGTCTCGCTCCCATTGTAAATACATCTCTCATAATTCCCCCAACGCCCGTTGCAGCTCCTTGATATGGTTCAATAAACGATGGATGATTATGACTTTCTATTTTAAAAACGATTGCATCACCATCTTCAATATCAATAACTCCTGCATTTTCTCCTGGACCCTGAATTACTTTTTTTCCTTTGGTTGGTAATTTTTTAAGATGAAGTCGTGATGACTTGTATGAACAATGTTCATTCCACATCGCTGAAAAAATTCCAAGTTCAGTAATATTTGGAGTTCTTTTTAGTAACTTACAAATTTTTTTATACTCATCAGACTTGAGACCATGATCTATAGCAATTTGTTCATTAACTTCCATTATTTAATATTATTTAAAAGATTTTTAAAAAACAAAGACCCATCTTCACCAGATAAACTTTCATCTATCATTCTTTCAGGGTGAGGCATCATACCTAACACATTTTTTTCTTTATTAAAAATACCTGCAATATTTTTAATTGAACCATTTGGATTATATTGATTTTCTATCTTGCCTTCACTATTACAATAATAAATTGCTATTTGATTATTATCCTTAATTTCTTTCAATTGATCTTTGGTACAAAAATAATTTCCTTCATTATGAGCAATATGAAATTCCAAAACATCTTTATTAAGATTTTTAAAATAAGTATTTTCTTTGTTATCCAATTTCACAAAGACATTTTTACATATGAATTCTAAATATTTGTTCCTTAATAAAACGCCCGGCACTAAACCTGTTTCGACCAGTATTTGAAATCCATTACAAATCCCCATGACCAATCCCCCAGATTTTGCAAAATTTATTACCGATTGCATAATTTTAGACTTTGAAGCCATACTTCCACATCGTAAGTAATCTCCATAGGAAAAACCACCTGGAAGCACAACTAAATCACTTTTAGGGAGTTCACCATCATCATGCCAAACCATCTTGTTGCTAAACCCAAATTTCTTGAGAGCAACATCCATGTCTCTATCACAATTTGAACCAGGAAAAGTTATTACAGATGACTTCATTAATTATTGTGTTTCAATAATTTTAAAGTTTTCGATTACAAGATTAGCTAAAAGTTTTTTACACATGTCCTCCACAACAGCTTTTGCTTTGTTTGGATCATTTTCATTTACATCTATTTCAAAATATTTACCTTGTCTTACTTCACTTATATTTTCAAAACCCATTCCATCTAGGGCTTGATGAATGACTTTTCCCTGTGGATCTAAAACGTCCTTTTTTAAAGTTATAATTGCTGAAACTTTCATTTACTCTTTTTTTTTATAGATGAGAGTTTTGTTACGTTAACTGCTGATACATTTGATTGTTCATGAAGAATACCAAGTCGTTTTGCAACCTCAGTATAAGCTGGTATCAAATCTCCCAAATCTTTTCTAAATCTATCCTTATCAAGCTTTTTATCAGTAATTGAGTCCCACAATCTACAAGTATCAGGGCTGATTTCATCCGCTAAAATAATTTTATTTTTTCCACTTTCATGAGTGAAGCCAAACTCTACTTTAAAATCGACTAGTTTAATTCCAACTCCTCGAAATAAACCTAATAAAAAGTCATTTAGACGTTTTAAATTTTCATCGATCGAATCAAGCTGAATAGTGCTAAGCCAATTAAATGCCAGAATGTGTTCTCTACTTATGTTTGGATCACCTAATTTATCATCTTTGAGACAATACTCTATTAATGGATATTCAAGTACAGTGCCATCTTCAATACCTAATCTTTTTGTTAAAGATCCGGTTGCAATATTTCTCACAATGAACTCAATAGGAATAATATCCACAAGTTTCACAAGTTGTTCTCTCATATTTAGTCTTTTTACTAAATGATTTTGAATTCCAATTTGATTTAAGTTTGAGAGTATATGTTCTGAAATTCTATTATTAAGAACACCTTTTCCCTCAATAGTACTTTTTTTTTGATTATTAAATGCCGTTGCATCATCTTTAAAATATTGAATAACAAGATTTTTGTCAGAAGTTGCATAAATAATTTTAGCTTTTCCTTCGTATAGTTTTTTCCCTTTTTTCATTATTTAATTACTCTTCTAAAAATAAAATTGACATTTTTCATATGTTTTGAATAACTAAATATTGATTTTAGTTTATTTGGTGAAATTTTACTCATTATATACCTATCAGATTGTACAACATCAAATAAATTCAAATTTTCAGCAAAACACTTTTTTGAGAAACTTTGAACTATCCGATATGATTTTTCTCTAGTTAATCCAGTTTTTGTAAGTTCAAGCATCAACTCTTGTGAAAAAATTAAACCTTTCGTTATATTTAAATTTTCTAACATTTTTTTGGGATAAACAATCATATTATCTAAAATATTTGTTAATCTTACTAAAGCAAAATCAATAGTTATATTAGCATCTGGGCCGATGTTTCTCTCTACGCTTGAATGTGAAATATCTCTTTCGTGCCATAAGGCTATATTTTCAAGTGCAGGAATTACTGTACTTCGAACCATTCTTGAAAGGCCTGTCAAATTTTCACTCAAGATAGGATTTTTTTTATGTGGCATAGCAGATGAACCTTTTTGTTTTTTTGAAAAAAATTCTTGTAGTTCGTACACCTCACTTCTTTGTAAATGTCTGATTTCTATAGCCACTCTCTCAATTGAACCCGCAATAATTCCAAGAACTGAGAAATAAAAAGCATGTCTATCTCTTGGAATAACTTGAGTTGAAATCGGTTCAACCTTTAAGCCAAGTTTTTTAGCAACATGTTTTTCTACATATGGATTAATATTGGCAAATGTTCCAACAGCACCTGAAATAGCACATGTCGAAACTTCATCTATTGCATCGACTAACCTTTTTCTATTTCTTTTAAATTCTGCGTAAAAAGAAGCAAGTTTTAAACCAAAGGTAATGGGTTCAGCATGTATGCCATGACTTCTTCCCATGCATGGCGTAAATTTATACTTGTTTGCTTGTTTTTTTAATACTTTTAAAATTTGGTCAATGTCTTTGAGAATTATTTTTCCTGATTGAACTAATTGAATATTGAAACTTGTATCAACCACGTCTGATGAAGTCATCCCTTGATGAAGGTACCTTGCTTTAATTCCAGCTTTTTCTGTAACAGAGGTTAAAAAAGCTATAACATCATGTTTAACTTGAGACTCAATTTGATGAATTCTTTTAACATTAATTCTTGCCTTTTTTCTTACAATTGAGGAGACCCCTTTAGGAATTTGATTTAATTTTTCCATAGCTTGTGCTGCAGCTATCTCAACATCTAACCAAATTTTGTATTTATTTTCTTCTGACCAAATATCAGTAAGTTCTTTTCTGGAATATCTTTTAATCATTAATTATAAATATGGAGGCTTTGAATAACCTTTAGCAGATTCTGTAAAAATTTCATAACCATTTTCTGTTATTCCAACTGTATGTTCAAATTGCGCAGACAAAGATTTATCTTTTGTTACTGCTGTCCAACCATCATTAAGCATTTTTGTGGCAAATTTACCTGCATTAATCATAGGTTCAATTGTAAATGTCATTCCTGGTTTGAGTTCCATTCCTGTATTTTTAGTTCCATAATGTAAAATATTTGGTGACTCATGAAAAGTTGTGCCAATACCATGTCCGCAAAAATCTCTGACAACTGAAAAACCTTTTTCTTCTACATATGTTTGAATTTCATGACCAATATCTCCAAGTTTTTTTCCGGGTTTTAAGATTTTTATGGCCCTCATCATCGACTCATGAGTTGCATCTATAAGATTATTTAATTTTACAGAAGTTTTACCTATACAAAACATTCTACTTGTATCTCCGTAGTGGTTATCAATGATTGCTGTGACATCCACATTGACTGCATCACCTTCTTCTAAAATTCTTTCTTCAGATGGAATTCCATGGCAGACAACATGGTTTAATGATGTACATAATGATTTGGTAAAGCCCCTGTAATAAAGTGGGGCAGAGTAACCTCCGTTATCTCTAATAAATTCGTAACCAAGTTTATCAATTTGTGCAGTTGAGATACCTTCTTTTATATTTTCAGTAAGCATATCTAAGGTTTGAGCTGCAAGTTTTCCTGCGATTCTCATTTTTTCAAATTTTTCTGAATAACTATTCATTTATAATCTTTAACTTTTTTTCTATTTTTATTTCTTTTGAATTTAATCTGCATCTATAAGCAAGAAAATTAACACCAGCTTTTTTCGCAATAAGATAGTTTTTATAGTATTCTTCATCAATATCTTTCGCAATTTTAAAATTTTCCATATTTTGTATCTGAACTAAAAAGATCAAGTATGATTTATAACCTTTTTTTATGGCATCAATAAGGGTAAGAAGATGTTTTGAGCCCCTTGTAGTAATTGCATCAGGAAATTCGGCAGTTTTTTTCTCTCTAAAAAGAGTTACATTTTTAACTTCAACAAAACTTTTTTGCTTTTTTTTCTCGATTAAAAAATCAAATCTAGTTTCTTTGTTGTAAAAAACTTCTGACTGAATTCTATCATTATTTTTTAATTCATTTATTAAATTAGCATTTAGTCCATGTTCAACAATTTTGTTTGCCATGTGAGTATTTACACCAATCAGATTATTATTGGCTTTAATCAATTCTAAACCATATTTTAATTTTCTTTTTGGATTATCATTTTTTAGTAAGTATACTTCATTTCCCTCATCCAGCAGACCTTTCATTGAGCCTGTATTTGGACAATGAGCTGTTACAACTTCTTTATTTATTTTTACATCTACAAAAAAACGTTTATATCTTTTGATTAATTTGCCTTTTATTAAAGACTTGGTAAATTCCATATTCAAATTATAGATAATATGAAAAAAAATACAAAAGTTAATGCTGCTATATTAATTATTGGAAATGAAATTCTCTCAGGCCGAACTCAAGATACAAATACGAGCACTTTAGCTGTTTGGCTGAATTCACTTGGGGTTCAGGTAAATGAAGTAAGAGTAATACCAGATTCAAAAAAAACTATAATTGAAAATTTAAATATCTTAAGAAAAAATAATGATTATGTTTTTACAACTGGTGGTATTGGTCCAACACATGATGATATTACCGCTGAGTCTGTTTCAGAAGCTTTTGGATTAAAATATGAAATTCATCCGGAAGCTTTTAAAATTTTAGAAAGTTATTATAAACCAGGAGAATTTAATGAAGGTAGACAGAAAATGGTCTGGATGCCACAGAATGCAAAATTAATTTTAAATCCAACGAGTGGAGCACCAGGATTTAGTGTTGAAAATGTGTTTTGTTTACCAGGTGTCCCATCGATATTAAAATCAATGCTAGGTAGTTTGAAACAAAAAATTGTGGGTGGTGATCCAATACTGAGCCATACAATTAGCTTAAGAACTGTAGAAAGTGAAATCGCAAATTCTTTATCAAAGGTTCAAGATCAGAATAAAGATGTTGAAATTGGAAGCTATCCTTTTTTCCATGCAGGAAAACTTGGAGTATCCATAGTACTTCGATCTGAGCAACAATCAAAAATTGATGATTGTAGTGCTCAGATTTTAAATTTTATTAAAGAAAAAAAAATAGAGATAGTAGATCGATAAATGCTTTATTTTGCTTATGGGAGTAATCTTCATCATTTTCAGATGAAAAGAAGATGTAAGGATAGTATTTTTATAAAAAAGATAAATCTAAAAGATTTTAGATTAACTTTTAGAAGCAAATATAGAGCGGCAGATATAGAACCTAAAAAAAATTCAATTGTGCCAGGAGGACTTTTTGAAATATCTAAAAGTGATGAAAAAAAACTTGATATCTATGAAGACTTTCCAATTTTATATAAAAAGTATTATTTTTTATATTACGGAAAAAAAGTTATGACATATACAATGACAAAAAAAACACCTTTTAGATTTCCCACCGAAAGATACTTAAATATTGTAAAAAGAGGCTACAAAGATTGCAAACTTGACAAAAAATATTTATCTAAAGCATTAATTTCTTAAAATTTAGTTATTAGACAACCAAACTGTTTCAAAAGGTTTTAAAACTAAGAATTTTTTGTTTTCTATGCTTATTTTAGAGCCCAATAAATTTCTAA
>CACHSP010000012.1 GCA_902582605.1 uncultured Pelagibacteraceae bacterium | reverse complement strand
ATCACTTAAAGTTTTTTTTTGATTTTTGTCACTTTTTCCTATGAAATTTGTCCTAAGGATAAGAGAAGGTAAATCTTTAAAATATTTCTCTCCCTCAAATTTTGAGGTCCCGTAGTAATTAATAGGATTTATAAATTTTTCTAAATGACCACCCTTGCCATTATAAACTTGATCAGTAGACATATGGATCACATAAATATTCTGTAAAGTTTTTTTAATAGCTTTTGCTAAATTTAGTGGAAATAATATATTTGATTTTTTAGCAATTTCTTTATTTTTTTCACATTTATCTACATCGGTTAAAGCAATTAAGTTAATTATGATATTTGGTTTAACTTTATTTAAAATTTTTAATATAAAATTATGATTAAAATTTTTTTTCAAAATCTTTTTATAATTTAAATCAGTAAAAACTTTATAATTTTTTTCTTTAAAATTTTTTACAATTTTTTTTCCTAGAAATCCACTTGACCCAAAAATTAAAATTCTTCCTGGAGGAGAATTGTTAACTTTTCTCCAGCTTTTTCTGTCAACTGATATCAGTTTATTTGACCCCTCATCTCTGGTAATGTGTCTATTGTGATAAAAAATTTTAGGATTAGTTGATTTTAACTTCAAAATACTTTTCCAATCAAAGTCTAAATTTCTGAAATGAGATATAATTTCTTTTATAACTTGAAAATCCTCAGGTTCATCTACAGTCCACCTTTCTGAAGATAAATCTATATTATGTGTTAAATTAAATTTTTTAAATTTTCTGCTTTTTTGTATGAATGGAACAACATGCTCTTTTTCGAATTTAGATTTGGAATTTTTCCAAGCATCATAAAGAGTTTCAGATCTAATCACAGAAACATCAAGTCCATTTGGAAATGTAGGAGGATTAACATTTGAAACATAATCATAATTTTTTTCTTTAGCAATTTTTAATAATTTATCTATAATTTTTCCATCCATTAAGGGACAGTCTCCTGTTACTCTTACAATAAAATCCGATTTGTTTTCTAATGATGCTTTGTAATATCTGTCTAAAACATTATCTTCATCTCCTTGAAAAACTGTTACTTTTAATTTTTTTAGATGTTTATAAAGCTTTCTTTGCTTTGAATTCTTTGGAATAGCAATCACAATTTTTTTACTCTCTTTGCTTTGCTTCAATCTATGGATTAAGATTTCTATTAAAGTTTTATTTTTGATTCTTTGCAATACTTTGTCTGGGAATCTTCCAGACGTAGCCCTAGCTTGAACTATGATTATAGCATCTAAATTTTTTTTTAATTTTTTCAAAAAAAAATATTTAATTTATCTTTTTATGTTTACTTTAATTTTTTATAAAATATTATTAATTTACATAATTTTTAATAAGAAATTTTAACTCTTTAATATTTAAAAATTTACTATTTGTGCCTGACGAATATCTAAAATTAGGCTGAACTTTTTTAATATTAAATTTTTTATATCTACTAATTAGACTCTTATTTTGTGTAGGTAGAATTATGTAATAATCTCCAATATCAAAAGTCGTAAAACTATCACTTTCGGAAATCATTTCCTCGTGAATTTTTTCTCCTGGTCTAATTCCAATAACTTTTATTTTACAATTAGGCTCAATAGATTTAGCCAGATCAATAATTTTATATGAAGGTATTTTTGGCACAAGAATTTCTGCGCCTTTCATATTTTTCAGAGCAAATAAAACCATTTTGACAGAATCTTCAAGAGTTATGTTAAATCTTGTCATATTTGGGTCAGTTACATTAAGAACTCCTTTTTTTGCTTGTTCTAAAAATTTTGGAATAATTGAACCCCTTGAGCCCATCACATTTCCATATCTAACTACTGAAAACACTCCGTGCTTACCTGCATAACTATTTGCAGCTACAAATAATTTATCACTACATAGTTTTGAAGCACCATATAAGTTAATTGGAGAACAGGCTTTATCAGTTGAAAGGGCAATTACTTTTTTTACTTTTTTTTCTATTGCTGCTTCAATTATATTTTGAGCACCCATTACGTTAGTTTTTATAAATTCAATAGGATTGTATTCAGCAGCTGGAACTTGTTTTAAAGCTGCAGCATGAATAATTATATCTATACCATCTAAAGCTCTTAATAGCCTTTGATAATCTCTCACATCACCAATAAAGTATCTTAAATTTTTATATTTCTCTGCAGGGAACTCTTCATTCATTTGATCTTGCTTTAGTTCGTCCCTGCTAAATACAACCAGTCTTCTAATATTGGGATAATTTTTAAGTAGTTTTGATACCATTGCTTTTCCAAAAGTACCTGTTGCACCTGTTATTAAAATTGAAGTGTTATTAATTTTCATTAAAACAAAGTTTTACAATTTTTGATAATTTTTTTGTTTTAAATATTTGATCATTATAAAGTTAAATAATTTAACATATTTTATCTTTTTTTCTTAACTCTTTTTTAAGCGCCTCATATTCTTTAAATTTTTTTTGCATATAATTTATGGTAAGCTTAGTTTTTTCAGATATTCCTTTTGGTGTTAAAACATAAAGATAATTTGTTTTATTTGGACTATTTTGAAAGTTTCTGATTTTTATTAAACCTTTATTTTTGAGAGCTTTCAAACAATAATTTAACTTTCCTAAACTGAAATCTAATTCTTCAGCCATTTTTCTTTGAGAGCTATAGGGGCTATTTGTTATCTTTCTCAACACCTCAAAATAATCTTGATAAATTTTTTTCATGTGTTTATCATATTGTTCAATTATTGAACAGTAAAGTAAAAAATAATACTTTTATTTTAAAAATTTAAATATTTGATCAATTGAACTAATAGTATTTATCTTATTGATTTTTAGGTTTGAATAACCATATTTAGCATAAATAAATTTAATATGTGATTTCTTTGCAGCATGATAATCATAAAGACTATCACCGACATACAAGACTTGATCTAAATTTACATTATTTTCTGCTATAATTTTTAGTAATAAGTCAGAAGACGGTTTTGATCTAAATTTTTTTGTGGGGGATTGTACAGATTGAAACTTTATTTCAGAAAGAAATTTTTTTAGGATTTTTTTTGTTCTATCCGAATCTTTAGATGTTAAAATTGCAAGTGGCACTATCTTATTTAATATAACTAAAGTTTTTTTCACATTCCTATAAAGTTTAATTCTATTAAAGCTATTGTTTGAAAATTTTGAGTATGCTTTTTTTATTTTTAAAAAATCTTTTTTTTTAATTTTTAAATTTTCTAAGATGCTATAAAAGTCAAGTCCAATAAACTTATAAAATTCTTTAAATTGATTATGAATTTTAAACCTTTTTCTTACTTTGTTCCAACTGAAAATCATATTTGGTAATGAATTAATTAAAACTCCATCAAGATCAAATATAATTAATTTTACCTTCATTTTTAATATTTTCTAATAAGATACTGTTATATTAAAGATATTATACTTAAATAATTTTTTTTATATAAATAAAGATATAATACTAATATGAATTAGAAATAGTATTTTAAAAAAAAATTTAGTTGTGATTTTTGATCAATTTTTTAGCTTAGTCGAAAGTGCTTTAAATCATATATCTAATTACTATATTTTTTGGCTTTTTTACATTGGGGCTACCATACTTTCATTACACTATTTTGTGCAACGGAGATGGTTAAAGTCTATCTTATTTTTTGGACTAGCCTTGTTGTGGTCTAGAGTTATGGTGGTATTTTTACAATATGTTGGCGGTCTTGGTACTGACTCATTTCATGAAGCTAGCAATTTTAATCTGGAAGAAGCTTTTTTTTGGTTAAGCACATTTTTAAATTTATTTATAAACTATACTTTTAGTCTAAAAATATTATCTCTTTACAGTTTAATTGCTTTTTTCTTATTTATTTTAATTTTAATTTTACAAAATATATTTTTTGAAAAATTTATAAAACACTCATCCTTTACTTCATTAATAGGATTTTTATTAATTCTTATCGGGTTATATTTACCTACATACAAATCAGTGAAAATGTTTTTCGAAAATAGTGATTCATTTGACAAAGTAACATTAAATTTCTCCAACGATATAAAGCTTAAGCATTCTAAACCAAGGATTAACGTATTTTTATACATAGGGGAGTCCACTACGTCAATGAATATGGGAATTTACGACTATCCACGACAAACAACTCCTCATCTTCAACGATTAGAAGAAAAGAATGGATTTATAAAATTCGAAAATGTTTTTTCCACACATACACATACAAGTCCATCGCTTCTAGAAGCATTATCATTAGGTTTAGATTACTCAGAAAATTTCAAGCCAATTCATGAGCGAAAAAGAATATCTATAGTTGATGTGCTAAAAAAAGCTAAAATTCCAACACAACTTTTTAGTAATCAAGGCAGTACAGGTACAATTAATCAAGCTAGCTCTATAATATTCAAAAATGCAAATAAGAAATATTCACAACCTTCAAGCAGAGCATTAGGTAATAATGATACCATTGTTGCTAAACCATGGGATCATGATTTATTTAATAGACTTATTGATATTAAATCTTTGAATAAATCAAATACATCATTAAAAGTTTTTCATGCTTACTCAGGACATGGACCATACATAAAAAATATTCCTATAGAATTTCGAGATCCAGTTGATGAATATTTTAATAAATTTAACCCAAGAGCTATAACAGGAAATATAAAGTCTTTAAATGAGGTTGAGCATTATGACTCTACGATAAGTTATGTGGACTTTTCAGTCTCAAATGCAATTGAGTTGATTAATAGTTCTAGCGCTCCTTGGGTCTTTATTTATTTTTCAGATCACGGTGAGTCTGTTTTTTCAAACAAAGGTCACGACTCGAGTAGGTTTGAGCATGAAATGGTAAGAGTTCCTTTAATAATGTTTTTTAATACGGCTGCTAAAAATATTACTCCCTCATTATTCAATAAGTACTTAAAACTTGCTAATTCAAATGCTATAGTTACTCTTGCACAACTTCCATCAACAATATTAGATTTATTCGAAGTCACAGTAATGAAAGATAATATATTGAATGTAATTGGCACACCACAAAAACCACTTCCTATAATGGTCAAAGAAACAATCGAAGGTGTAACAGCAGTAAACTTATCTAATTCATTATTAAATGATATAATTGATAAAACTGACAGCGCGACATTACATTTTGCTAACAGAAAGAAAAACATTAACCATCATCCTTTAATTTGTTACCACAGATCAAATACTATAGCGAAAGCGCTAAGAGGGAGTATGGTAGCTGATTGTTTAGAGATTGATACAGTAGTAGATAGTGGTGATGTACTGGTATTTCATCCACCTAAAGAAAATAATACAGGCTTGCATCTCGAAGAATTACTTTCATCAGTCGCAAATAAAAAAGATTTATCTTTTTGGTTTGATGGTAAAAATATATCTACAGAAAAAAATTGTTACAGTTTTGAGTCAACGTTAAGATCACGTGGCTTAGTTAATTCAAAAATTTTAATTGAATTTCCTACTGATACTTATGCTAAATCAACACTATTAGACGACTGTATAAAAAGTTTACAAAATCTTGGAAATGAAATTAGTATATCTTATTATATCTCCACGACTGATGCGGTATCTTGTTCCCGTTTGCTGACTCAGGGACTTAAATTTAATACAGCTAATCCCTGTCTAAAGTTAAAGAAAGACTTGTTGGAGATAGATCGTTCAGGACTTTTTAGTGATCTCAGTTTCGACTTTAGAGGTCTCAAGGCTATTAAAGGGTTGGACTTTAGTTCTAAATATAAATGGAATACATGGAATGCTGAAGTATCAGATTTAGACTCCATTGATAGTGATAAATTTAGGATGGTAATTTTAAAAAATGATGATCCAAATAGTATTTAATATTCTATTATGTTGAGCAGAAATTCTTTAAGTAAATTTATGTTATAATTAACTAACTATAAGTTACATATTTTATAGTATCCATACAAATAAACGTGAATAATAATATTTTTTACATGATATTGCTTCAAAGTGATTTAGATTTTTACTTTTTGATTAAATTTTAAATTTTTTTGGTATAAGAATTGATAATACTTAAGATTTTTTCTGTTGATTGATTTTTTTGATTTACACATAGATCATAATTTTTTTTAAACTTACATAATCTAAAATATTCCTTGGTTGAAATATTTAAAATTTTGTCCATTCTTTTTTTAAAGAAATCATATTGACAATCAAAGTTTATAGAGCTTATTCCTTTTATTGGAAAATCATAAACATTATTTGAAGTAAAGTTGCATGCTAAAATTTTTTTTTTTGTAGAAAAAAATTCTCTCAACATAGTTGACATTGTTCCAATCAATACATTGCTTTCACTTGCCGCCTCATAAGATGAAAAAGCATTTTGGTTTTTAAATTGTTTTTTTAAGTACATGTAATCAACTTTATTTAAATTTTTTTTGTACCAGTTTTGCTCTTGATTATAACTTCTAAAATGAGCATTAAAGTTTGATAATTCATCTTTATAGGGTTTTCTTCTTTTTAATGGAAAAACTATTTTCAAATTTTTTTCTTTTGAATACCTAATTACGAATTTTATAAGTTTAATGAAATTATAATCCTTTTTTTTGAATTCCAATTCAATCGCACCAATTTCTGAAAGAAGACAAATGTCATATTTTTTTTTCTGTGGCAGAAATTTTTTTTCCAATAACTTTTTTTTAAAAATTTCAAGCTTTATACTTCCAACTACTTCACTTTTTCTTATTTTAATTTGAGGAATCTTCTTAAAATTTAATCGGTCATAATCACTAAGCAACAAAATGTGTGGAACCAAATAAGAATAAAAATTAATACCTCGATTTTTTTTTAGATAGAGTTTTTCATTAATTCTGTAACAATGACTGGCAATTTGTAGCCATAAAAAATTAAACTTATTTTCTAATATTTTTGCTAAAAATAAAAAATTTCTCGATTCATTTAATATGGTAAGAATTAATTTTGGATCTACTAATTCTAAAATTGCTATTGTGTAGGCATTTTTTAGACCATATTTAAAATTTGTAATAATATGCTTTATTATATCAAATGAAATATATAATTTTTTAATCAAATAGCCTCTGTCTTCATGCACATAATAATCAAAATGTGTAAGTATTGTTTTTTTTATCAGTGAAATACTAGTGCTGTCGAAAATTAACAATTCTTTCTTTGGTGGATTTTTGAATGATATTTCTAAATTTGGGATTATTTTAATTAAGAGTAATAATTTATTTATCATTCAAAATTCTTAATCTAAATTTAATACTTCATTTTAAATTTTTTAAATGGATGATGATTGTCAAGATTTTTCGTAACTGGTAATTTATTTATCCAATCAAAATATTTTTTCAGGCCATCTCTAAAAGATGTAAACCTTATTTCTGGAAATAATTTAATTAACTTTTTATTACTCGTATGAAAGATTTTTGAGTCACCTGGTGTTTTATTTCCTTTTATGATTTTAATATTTTTTTTTTTACTTGCCATGATTATTTCCTCAATTATTCTTTTTACAGTATATGCTTTTCCAGAAGAAAGATTAATTATTTCAGTTTTTTTTATATCGATATTTATAGCCTTAGATAAAACATTAACTACATCTTCCACATAATTGAGATCTCTTATTCTATCCAAACCACCTTTTACAAGTATTGGTCTATTTTTCCAAACATAACTTAGATAAATACTCACCATGCCTTTTTTTAAAAAATTTAAGTTCTCTCCTGGTCCATAAGTATTAAATAGTCTAAAAATTATTGTTTTGGTTTTTGTTTTTTTGAATGTCTGTTTTACAAACATTTCTCCAGCAAATTTTGAAATGCCGTAAAGTGAATCTGGATTAATTTTCTCATCTTCATCTATTTTTTTCTTAGAATTTGATCCATACACAGCTGTGGTGCTAGTATATATAAAATTTTTAATTTTCAGTTCCTTTCCAAGTTGACATATTTGGTATGTTCCAAAACCATTGATTAAATAATCTTTTTTTGGGTCATCATATGAGGTTTCCCCTCCAGATTGAGCTGCCAAATGATAAATTACTTCTGGTTTCCACTTTTTTATAGATTTTAAAACCTTTTGATCTGAGATATCACCTCTTATGAATTTTGATTTAGGATTAATGTATGGAATTGCTCCAATTCCACAGAAATTATCAACTGATAAAACTTTATGTTTTTTTTTTATTAAATCTTTTACTAAATAAGCACCGATAAAACCAGCCCCTCCAGTTACTAAAATTCTCATATCTTTTTCATTTTAATATAAAACTAAGCCAAAATATTTTCATAAAGTTTCAAAATTGTCTTTTTAGGTATCTATGTTTATTAATAAATATATGCTCTGCAAAATAAAAATCCTCTAATTCATCAATATCTATACCCTCTAGTCGCGATAACTCATAAAAAAAAGGTTTTTTCCCTATTCTATTTTGCTCTTTTTTATAAATTTCTCTTGAACTTATAAAAACTGCACTATTAACTTCATACAAATAATCAGTGTTTTGGGTTTTTGGCCATTTTTCTTTTTTAGGATTATAGTTAATTGGTTCTTTTTTATTCCATATAAAACCATTGAATTTAGTAACTGTCATCAATGAGTCATAATTTTTTTTTAGGTTTTTCTTATATGTTTTAATGATTTTATCATATGAGAAATTATCAATAAGAGGGGATGTAACATGCGTCCATAGTATATGTCCATCCTTGATGATACTTGAGGCATGCTTGGTTAAATCTTTTGTGCTTGTTTGATTTGTTGACAAGCTTTTATCGACTCTATGATGAATAATTATTAATTCATTATTTAACTTTTTTACAAAGTTAATAATTTTTTTGTCATCTGTAGACAAGTAAATTTTATCTATAAATTTGCATTTTAATAGTTGATCAATTTTTATTTTTAACAATCCAAAATTAATATTTGCAAATTTTCTTTTGTTTTTATTTTTAACTCTCGTGCTATTCTTTTTGCAAGGTAAAAAAACGTTAATTTTTATTCTACTAAACATAGTTATTTATTCAATTCAAATATATTTTCAATATTTCTTAAATTAGATTTAAATAAAGTGTATGACGCGATATTTAAGCCTGATTGATAAATTTTAATAAACAAAAATTATTAATACCATTTCCAAATCGGTATACAACACAATTTTTTGAAAAGTTAAAACTTATATTTTTTTCCTTAAAATATTTGACTTTATCTTTTGTTATTTTAATTGTTCCAAAACGAGCTGGTGGCCTTACAGCTGTTACTATAACGAGTTTTTTTTTCTTTTTGTGGAATTTCACTAATTCATCTATATTAACAATGGATATACCATCTCCATAAGTAAGTAAAAAATCAGAATTCAAATATTTTTTTAATCTTTTTATTCTACCACCTGTCATTGTGTTTCTTCCTGTTTAAATACAATTGATTTTAATTCCCTTTTTTAATTTACATTTTTGAAAATATTCTTGAATTACTTCACCTTTGTGACCAATCGCAATATAAAAATCTTTGTAACCATAAAAATAGTAATGATCAATTATTCTATGGATAATTGGTTTTCCCAAAACCTTTATCATAGGTTTTGGAACAATTTTTGTTAGCTCCGAAATTCTTGTGCCTAATCCCCCTGCTAAAATTAAACTTTCATTTTAATACTTTGGTTATTGATGATATAAATAAACTAAATAAATAATTAGTCATTGCAATATTTGTTTTAATTATATTTATAAAATTGATTAATGTTTATATTTTTTTTGATAAATAGTCATAAAGAATTTTAATGAAATTTTTACTGATTGCGAACAATGATAGTGATGGTGTTGGTCAAGTTGCTGTAAATCTAGGTAAAGAATTAAATCTTTTAGGGCATGATGCAAAAATAGTTGTTTTAAATAAAAAATATAGGAATAAAAAAGTCTTTGAATTAAAAAGATCATTTATAAAAAGAGTCTTTGCACAGTTAATTAACTTAGTTAAATTCGATTTAAATGAATTATTTGGTTTCGGTATTGGAACTGTTGATAAAAAAGACCTATCTACATACATTGAAAATTCTGATGTTATAATCATTTATACATTTTATAAAATATTCTCATACGACCAATTAAATGAAATATTAAGTCTTAATAAAAAAATTTTTCTAAGGCCCCTTGATATTGAAATGGCTAGTGGAGGATGTCATTTTAATATGGATTGCTCAAAGTACACAAAGGATTGTAGCAATTGTCATAAGATAAAATTACCTTTTAAATTTATTCCTAAGCACAATTTTTTAAAAAAAAAACAGATCATTAACAAATATAAACCAAAACTTTTAGTTCAGAATAATTATGTCAAAAAACTTTTTGATAAATCTTCAATTTTTAGGAATATTGAAAAAAATGTTTTATATATTGGCACAAACAAAAAGCGTTCAGATAAAATAAGAAAATTTTCAGCAAGAAAAAAATTAAATCTAAATAATGATGAAAAAATTATATTATTTGCAACTTTTGATTTATCTTCATATGTTAAAGGTGGTCATTTGCTTATAAAAGCATTAAAGATTTTAGATAGAGATAAATTTTCTCAAAAAAATAAAATTACTTTATTGACACTTGGAAAAAAAAATAGTTTTTCAATAAGTACAAATAATATTAAATGGAGGCATTATGAACCTACTTCTTCCAATTTAAAATTAAATCAACTTTTTAGGTCATCAGATTTAATGGTTTGCCCATCATTATTTTGTTTTGGCCCGCATATTATTGAAGAGGCATTATTGAATAAAATTCCAGTCGTAGCATTTAATGGAGGTTCATCACAAGATTTTATAAAAAATGGAAAGAATGGTTATTTAGTTGAAAAATATAATATCAATCAATTTGCTAATAGTATAAAAAAAATTTTGGAAAAGAAATTTTATTTTGATGACTCAACACACAAAACAGTTAATACTAATTGTAATCCTATCCATGAAGCTAAAAAACTGATTGAATTTTGTTCTGAGGAAAAAAATATCACAAAAAACTTATGAAAATTTTTAAAAATTATAAAAATAAAAAAATAATAATAACAGGACATACCGGTTTTAAAGGTTCTTGGCTTAGCCTATGGTTGAATTATCTAGGTGCAAAAGTTTATGGTATTTCTGATAGAGTTTTGACTAATCCTTCAAATTATAAAATAAATTCAAAAAATATTTTTAAAAAAAGTTATTTTTTTAACATAGAAAATCAAAATAAATTAAGAACTATTATAAAAAAAATAAAACCTGATTTTATTTTTCACCTAGCTGCACAAGCTCTAGTAAAAAAATCATATAATAATCCTCATTCAACGTTTATCTCAAATTCTATTGGTACACTAAATCTTCTAAATAGCCTTAAAAATATTAAATTTAAAAAAAAATGCTCTTTAGTCCTTATAACTAGTGATAAATCTTATAAAAATAGAGAAATCAAAAAAGGATACGTTGAAGAAGATTTATTAGGTGGTTATGATCCATATAGCGCATCTAAAGCATGTGCAGAATTAATTATAAAATCATATATAGAGTCATTTTTCAAAAATGATGATTATCTAAGAATTGGTATAGCTAGAGCAGGCAATGTAATTGGTGGGGGTGATTGGTCAGAAGATAGATTGATCCCAGATCTTTTTAAAGCATATGAAAAAAATAATCCATTAATTATTAGAAATCCAAATTCTACAAGACCTTGGCAACATGTTCTAGAAGCTTTAAATGGTTATATGGTATTAGGTCAGAAATTATATACTAACAAAAAAATACACGGTCATGCATTCAACTTTGGCCCAAAAAATAAATCATCTATAAGTGTTATTAGATTGATTAAAATGTTTAATAAAGAATTAAAAAATATTAAATGGAAAATAGTCACATCAAAAAATAAGTTTGAATCTAAATTGTTAATGCTAAATAGTAAAAAAGCCTTTAAGTATTTAAATTGGCATTGTGTATTAAAAACTGACGAAACTTTAAAATTTGTAGTTGAATGGTACAAAAATTTTTATAGTAAAAATGGAATTAAAGTTACTAAATTTTCAATTCAACAAATAGAGGAATATTCAAAAATTATTGGGAAAAGATATTAATAATCAGTTTAAATATTTATCATTCTTTAAATTAAATTATAAATAATATTGTTTTCACGAAAGGATTAATGATACCTTTTTTGAGGTTAAGTTTTTTAATTTGAGATAAATTTAACCATATAAAATTTTTTCCAACTATTTTCTTTTGTTGTTTTTTATCAATATATAATAACCAATTTTGATTTGGTTTTTTCCAAAATCTTGCTCCTTCCTCATAGTGGATTGTTTTGGCAATTATATTTTTATTATTAAGAACTAAATCACTCAATTGTGTTTTCTTTCCTCCGTGTGCACGATTTATATTTGATTGGGTTGCTGAAAAAGTTGGGCAAAGTTTTAATTCACCTTTACCATCGCCTGGCTCTCTTCGGGCATTAAGCAAAAATTCTATAATATTATTTCTCTCTCTAACTAATATTGCTAAGATTCCCCCATGTTTTTGAAATAAAAGTGGTTGGTCCCAATTTTTTACTTCCCTATTAGATGCATTTTTTACCCTTACTCCTTCTAATGAAAAAAATTGCTTACTTTTATGATAAATATTACCGTTAGGTGAAATATCCCAATTTTTTAATTTTGAAATAGGTATT
>CACHSP010000011.1 GCA_902582605.1 uncultured Pelagibacteraceae bacterium | reverse complement strand
TCAATAAATCTTATCTTTTTTCAATATTTTAATCTTATCAAAAATAACCATTGGAATTAATCGTAATCCAATAATATATTTTTTGAAAAAAATAATTGGGTTAAATATTAATCTGATTAACCAGCCTAAATAATATTTATCAACAAGATTATTTATAGGTGCTTGATCCTTTGTAAAAAAGGAAATAGCAGCGCCAGTACATAAAATAGATGTTTTGAATTTTAAGTTTTTCTTTATATAAAGACCCAATACTTCTTGAACTCCACCTCCAATATTTACAATTATATAATCTGGTTTAAATTTTTTTATATTTTTAAGAAGATTTAAATCAGATAAACTTTTCAAATTGTATCTAGGTGCGCAATAATTATATAAATTATTTATACCTAAATTTTTAATATACTTATAATTTGATTTTGAAAAATTTATATTTGGATCAATACAAAAAATTTTTTTCTTCTTATTATTCTTTAAATAAGCAAAAAACATACCCAAAAATTTAAATCCTGAAAATTTTTGTACATTAATATTTTTAAAGACTCTTAATAATAAAACAAAAAAACCACTATCAAAAAAGACAAAATCTGCTTTTTTAAGTGATTTATAGTACTCATTTGACTTTTTAATAGTTGCCAAAGCCGGCCCCGCTGGAAAAACAAATAAACCTTTTTTAATTATAAAACTTTTAAATTGCTGATTATTAATATTGATAAATTTTATCTGTTTAAAAATAATTTTACTTACCATTAGATCGAAAATTGGATGCTATATCAAAACTTCTCAATGCTATAAAATTTAAGATTTTGTAAATCTACTTAAATTTGTCCCTTGTTTGTTCATTTCTTCTTTTATCCAGTCATATGTTTTTTTTAAACCCTCGTTCAATTTTATCTTAAAGCTCCAATTTAAAACCTTCTTTACAAGATCATTGTTACTGGATCTACCTCTGACGCCTTTTGGTTTATCTAATTGATAAATTCGTTTTAATTTTTTAGTCTTAGTTACAGCTTCAATTATCTCAATCATTTGATTAATAGAAACTTGTTCATCACTTCCGATATTTATTGGATCTGAATAGTCAGACTCAAACAATCTTAAAGTTCCTTCAATACAATCATCAATATATAAAAATGTTCTGGTTTGCATTCCATCGCCCCAAACCTCAATTTTGTCATCGCTATTTTTATTTGCCATTATAACTTTTCTACATAATGCTGCAGGTGCTTTTTCTCTTCCTCCGTCATATGTACCATATGGACCATAAATATTGTGATACCTTGCGACCCTAACAGGTATTCCATAATCTTCCATAAAATGTCTGCACATTCGTTCACTAAACAATTTTTCCCATCCATATCCATCCTCAGGATCTGCTGGGTAAGCATCATCTTCCTTTAAACCTTCTATAAAAACTTCTTGTTGTTTTGTTTTATTATAGGCACATGCGCTAGAAGAAAAAAAATATTTTTTAATTTCATTTTCCTTACAAGCAATTAATAGATTTGTATTTATTAATACTGATTGCATACATTCGGCTTTATTATTTTCAATAAAACCCATTCCACCCATATTACATGCCATATTGAATACAAAGTCCATTTTTTTTGTTACTAATCGACAATTATTAATATCCTTCATATCCATCGAATAGTGATTTTCAACATTATCGAAATCTTGAAACCAATATTCTTTTGGTTTTATATCTGCTGCTACAATTGTATTTCCATCATTAAGTAGTCTATTAGTCAAATGACCACCAATGAAACCACCTGCACCAACAATCAATATTTTTTTGCCTTTAATCATAAATTAATTTATTTAACTTAAAATTTTACTCTGCTCAATCAATAACTAATTTTTTATTTTCAACTTTAAATACTTTATCACATATTTTTAGATTATCTGGATGATGTGAAATAATAATGAAAAAAAAATTTTTCTTTTATTGTCTAAAAAACCCCAAAATTTTTAAGTACAAGCATCTATTTATTTTAATATTTTTAATCATCTTATAAATTTTTAATTAAGAAAATGTAAATTATTAGAAAAATTGAAAAAATAGCATAAAAATTTAGATGAAAATTATTATAAAGCAAAATTGGTAAAATTGATAAAAAAACAAGGAAAATATTTGTAATTAATAATGAATATCTTTTTATCATCAAATGATGAATATGATTTCTATCACCATAAAAAGGATTTTTTCCATTCATGAGTCGAACAACTGTTAATCTAATCAAATCAATTCCAGGTAATAATAATAAAAAAAATATCTCATCAGCATAAATAAAATTTTTATACACATTGTGTTCGTAAATTATAGAAGTAATTAAAATTGTACTCATCACATATACACCATTATCGCCTAGAAACATTTGATTGTTTAAGTTTAAAAAAAGACAAAAAAGAATTATAATTATTATTAAGGAATAAAATTCGAACCTATTTGTTTTAAATAATAAATACGAAAACATTATTAGAAAAAAAATTAATAATTGACCATTAATACCATCATAAAAATTCAAAGAATTAATTAAAACAATTATGCAAAAAACAGTAAATAAAGCTGAAAAAACCTCAAGAAAAATTCTGTATTCGTAAATTGAGATAGAAAAACTGTCTACTATAATATTTTTGTTGGTGAAAACGTAACATATTGAAATCAAAATACTCAAAAAAAATTTTACATATGGTTTAATTTTATATTTGTCATCATAAAAACCTAAAATAAAAAATAAAAATAAAACAAATAGGAAAGAAAATATCTCTGTTGTTGATTGAAAAAAATCAAAAAATTTTATTTGGAAAGCGAAATCTATAAAAAGTAAAAAAAAAATATTTAACATTACAATTGTACCACCAATTAATGAAATCTTCTTTTTATGTGTCTTTAATTTGTTATCAGGAAAATCATAAAGGTTAATAAATTTTGAAATATTTTTTATGTTGATTACTAAAAAAAGATTTAATAAACAAATAATTATAATAAGTGATAATATCATCTTAACATTAATTTCTTGTTAGAAACTAAATACAATCCAATATTAAAATAAATAATTATAGATATCCAATTATTGAAAAAATTTCCACTTGGTAAAAAAGGAAAAAGATTTATAAAAATACCTAACGATGCAATTAAAAAAGCATAATGATGATGAGTTTTTATTTTTACAAATGCAACATCAAAAAATCTTTTAATAAGAAAGACTAAAAAAGTTAAAAAGAAAATTATACCAACTAATCCAAGTTCAGATAAGATCTGAGCGATTATATTGTGTGGGTGAGTAGAACACATACCTATTTTTGAGTCATATCTTATTATTCTACAGTAATGTCTAAAACCTTTCGGTCCAGTACCAAAAACTAGGTTATCTAAAAATAATTTTTTTGCTAAAATGTAATGGCCCTGATGTGCTTGGGAAAAAATTAAAATTTTCGAGGGTTTAATATTATCTAATTCGTTCTCATCTTTGTTATGTTTTTTTTTTGCTTCTGGAAAAATTTGTTTATAGGTTTTTTCAAAAATTCTATGCTTTATATCAGATTTTCCGAAATCA
Source organism: uncultured Pelagibacteraceae bacterium (assembly GCA_902582605.1). GTDB lineage: Bacteria > Pseudomonadota > Alphaproteobacteria > Pelagibacterales > Pelagibacteraceae > Pelagibacter. Next base: position 10,053 of record CACHSP010000011.1, on the reverse strand, counting down.
AAGAATATTGTGCAAAGAATAAAAGCTGTGAAAATTACAAAAGATCTTAAGAAAATTATTCTTAAATCATTAATAAAAATTAATGTAAAAAAAAATAATATTAAAAATAATGCTAAAGAAGTTCTTTCTCCTGAAAGATAAATAACACAAAAATATGCTGTAAAGAAAAAAGTGTAAGAAAATTTTTTTTCTCTTGGATTTATCTTTAGATTATAAATATACCACATTATGATTGGTAAAAGCCTGACTAGATAACTTCCCAAAATTAACTCATCTCCAAAGAAACTTGAGATTCGATTAGAACTAATTTTATAGCCTAATAAATTCACACCAAAAATAAATTGAAAAAAACTATCGAATAATAAAAAAGATAAAATGAATAAAAAAATATTTAACATTTTTTTATTAAAATTTTTATAAAAAAGACCCTCGTATAACAAAAAAATTGCTAAAGAGAACAAAACATATCTAAAGTGTAAAAAAGATGAATATTTTAAATCATCTGTAATTTGAAACATAGCGTTTAAAGCTATATAGAGAGAAAACAAAAATAATATAATAATTTTTTTCTCAAAAAAAAAATTTGCTTTACTCAAATTAAAAAAAAAGAAAAGTAAAAATAACAGCACAAATACTTCTGCGACGACGATGCCAAAAATAAATGATAAAGGAAAAAAGAATAATGGAATATAAAATTTTTGATAATTAGTATATTGTGTGTTCATTACATTAATAAATCTCTAATATTTTAACAATAATATTAATTGTACCATTAAAGTCTGAAGAAATAGAATTAGTTTCAAATTTTAAATGATCGTTGGTTATCAGTAATAATTTTTTCATTTTCTAAAAAAATTGATAAGCTTTAACGGAAGAAAAAAAGCCAAAAAAAACTTAAATTTAAGTGATAATTGAGGGAATTTAATTATTTCCACAAATAATTCAAAATTTCTTTTCTTATATAATAAATGAATTATTTTTAATTTACTTAATCTAATAAGAAAGTGTTCTATATTGTCCTGAAATAATTTATTATTAAAATTTTTTTGATTATGAAACCAATGATTATACTCTTCATAATACATCATATTATTTTTTTTTGAGAAATTATTTTCATGGATCCTATAATATATCATAGGTTCATCAAATGACTTTGCATTAGCATATTTACTTATTCGCATTAATAAATCATAATCTCCAATAATATTATAAAAGCCATTAAAGTAATTTTCTTTCTCTAAAATTTTTTTTTTTATTATAAGTCCACTAATTATAATAAAATAATCTTTTGCTAAATAATTGTATATTTTACCATTTGGCAATTTTTTATGATTATATTTTACCAGTTTGTTTGTTTTTTCATAAAAACATAAAACATTGCTATATAAATAATCATATTCTTCTAAGCCAAAAAATTTTTCTTTACTAGATAAATAGTTTTTATCCCACCAATCATCACAATCCAAAAAAGCAATGAGTTCTCCAGATGACACTTCTACAGCTCTATTTCTAGCCTTGTAAAGATTTTCTTTAAAAGAGTGTCTAAAATACTTGACTTTTTTATCTTTAAATTTTTCAATTATTTTTTTTGAACTATCTACTGATGCATTATCCCATAATATAACCTCAAAATTTTTATAATTTTGGTTCAATACGCTCTCAATACATTTTTCTAAATATTTTTCTCCATTATGAAAATTTATAACTACACTTATTTTGTTCTTCATATTAAAATTTAATTTTTCTTTTTAAATGAATATCCGAAAAAATTTTTTTTTTGAATTTTGTTTTTTTAAAAATTTTTATTTCTTTAATTTTCTTTTCCAAAATTTCTTTATCTCTTAGTGTATCCATACATTGCCAGAAGCCATTATGTTTATAACCAAGAAGTTGTTTTTTTTTTGTTAATCTCTCAAAAGGCTCTCTTTCCAAATATGTTCTATCATTTTTGATATATTTCAAAAACTTGTAATCCATCACAAAGAAACCTCCGTTAATCCACCCTTCATCTAAAGATGATTTTTCTTTAAAGTAAGAAACTTTGTTTCCTTTCAATTTTATTGTTCCAAATCTTGCTGGGGGTCTCACAGCAGTAAGTGTTACCAATTTTTTATTTAACTTATGAAATTTTACTAAATTATGTAAATTTACATTTGATAAACCATCTCCATAGGTAGCTAAAAAAGTTTGATTTTTTAAAAATTTACTCAGCCTCTTAAGTCTACCACCAGTCATGGTATTCTTGCCAGTATCTATGAGATTAATTTTGACTCTATCATTTTTAAAATATTTGAAATATCTTTTAATAACATTCCCTTTATATCCTAGGGCAATATAAAAATCTTTATAACCATATAAAACAAAATGATTAATAATATGCATTATTATTGGGGTACCATTAATTTTTATCATTGGCTTTGGAATAGTTTTTGTGTACTCAGAAATTCTTGTTCCATATCCACCAGCTAAAATAACTACTTTCATAATTTCAAATATAAAGCTAAACTTAACTTATAGTTATTCTTTTTAATTACCAATTATGATTAAAACGTTTATTTTCAACATCTAATCTGACCATCTCTTTTTCGTTGTGTGGTAAATTCAAACAATTCGCAATAATCGATTCCCCCTTTGCCAAACCTTTAAAACCGTTCCAAATATTAGGTGGTATTGTGACTAAAAAATAGTTTTTGGGAGTGAGAAAAATTTCCTCATATATCCCTCTACTATCACTTTCAGTCCTATCATCATATAAAACTAATTTTACCTCTCCACTTACACAAGCGTAATTTAGAGTAGCCTCTTTATGTAAATGCCAAGCTTTTATTACATCTTTATAAATAGTTGAAAAATATATTTCTCCAAAACTTTGAAAAACTTTGCTATCATTGCGCATCATATGCATTACTTTTCCTCTTTCATCTTCAATTATTTTTAATTTGCTAATTGTTACATCTTTTATTTTCATGTGAATTTACCATTAATTAAGAATATTTTTATTTTTCTGAATATAAAAAAAAAGATTGAAAGCCAAGCAAATGGGCTTACATTGATTGACCAGGATACAGACGGAACAACAACTGTTTTATTTTTGAGATTTTTTCCCTCAAGTAAAGTTTGGGCTATTAATAAATTTGCAAATGAACCAGAATTTACAAAAATAGAATATTTTTTACCTATAATTTTTGAAAATCTACTCTCAAAAGTTCTAGTAACTTTTGATTGATTTAAGTAAATTCTTTTTTGTAAAAATTTTATTAGAATTTTATAGTCGGTATTGCTAATTGTGTTTAAAGCTAGTTTAATTTTTTTCATCCTAGTACCACAAAGTATTTAAACTATTCTTAGATTACATTTAATGTAAAATTATATATAAACTAATATTGAATGAATAAAAATAATTTTTTAAAACTTTTAATAATCAATGGTTAATTCTGGTTTGGTATAGTTAATCTTCCAATGATTTTGATTTAACGCTTTGTAATTCTTGTTGTCAAAAACTTTTATTTTAGAAAAATAAATTTTACTCTTAGGATTTATCCTATCCCAAAGCTTTTGAGCAAACTGCTTTACTGACATTGTTTTTCCAGAGCACATATCCCAAACTTGAGGAAATTTTTTATCTTTAATTTTAAAATTAGTTGCATCAATTAATCCATCCACTACATCATCAATGTAATTAAAATCAGTTTTTTGACCTCCAGAAGTCATTTTAAAATCTTTATTTTTTTTAGCTGCTGATATTAAAGCTGGCCATAATCTTGTTTTTTTTTCATTTTTTCCATAAACATGAAAAAGTCGAATTATTCTAAATTTTGTATTATTTTTTTCAGAAAAGCTAACACAAAATTTTGTGAAGATTGCTTTAGATAGAGCATAAACATAATCAGGTTTCTTTTCATAAGATTTGATCAATTTTTTATTTATCTTTAAACTTTTTATTTTTTTCTCTTTTTTAGATGAAATTATTAGTATTTTTTTACAACCACTTTTCATTGCATTTTTGACCAATTTTTTTGACTTTAGAACGTTAAAATCATAACATTTATTAAAACTTGTGAACCTTGCATATCCCCCCTCCGCAGCAAGATGTACCAAAACATCTGATTTTTTTAATTCTTTCCAATTTTTGTCAATTGCTCCTGTAATCCATTTAACATTCTTAATATTCTTATTAACTCTTTTTCTAGTTAAAGCATAAATTTTAAAATTTAATTTTGAAGCTTTTTTAATGAAGTTACTTCCAATATAACCATTAGCGCCTGTTACAAACAGATTCATAATACTTAGTAATATCTTATAATTTTTTTAAAATTTTTTATTTGTTCAAATGTAAAATTAATTACTTTTCTTTTATCATTCTTATTTAAATAAAAAATTTTGAACCAATCAAAAGTTAATTTTAATGAAATTTGAGGGGTCATGTAAAATTTCCAATTTAATCTTTAGATTTTAGATTGACTTTTTTTATTAGTTAAAATTCTAATATTTTTTTTACAAACAAACTATCATTAAAATTTTCTCTTGCAAATAAAGTTTTTCTTAATTTGATATAGCACTTTGAATTAATTGTTTTATTCCAATTCAATATAATGTTTTCAAAATTTTTATCCAAATATTTCGCAAGTTGCCTTTCATTTTCAAACCATAAATTTATCTTCTTAAGATCCTTTATTGCTTTCCAAAATTTTTTTTTAAAATTAACATTTGGTGAAGAATTGAGGACTATAAACGGTTTTTTGGAATATAATAATTCATAAAATGCTGTGGAAAAATTATCAATTATTATTAGGTCATATTCTTTAAATATACTACCTTTATATGAGCTATTGCTATCTAAAATTTTTACTTTCTTACCAAAATAATTTTTCCAAATTTTTTTAAAAAAATCGTCATTTCTATGATTAAAAAATTTTACGTTTAAAAGAAATTTTTTTTTAATGGTCAATAATTTTACTAAATTAAAGTATTGATTTAAGTAAATATGGTTATTTTTTTCAAGGACATCTAGTTTTTGATTAAATAAAATGTGGCATGGAAAAAATAGAATTTTATTTTCATGTTTATTAAATTTATATTTTGAGTTTAAAAAATATTGAGAACCAATATTTAACTTTTTATCGTGCCATAATAAGTTCAGATCACTCATTTTTTGATTAATATAATCTTCTGGATTAAACACTCTATTACCCATGAGTGCACCGTGTTGTAGATTAAATGATTTTTTTTTTTCTTTCTTTAAGTTTAAAACAGCAAATTTAAATTTATCATTAGCCGCAAAATGCAGTGAAGTTCCAATTTTAGATATATTGAGGTATTTATTTTTATTAGCATTTAAATAACTATTAAAATTCTCCAAAAAAGAACTGGGTAAAGCATTTTTTATAAATTCATTATAAATAATATCAAAATCATCTTTAATTTTTATTGATATTTTTGACCGAGATTTAAAGTTTTTTTTTCGGTTAATTATCTCTGCTGGAAAGTCTAAATAATCGATACTAGCGAATAAGATTTTTAATTTACTTTTAAATATGACCCTAAGCGCATTATTTTTTTCAAAATATCCATCTAAAATTATTATGGGTTTAAGAAGATTTTGTAAATTATTATAAAAAAAATATATTATTTTTCTAAAAAATGTTTTTTTCTTTATTTTCTCAAAAAGAAAAACTTTTTTAATTTTCTTAGATTTTAAAACTTTAAATTTTAATCTTTTTGAAATTAAATAATTTATAAAAAAATTGAAATTGAAATCTTCTAATTGAAATATTCTGTAAATATTAGTATTTTCAAAAAAGAAATTGTAATTATCAGCGTATATATAGACGTTTTTTTTATTTTTAATTTTTTTTAAAGTATCAAATCTTGTCTTAATATTCATTATAGATATGATTAAAAAATACTCAATTAAAATTTCCCATTCTTTTTTTTTTAATCTACAATTATTTAATTCATTTAAAACGGGGAATATTTCATCAAGATATCTCTGAGATTTTTTTAAAATAAAAGAATAGTTAAATTTTTTTTTATAAACTTGATTTAAATTTTCAATCGAAGAACATCTATAATTTTTTAATTGGTAATTTGTATTTAGCTTTTTTAAATACTCATTCTCAAAAATTATGTGTGTTTTTTTTTTTAATTTAATATTTTTAAAATAAGTAATTAAGTATCTTCTAATCATAGATATTTCTGAATTATCGTTTCACTCTAACTATATATGTTATTTATTCTACAAAATTTAATTAGTTATTTTTTTTTTTTGTTACAAACTCAATTTAAAACTATTTCTATAAATAATATAATTTTACTAAGCTTTAAGTCTCGGAGATTATATAAAAATATGAGATTTTATCCATAAACAACTATTTAATTTCACCAAGATCTAAATTCAAAACTTTGTCACATTTATTTAGCGTATTTTTTCTATGAGAAATTATTAAAATGGTCTTTTTATTTAATGTTTCTGATCTTAAATTATTTAAAATTTTATCTTCTGTTTTTTCATCCAAAGCATTAGTAGACTCATCCATCAAAATAATTTCTGGATCACGATACAATACCCGGGCTATAGCTAACCTTTGTTTTTCACCTCCTGATAACTTAGAACCATTAATTCCGATATATGTATCTAAACCATATTGTAATGAGTCTATTTTTGGTTTGAGTTCAGCAATTTCTATACATTGATTTAATATTTCATAATTACACTTTTCATCATCTGAATTATCAAAATTTAGTAATATGTTTTTTTTCAATGAACCATTTAATAAGAATATATTTTGAGATACGTAACCCAATTTTTTTTTCCAGATTCTAATATCTTTATTTATATTTTGTCCATAATGACTAACTACTCCACCTTCTGGTTTTAAAAGTCCCATTAGCATTAGAAATAAAGTACTTTTTCCTGAACCTGTTTTTCCAGTGATACCTATAAATTCACCTTTCTTAATTTCAAAATTTATGTTTTTTAAAGGACGAGAACTTTTATTATCATAACTAAACGATAAATCTTTAACTTCAAGATATCGATTTTTATCTAAATCATAATTTTTTTCATTATCAGAGAAATTTTGAGATTTGATTATAATTGAACTTTTATTTATTTCATCAACTATAATTTCAACAGAAGGTTTTGTAAGTCTCATGTAGTACCTGCTTACAGTAACCGCGTTAAAAGCTGGTAAAAATCTAAATATACTTACTAATATCAGTGATAAAACAGGTAGTATTTCGGTGATATCATTATTAACTTTATTAATAAAAAAAACAGAAATTAAAACTAAAATTGATATTGCTAAAAATTCTAAAATAATTTTTGGTAATTTTTCAATAATAAAAAAATAATAATTATTATTTTCTAATTGATGAAAATCTTTTTTAAAATAATCTATTACTTTATTTTCTTTCATTTGGACTTTAATATCTTTAATTGAACCAAATGTTTCATAAATTGTTTCTGTAAGATTTTTTCCTAATTCAATATTTTTTTTTGCTCTTAAATTAATAAAAGATTTAATTATCTTTAAAAATAATAAACCAATGAGACCGAAAACAAAAAAAATTAACAAAATAAATCCTGGTGATGAAAAAATAAGTAAAATTAAAATGACAAATATTGTTATTAATTCTCTAAAGTGTAAAATAAAATTTACGAGATAAGTATTTAGATTTGCAATTTCAGTGGAAACATATCTTGATAAATAAGCTGGATTCTTGTCTAAATGAAGCAGGTAAGGCATATTAATGTAATATCTAAATAATTTTTCAGCAATATTACTTTTAATTTTTCTCTGAAAATTTCCTTGGAATATCGTTAAGAAAATAAGAAAAACATTTTTTACCACAAACGAGATAATGACTATTGAACCAAATAGAATAATTAATTGATTATGTTCGAGTACCGCTAAGTAAGAATTATTTTTTAAAATTTCAAATTTGTCAAAAATATAACTGCTATCAATTAGAATACTTGCAAAAATAGGAATTGAAATAAGACTGACACCCTCCAAAATAAACATTACTGAATTTAAAAGAAGTATAATCTTAAAAAAAATAAATTCTTTATTACTTAATAATTTTCCTAGTATTTTCATATTTTAATAATTTTTTCTTTTAGTTATGCAAGGATTTTTAATTTTACTCTCTTTTTCTAAATTTATTTCAAATTTACCTAACAAAAACTAAACACATAAAAAAAGTAAAAACTATTTTTAGCTCAGTAAAAATACCTGAACCAAACCTAGACTCATCTGATCTAATTTTATTATTAATTTTTAATTCAGTAATATTTATTTTTCTTTTTTTTCCTTTTATTAATAATTCTGTGCTAATAGAATTGAAAAAAATTTTCTTACTAAAAAATTTTTTTATATAATTATATGAATATCCTTTAATTCCACACAAAGGGTCTTGTAAATTCCAAATAATTTTTGAAAAAAAAAGAAAAATTTTTTCACCTATTCGATCTACTCGACTTCTAACCCCACAAACTATATCTCTATTCAATTTCAATTCTTTTTTAAACAATTTTATATAATTTGGAGGTAGTTGCCCGTCAGCATCTATTGTAATTACATATTTATATTTTTTTTTTACAAAAAATTCCAAACCTGAATTTATAGCTTGATCATAGCCTAAATTAATTTTGTGACTAATAACCATAACTCCATTTTTTTTAGCAATTTTTTTTGTTTCATCTATTGAACCATCATTAACTACTAAAACATCTCCAAATATTTTAGTTTTTTGAATAATCTTTTTTATTGTTTTTTCCTCATTTAAAGCTGGAATTATAATTAAAAGTTCTTTCATATCTTAAAATTAAAAAACGTCACTAGATTTAATTATTTCGTGATATTTGATATCTTTTTTTAATCTTTTATTAATGATTTTTCTCTTATCACAGGGTCTAAGCGCACCAAAAGGACATGGTCTTAAATAATCCAACATATGTTCTTTTATGATTGACCCTTTATTTAATTTTTGATTAGCCCGAATTCCTCTTCTTTGAACCACACTTGAATTTAACTCATTTTTTTCAATTCTTTTTACTCCATCCCCCATTGCTGATTCCAAATCTCTTGTTGCTGATACCATTGCTTTCCAACTTTTAGGATTCATAGCAAAAAAGTGGTCAGGTCCTGTCCTTTTATTATCATCTGTAAAATGCTTTTCTATCACTCTTGCTCCAAGCATAACAGCTCCCAAAACTGTAACATGGCCAAATGTATGATCACTAAGACCCAAAACTACTTTTGGAAATTTTTTTTTAAACTTATTTATGACATTTAAGTTTGAATATTTGATATTTTCTAAATCACCTGTGTAATTTGTATTACACTGCATAAGAACCAAAGATTGATTAATTTTGAGATACTCTTTAACTGCAGTTTCAACTTCTTTAAAATTTGAGGCCCCAGTAGCAATTATTCCTAATTTTTTTTTAGATGCAATTTTTTTAATTATATCAATCCAAGTTATATCTCCTGAACCAATTTTGATTATATTCACATATGGATTTATTTCATCAACAATTTCCATTGAATATGGACTAGTCATAAACTCTATGTCTATTTTATCACAGAATTTTTTTAATATCTTAGTCCATTTTTTATTAATCGAAGCGGCTTGATAAACAGAAAAAACTGATTTCTTCCACTTGCTTTGATGGGACTTTAAATTTTTCAATTTTTTAAAACCAACATCACTCACAATTGTCTTTGCAGAGAAATGTTGAAATTTAGCTGCATCAGCACCAGCTAACTTAGCCAAGCGTATAAGTTTTTTTGCCCTAGCAAGACTCCCATCGTGATTAGCACCAATGTCTGCAATAAAATAAGTGGGCATATTTTTGCCGATTCTTTTTTTTTTTATTTTAAAAAATTTCATTTATATTCCTTTGCTAATTTTTCTATTTCATCCGATACATATGGAAGTTTAATTTGAGTATTTTTCTCAAAATGATTTATGTTAAGACTCATATCTAATGGTCTTCGAGCAAATAGATGTTTATTATACTTAATTTCCCTTAGCAAGTCTAAATCA
>CACHSP010000010.1 GCA_902582605.1 uncultured Pelagibacteraceae bacterium | reverse complement strand
TCTAGAAGGTTGTACATAAGCTGCTTTCCATGGTTTTGGTCCAAGTGACCTGAGAGTTGTAGCTGGATGAAAAGTTCCTGCTCCAACCTCCATATCATATGGTTGTAAAATTATACAACCATGTTTACTCCAATATTTTTGGAGGTTTAAAATTGTATCCTGAAAAGTTTGAAATTTTGGTTTTTTTTTACTTTTTTTAGAGGCCATATTTTTGCCAAATAGATTTTTCTTCTAATATATTTGCGACCTGATCGACGTGATCGTTAGATGATGATAATTTCTTACTTAACCAACTTTTAGATTTTTCAAATCTTTTGATTATTACATCTTCTCCAAATTTCTCTCTCAACACTTGATTGGCATCACCTATTTCGTCAATCAAACCAAGTTCTTTGGATTTAGTTCCAGACCAAAACTCCCCAGAAAATAACTCAACTTCTGATTTCTTTAGTTTTTTACCTCTACTTTTTTCAACAACATTAATGAAATCTTTATGCAAATCTAATTGTATATTTTTTAATCTTTCTATATCTTCGTTTTTTTCCTCAAGAAACGGATCGAGAGTACTTTTATTTTTACCAGCAGTATGAACTCTTCTTTCAACTCCAATTTTTTTAATTAACTCTGTAAAACCAAATGATGAATAAATTACACCTATAGATCCAATAATTGAACTAGAGTTTGCATAAATTTCATCACCAGCACACGCAATCAAATAGCCTCCTGATGCAGCAATATCCTCTGCAAAAACTATTACCTTTTTTTTATTTTTTTTCGCTTGATGTCTTATTAAATTAAAGATTAAGTGTGATTGAACAGGTGATCCACCAGGAGAATTAATTGTAATAGCAACACATGGTGCTTTTTTTACAGAAAAAGCCTTTAAAATTATCTCTTCTTGACCTGAAAAATCTATACCTTGTTTAAATTTACCTACGTTTCCAATAACACCAGCTAATTTAATATGAGGAATAATTTTCTTCTTTTTAAAAATTGAGAACATAACAAAACTTTATAGAATTTTTATATTAATATAAAGACACCTTATAATTGAAGATTTAGGTGCGTCAATTGATAAGTATCAAAAGAAACTTATTACACTAATTTGCTCACATTATGGGAAGCGTGATTCAACTTAAAAAACAAATTAATAACTCTTACTTTCAACTTAAAAACTCAGTTGAAAATAAGTTAATGCTTGTTGAAGAAAAAATTAAATCAAAACTAGATAGTAATGTTGATCTAGTTAAAAAAATGACAGATTATCATTTAAATACTGGTGGCAAAAGGTTAAGAGCCTTATTAACTTTGGGTTCATCAAAGTTATGTGGTTATACAAAAGGTACCAGAGATATAAATTTGGCAGCTTGCGTAGAACTAATTCATGCCGCAACTTTGATGCATGATGATGTTATAGATAATGGTTCAATTAGAAGAGGTAAAAAAACACCAAATAAAATTTGGGGTAACCACTCATCTGTTCTGGCTGGCGATTATCTTCTTAGTAGGTGTTTTGAAATGATGGTAGAAGATGGAAATATTGAAGTTTTAAAACTATTATCGTCAACATCATCAATAATTGCTCAAGGTGAAATTTTGCAACTCCAGCATAAAGGTGAAGTTGATATGCTTGAAGAAACTTACTTGAAAATAATTTCTTCAAAGACGGCTGAGTTATTTGCTGCTGCAACTAAAGTAGGAGCAATTTTATCAGAATTGAAAACTAAAGAGAAAGAGGCTTTAGAGTTTTATGGTAGGAATTTAGGTTTAACTTTTCAAATTGCTGATGACACTTTAGATTATAACTCAGAATTAAAACTATTTGGAAAAAATATCGGTCAAGACTTCTATGAGGGAAAAATTACACTACCAATAATTCTTCTGTTTCAAAAAGCTAATAAAGATGAAAAAGAAACTCTTAAGAAAACTTTTGCAAAAGAAGAGAGAAATCAAAATGATTTTAATTATACTTTATCTTTAATAAAGAAATACGATATTATAAATAGTTGTTATCAAAAAGCAAAGCACTATATTAATTTGTCATCAAATTCATTGTCGGTATTTAAAGACTCTGAAGAAAAAAATATCCTCGAAAATTTAACGTCTTTTAGTTTATCAAGAAATTTTTAGGGGCTTAAAAGACTTTTTGTCCAATCATTATTTGCTGTCAATTTATACTTTAGTCTTTCGTGTATTCTATTATCTCCATCTAACCAAAATTCTATGCTCGTAGGTTTTAAATTCCAGCCCGACCAATGATTTGGTCTTGGAACATTATTTTGATCTTGGTATTTATTTTTAAATTTTTCTAGTGATTTTATCAATTCTTCCCTATTGACTAATTCACTACTTTGTTTTGATGCCCAAGCCCCAATTCTACTTTCATAAGCTCTAGAATTAAAATAATTATCAGCTACCTCATCTTCTACTTGGGTCAATGTACCTACAATTCTAATTTGCCTAAGCAAACTTTTCCAATGAAAACACATTGTTGCATTGGGGTTTTCTTTTATTTCGTTTCCTTTCTGACTATTAAGATTAGTATAAAAAACAAATCCATTTTTATCGTAACCTTTAAGAAGCACCATCCTTACTGATGGAACACCTTGTTTTGTTGCAGTTCCAAGAGCTAAAGCATTTGGATCATTAATTTCATTCTTTTTTGCCTCTTCGTACCAACTTTCAAATAATCTAAAAGGATCATCTAAATCTAGAAAGCATTTATTAAGCCCTAGTGAGTTTTTTTCATTCATAATTTTAACAAAATAATCTATACAATATAAATAATGTCATTTAATACTTTTGGAAAGGTTTTTCGTTTCACTACATGGGGAGAATCTCATGGTCCTGCAATTGGTTGTATTATAGATGGTTGTCCACCACTAATAAACCTCAATGAACGAGATATTCAGATAGAACTCAATAAAAGAAAACCTGGTCAATCTAAATTTACTACTCAAAGAAAAGAAAGTGATAAAGTAGAGATTCTTTCAGGAGTCTTTGAAGGTAAAACAACCGGAACTCCAATCTCTTTAATAATTTATAACGAGGATATGCGCTCAAAAGATTATAATGATATTAAGGATAAATTCAGACCAGGTCATGCTGATTATACCTACTTTAAAAAGTATGGAATTAGAGATTATAGGGGTGGTGGAAGGTCTTCTGCGCGAGAGACCGCTTCTAGAGTTGCAGCAGGAGCAGTAGCAAAAAAAGTTTTGGAAAAAAAATTAGGTAAAAAATTTAAAATTTCTGGTGTAGTTACACAACTTGGAATTCTTGGATGCGATACAAACAAGTGGGATGATAAGATAATTTATAAAAATCCATTTTTTTGTCCTGATAAATCTGTGCTTAAAATATGGGAAAAATATCTTTTAAGTATTCGAAAGGCAGGTTCATCTTGTGGTGCTATAATTGAAATTAGAGCTAATGGTATTCCTGCAGGACTTGGGGCACCAATTTACTCAAAACTAGACTCTGATATTGCGTCTGCAATGATGAGTATTAATGCTGTAAAAGGTGTTAATATTGGTTCTGGAATGAATTCCGCTCAATTGTCCGGAGAAGAAAATTCAGATGAAATTTCAAATTCAAAAAATAAATTAAAGTTTAACTCAAATAATGCAGGTGGAATTCTTGGTGGGATTTCTTCTGGTCAGCAAATAATTGTCTCATTTGCAGTAAAACCTACGTCATCAATTTTAAAGAGCAGAAAAACAATAAATAAATTTGGAAAAAATACTAGCATATCCGTTAAGGGAAGACATGATCCGTGTGTTGGAATTAGAGCAGTTCCAGTAGGTGAAGCTATGCTATCATGTGTTTTACTTGATCATTATTTATTGAATCAAGCTCAATGTGGATAATCACTTTATTTTTGTTTTTGTAAGATAATATTTGAATTTAATACATCTAAAATTTGTTCTTCAATAGAAATGCTATCTAAATTTGCGAGTTTATACATATTTTCAGGTTTATCTTGATCAATAAAAATATCTGGAAGTTTCATTGATCTAAATTTTAAATTTGAGTCCATTAATCCTTTTTTTGATAGAAAATCAATTACATGAGAACCAAATCCGCCAATTGATCCCTCCTCAATAGTTACAATCGCCTCGTGTGTTGTTGCTAATTGCCATATCAAATTTTCATCCAACGGCTTGGCAAATCTTGCATCCACTATTGTAATATTAATACCTTTTTTTTTTAAATTTTCTGATGCTTTTAAAGTTTCACTTAATCTCGCACCAAAGTTGATTAACGCTAACTTTTTTCCCTCTTGAATAATTCTTGATTTTCCAATCTCTATCTTTTCAAAAATTGATGGCAATATTGATCCAATACCAGTCCCTCTTGGATACCTGAATGCACAGGGTCTATCATTAATTTCTGTAGAGGTGTTAATCATTCTAACCAACTCAGCCTCATCACTTGCAGCCATTACAATAAAATTTGGTAGTGTTGCTAAATAAGTTGTGTCAAAACTACCTGCGTGTGTAGGTCCATCAGCTCCAACTAATCCTGCTCTATCTATTGCAAATCTTACAGGTAAACTCTGTATTGCAACATCATGAACGACTTGGTCATATGCTCTCTGGAGAAATGTGGAGTAAATTGCTGCATAAGGTTTATAATTCTCTGTCGCCAAACCAGCTGCAAACGTAACAGCGTGTTGTTCAGCAATCCCAACATCATAAGTTCTATCTGGAAATTCTTTTCTAAAATTGCTTAATCCAGTCCCATCTGGCATAGCTGCTGTTATTGCAACTATTTTACTATCTTTTTTTGCGTGTTGTATCAGAGTATCAGCAAAAACTTTAGTGTATGACGGTACTTTACTGGAACTTTTTTCCTGTTCTCCAGTTTTTACATTAAATTTGGATACACCATGATAATGATCTTTTGCTTCTTCGGCAAAAGAATATCCTTTGCCTTTTTTTGTTTTTATATGAATTAATATAGGACCTTGGTGTTTTGAGTCTCTTGCATTTCTTAAAATTGGAATCAATGAAGAAAGGTCATGACCATCTATAGGACCAATATAATAGAAACCTAATGAACTAAATAAAGTTCCACCAGTTACAGCTGATCTTAATAAATCTTCGGCTTTACCCGCTTTTGCACTAAATCTTTTTGAAAATGCTGATGTAATCAATTTTATAGTTTCTCTTAAACTAAAATAAATTTTACCAGAAAAAATTTTAGCTAAATATGTTCCCATTGCTCCAACAGGCCTTGCAATTGACATGTCGTTATCATTTAATATCACAATCATTTTGGTCTTTGAGGCACCTGCATTATTCATGGCCTCATAAGCCATGCCTGCACTTATTGCACCATCACCAATCACTGCTATTACATTTTCTGATTTTTTTGATAATTTATTTGCCTCAGCAATTCCCAAAGCTGATGAAATTGAGGTGGAGCTATGAGCAGCTCCAAAAGGATCATATTCACTTTCCGAACGCTTTGTAAATCCTGAAAGACCCCCTCCTTGCCGAAGTGTTCTTATTTTATCTTTTCTTCCTGTTAAAATTTTGTGTGGATAACATTGATGTCCTACATCCCAGATTAATTTATCACTTGGTGTATTAAAAATATAATGTAATGCAACGCTTAATTCTACAACACCTAAACTAGCGCCCAAATGTCCTCCAGTAACTGATACTGCATCGATCATTTCCTCTCTTAATTCATCAGCAACCTTTTGCAGTTTTATTTCAGGAACTTTTTTTAAGTCTGATGGAAAATTAATCTGATCTAAAAATTCGTAATTTTTTTTCATTTATTTCTATTTAAAATATAATTTAAGGTTTCGGTTAAATTCTTAGATTTAGGTCCATATTTTTTTAACTTAGTATTTATTTTTAAAATTAGCTTTTTCGCATATTTAATAGTATTTTTATCTCCCAGTAAACTAATAAGAGTTGCTTTACCTTTTTTCTTATCTTTTCCAGTTTTTTTTCCTGCAGCTAAAAGGTTTCCATTATAATCAATTAAATCATCAGCAACCTGAAATAGTAAACCTATATCAGCTCCAATATTTTCAAACTTTTGAATATCTTTTTTACTTTTGTTCTTTAATATTAATGGAGCTGCACAACAAAAACTAAAAAGTTTTCCAGTTTTTTTTATTTCCATTTCAATTATTTTTTTTTCTGAAATTTTCTTACGCTCATAGCTCAGATCTAAATATTGACCACCAGCAATTCCAAGATGTCCAGAACTCTCAGAAATTTTATTAATTAATCTAATTTTTGTTTTTTCATTGATATTCAAATCTTTATGACTCAAAATTTCGAATGCCATAGTTAAGAGTGAGTTTCCAGCTAGAACAGCTGTAGACTCTCCAAATTTGATATGAGTAGAGGGCTTACCTCGTCTTAGTGAATCATTATCCATACATGGTAAATCATCATGAATAAGTGAATAAGCATGGATACATTCAACAGCAGCACCAATAATTAATAAAGTTTTATAATTTAAATTAAATATTGAACCGACATCAACTAGTATTTTTGATCTTATTTTTTTACCACCCGAAAATAATCCATATTGCATTGGGACAATCAGCTCTGATTTTTTTTGCTTTTTAATAAATCTTTTTAAAAAAATATTTGTATCTATAGCAATTTTATTTAGTTTTTTTTGCATTTTTTTTTGAAGTTATCTTAGATATATTTTCTTTAGTTGTTGTATTAATGTCGATGACTTTTTTTTTAAATTTTTTCTCGATAATATTGTTTAGTTTTATCAAATTTTGATATTTTTCAATTGAATTTTGTAAATCTTTTTGACTTTCTAAATCCTCAATTATTTTATTAGCTTCAAGAGTTAATTCCTCCAGAGACGAAGATTCATAATTATTTGGTAAATCTTTATCTTTCATATAATACTCTCAGATAATACATGAAAATGAATCTTGCAAATATTAAAAAAGCAAAAAAACTGCTCTATAAGAGAGAGTGTATTGCTATACCAACAGAAACAGTTTATGGTTTGGCAGGTAATGCCTACTCAGACCAAGTCTGTCAAAAAATATATAAGCTTAAAAAAAGACCAAAAAATAACCCTCTAATAGTTCATTATCTGAATATTCAAAGGTTGAAAAAAGATTGTCATTTAAACAATGACTTTATTAGATTATATAAAAAATTTTGTCCTGGTCCTTTAACATTTATCCTTAATCTTAAAAGATCATCAAAAATTTCAAAAATAATTACTAATAAAAAAAATACATTGGCAGTAAGATTTCCGCAGCACTCGGTCACAAGAAGATTACTTAAAATTTTAGAATTTCCTTTAGCGGCTCCAAGTGCTAATCCCTCATCTAAAGTCAGTGCTGTTACATCGAATGATGTAAGAGAAGATTTTGGGAAAAAAATAAAGTACATACTTGAGGGTGGAAAATCATCTATCGGTGTAGAATCAACAATTATTGACCTTAGAAAGAATCCTAAAATCTTAAGATTGGGTGGTTTAAATGTTTCAACTATTCAAAAAATACTAAGAAAAAAAATATCAATAAATAACAAACCCTCAAAAATCGTTTCACCAGGTCAACTTAAGGTTCATTATTCACCAGGTTTGCCCATCAGACTTAATGCAAAAAATATTCGTCAAGATGAAGCATACTTGTTGATTAGAAAGAAAAAAGTAAGTAAATCAAATTATTATTTTTTATCACAAAAAGGAAATCTTAAAGAAGCCGCAAAAAATTTATATTCTACTTTGAGAAAAATTAAAAAAAAGAAATTTAGCTCAATCGCAGTATGTAAAATTCCTGATAGAGGATATGGTAAAACTATTAATGATAGATTATTAAGGGCATCAAGATTCAATGAAAAAACAACTTGAAGTAATAGGATTATCAAAAACTTATAACACTAAAGAAGCAGTAAAAGACGTTTCTTTTAAAGTAAATCAAAATGAAATTATTGGTATACTTGGTCCTAATGGTTGTGGAAAAACTACTACAATTGGTATGATTTTAGGTTTATTAAAACCATCAAAAGGAAAGGTTTTAATAAATGGAGTCGAAATTGAAAACCAACGTGTAAATTTATTAAATCAATTAAATTTTATATCACCTTATATAGAGTTGCCAAAAAAATTGACAGTTAGACAAAATTTAGAAGTTTATGGGAGGCTTTATGATGTGAACAAACATAAGGAAAAAATTGATTATCTGAGTGAAAAATTAAGACTCTACGAATTTATAGATAAACTAACTGGGGAGTTGTCATCTGGTCAAAAAAATAGAGTTAGTCTTGCAAAATCAATAATTAATAATCCAAAAGTTTTACTTCTTGATGAACCTACGGCATCACTTGATCCTGAAACAGGTGATTTTGTCAGAAGTTTTTTAGAGGAATATCAACAGGAAAATAAAACATCAATTCTATTAGCATCACACAATATGGCAGAGGTAGAGAGACTATGTTCTTCAGTTTTAATGATGAATAAAGGGTCGATTATTGATGAGGGTAGGCCAGAGGAATTGATTAAAAAACATGGAAGAAAAAATATGGAAGAAGTTTTTTTAAAACTTACAAGGGAAAAGGTATGAATTTAAATAAAATGTATGGTCTTTTCCTCAGACACTTTTATTTAATTAAAAGTTCTTTACCAAGAATTTTGGATTTAATTTATTGGCCGACCATTCAAATAATTTTGTGGGGTTTTATCTCAAAGTTTTTCTCAATACATAGTGACTACTATAGCAATACTTTGGGGGTAATTTTAACATGTGCAATACTTTACGATATTCTTTTTAGATCAAGCATAAGTTTTAACATGCTTTTTCTAGAGGAAATCTGGAGTAGAAATTTTACAAATTTGTTTATTGCTCCCCTAAAGCTCAAAGAAATTATTATATCATTAATTTTTACTGCTTTAATAAGGACTTTGATAGGATTGGTTCCTGCGATAATGCTTACCTCTCCTCTATTTGGTGTATCAATTTTAAAATTGGGATTACCACTTTTATTCCTATTTCTAAGTTTATATCTTTTTGGTATGACACTTGGGTTGTTTGTGAGTTCAGGACTAATTAGATTTGGTCCATCATTTGAAAATATTGCATGGTCGTCCCTATTTTTGCTTGCTCCTTTAGGATGCATATATTATCCAATAGAAATTCTACCAGAATTATTTCAATTTATAGCAAAAGGTTTACCACTTGTTTATATTTTTGATGAGACTAGAAACATACTTTTAAATGGGTCAATTGATTATACAAATTTGAAAAAAGCATATTTATTAAACCTGATCTATTTAATCATTGGAATAGTTCTATTTTACTTATCTTTTTTGAGAGCTCGAATTAAAGGAACATTAATTAACATGGGTGAATAATTGGTGCGCCTGCTAGGAGTCGAACCCAGAACCTCCTGATCCGAAGTCAGGCGCTCTATCCAGTTGAGCTACAAGCGCATATAATAGTAATATATCATTTTATGAAAAAAAAAATAAATTTGATTGTAAAAGAAAGTAATAAAAATATGCGTGTAGATGTTTTTATTAATAGTAAGGAAAATGAGATAAGTAGAACTAGAATAAAAAACTTAATTTTAGGTAAGAAGCTTAAGATTAATAATAAAGCTATTTCAGATCCTGCCAAAAAGGTTTTAAAAGACGATGCTATAGAATTAATAATTCCAGAGCCTAAAAAAGCTTCTCTGAAACCATTTAAATTTAAATTAGATATTGTTCACGAGGACAAAGATATAATCGTGCTAAACAAACCAGCAGGTATTGTGATGCATCCAGGAGCTGGAAATTTTGACAATACAATTGTAAATGCATTAGTAGATTACGATAAAGACTCTCTTTCGAATATTGGTGACGAACTTAGGCCGGGAATAGTACATAGGATAGACAAAAATACATCAGGTTTAGTAGTCATAGCAAAAAATAATCTATCACATGAAAATTTATCTAATCAGTTTAATAAACACTCTATAACAAGAGTTTATCAATTATTAATTTGGGGAAAGGTTAGACCCTCTAAGGGAAAAATTGAAACTTTCATAACACGAAGTTCAAAGAATAGACAAATGATGGAAGTTAGTCGGACCAAAGGTAAAAAAGCAATTACCAATTATAGAACTATTGAAATTTTTGAAAATAAACACACACCAACTTTAAGTTTGGTAGAATGCAAACTAGAAACGGGTAGAACCCATCAAATTAGAGTTCACATGAATTTTTTAGGAAATAGTATTGTTGGTGATGATACATATAAAAAAAAGTTTAAAAAAATTAAGAACATAAATCCGTTGATTGAGCAAAATTTAAATAGTCTTAATAGACAATTTCTTCATGCTAAGACTCTAGGCTTCATTCACCCCACGAAAAGCAAAGAAATGACTTTCAACTCAAATTTACCTTTAGAACTTGAGAATATTTTAAAAATACTAAGAAATACTAATAAATAAATCATTGAAAAATAAAAATAATTAATTAGATAAACTCATTATGAATACTGCGATAAATAATAACTTGCCCATTTTAAGTAATGAAGGGGGTCTATCTGCATATTTGGAACAGATTAAAAAATTCCCTATGCTTGACGCAGAAGAAGAATATATGTTGGCAAAAAATTGGAAAACAACTGGAAATATCAAAGCAGCAGAAAAATTAGTAACGAGTCATTTGAGATTAGTTGCAAAAATTGCAATGGGATATAAAGGATATGGATTACCAGTAAATGAAATGATCTCTGAAGGGAACATTGGTTTAATGCAAGCGGTAAAAAAATTTGAACCTGAAAAAGGATTTAGATTAGCCACATATGCGATGTGGTGGATAAAAGCTTCAATTCAAGAATATATTTTAAGATCATGGAGTTTAGTCAAGATTGGTACAACAACTGCACAAAAAAAATTATTTTTTAATCTTAAAAAATTAAAAAACCAAATAGCTCCTCAAACAGAAGGGGATTTAAAAAATGAACATGTTGATGAAATAGCTAACAAGCTTGATGTTAGTAAAGAAGAAGTGATTTCGATGAATCGAAGATTATCAGGAAAAGAATTCTCACTTAATGCACAAGTTGGTGAAGATGGTGATGAGTGGCAAGACTGGTTGGTTGATAAAGAATTAGATCATGACTTAAAATTTGCTCATCAAGAGGAAATGGAACAAAGAAAAGATTTGTTAAAAAACTCAATTCAAGTCCTAAATGAAAGAGAGAGAGAAATTTTATATTCTAGAAGGTTAAATGATAATCCAACTACATTGGAAGACCTAAGTAAAAAATATAAAATCAGTAGAGAAAGAGTAAGACAAATTGAAAATAAAGCTTTTGAAAAATTACAAAAGCATATGCTTTTACTCGCAAAGTCAAAAAACTTATTACCTGTAAATTAAATCTCAAAAGGATTTTCGATTAATATCGTATCATCACGTTCTGGGCTAGTTGAAATACTTGATATTTTTGTCTCAATAAAATTCTCAACTTCTTTTATATAAATTTTAGCATTTTCTGGAAGATCATCTATATTCTTAATACCACTTGTTGATTTTTTCCAGCCATCAAAAGTCTTATAAATAGGTTTTATTTTGAGCTGATCCTCTACTGCTGCTGGTAAATAATTAATTTTTTTTCCATCTAGTTCATATTCAACGCACATCTTTATTTCATCTAATTCATCTAAAACATCCAGCTTTGTAAGTGCTACACCATCAATCCCTGAAACTTTAATAGTTTGTCTTACTAAAACACCATCAAACCAACCACATCTTCTTTTTCGACTTGTAACTGTTCCAAATTCTTTTCCTCTTGTTCCTAAAAGTTCGCCAATATCATCTTTTAATTCTGTCGGAAACGGACCTTCTCCAACCCTAGTCGTATATGCTTTAGTGATTCCTAAAACATAATTAATTGTGTTTAGTCCACACCCTGTACCAGTAGCGGCGCTTGACGCTACAGTATTTGAGGATGTCACAAATGGATATGTACCATGATCAACATCTAGTAATATGCCCTGAGCTCCCTCAAATAATATTCTTTTTTTCTGTTTTTTGAATTCGTCAAGTTTCAACCAAACTGGTTTTGAAAATTTCAAGATTTTGGGAGCAATTTTTAATAAATCTTTTTTCAATTGATCTTTTTCATAGATTTTTTTACCTAAGCCTTTTCTAATTGCATTATGATGTAAAAGAACAGACTCTAACCTTTGATCTAGATTTTTTTCAGATCTCAAGTCCATTACTCTTATTGATCGTCTACCAACTTTATCTTCATATGCTGGTCCGATACCTCTTCTGGTTGTTCCAATTTTTCCTTTACCCGCACTATCTTCACGGATTTCATCCATTTCTCTATGAAAAGGTAAAATCAAATTTGCAGACTCTGAAATTATAAAATTATCAGTATCAACCTTAACTCCTTTTGATTTAATTTCCTCAATTTCATCTAATAATGCCCAGGGGTCAACGACAACTCCATTTCCAATTATTGATATTTTATTTTTTCTTACAATTCCGGATGGAAGTAGCCGAAGTTTATAAGTTACACCATTTATTACAAGAGTATGGCCCGCGTTGTGACCACCTTGAAATCTAACTACAACATCAGCTTGTTCGGATAACCAATCAACTATCTTGCCTTTTCCCTCATCTCCCCATTGAGAACCAACAACAACAATATTTTTCATTAATTAAATTTTTGTTTTATTTTCATTGAATTAACATGATTTATAGGACCATGTCCTTTTCCATAGTTTGGATTTGTCAGTATCGCAGAATTTACATATTTAATTCCCAACGCACAAGCACTCTTAATGCTTTTTCCACATGAAAGAAAAGTTGTTATCGCACTAGATAATGTACATCCTGTACCATGAGTATTTTTTGTTCTATGCCTAAAACTTGTAAAGACTTTAAAATCAGATTTGCTTAGATATAAATCTATTACTTTTTTTGATTTTAAATGACCACCCTTCAATAATACATTTTTAGCTCCTAAATCTATCAATTTATTTGCTGCAAAAATCATATCCTCTTTGTTTTTAATACTAGTCTCTGCTAAAATTTCTGCTTCTGGAATGTTTGGTGTGATCAAAAGAACATTTTTCAATAGCTTTTTTTTTAAAGTTTGTATTGCTTTTCCATCAATTAATTTTGCACCACCCTTTGCAACCATTACAGGGTCTAAAACAATTTTTTTAACTTTTAATATCTTCAAAGCGTGAGCTACTTTTTCGACAACTTCAGTAGAGTGTAACATACCTATTTTAATGGCATCAGGTCTTATATCTCTTGATGAATAAATAATTTGATTTTTTACTTCATTAGTTGGTATTGAAATAACTGATTTAACACCCATTGTATTTTGAACAGTCACAGCTGTAATAGCAGTCATTGCATAAGAGCCAAGACTAGTGACAGTTTTGATATCTGCCTGTATACCAGCCCCACCAGATGAGTCTGATCCAGCAATTATCAAAATTTTAGACTTTAATCTCAACTTATTTAAATTCTTTTGAAATCATTTTTATACATTTTTTAAGCAAAATTTTATTTTCACTCTCACCCATTATTCTTATCTTTGGTTCAGTGCCTGATTTTCTTACAAGAATCCGACCTTGATTTTTAATTAATTTTTTTGCAATTTTAATGGATCTTTTAACAGAGTAATTTTTAAGTATTTTATCATCTTTTATTTTTATATTTTCTAAAATTTGCGGAATTTTTTTAAAGACATTAAAAAAATCACTGGCTTTAGTCTTTCTATTCATTGATTTGATAATCTCTAAAGCGACAAGCACACCATCGCCAGTTGTTGCAAATTTTCCTAAAATAATATGACCCGATTGCTCTCCTCCTAAATTGAATTTTTTCTTTTGCATCAATTCCTTAACATATCTGTCCCCGACATTAGCTCTTAAAAATTTAATACCTTTTTCTTTTAAAAATTTTTCTAAACCATAGTTTGACATTAAGGTGCCGACAACGCCTCCTTTAAGAATTTTTCTTTTTTTCCATTGTAAAGCTAATGCAGCGATAATTTGATCACCATCAATTATAGATCCTTTTTCATCACACATTATTATTCGGTCAGCATCTCCATCTAAAGATATACCCAAATCTGCTTTGAATTTTTTAACATTTCTTTGTAGTTTTTCTGGAAAAGTTGAACCACAATTTTTATTAATATTAAACCCATTTGGTTTATTTCCTATAACTTTTAATTTTGCTCCAAGTGATCTAATTAATTTTGGCGCAGATTTATATCCAGCTCCATTTGCGCAATCTATAACTACTTTAAAATTATTTAATTTAAAGTTTCTTGATAACTTTTTTTTACAAATTTTAATATATTCATCGGTTCCAGTCTCTAGCCTTTTAACCCTTCCTAATTTTTTTGGATTTGATAAGTGTTTTTGAACTTCGCTATCTATTAAATTTTCAATTTTTTTTTGAATTTTATCAGATAGTTTTAATCCATCAGGACCGAATAACTTTAAACCATTATCATAAAATAAATTGTGTGAAGCAGTGATCATTATACCAAGATTTGCGTTCATTGATTTTGTCAACATTGCAAGGCCATTAGTCGGCAGTGGGCCTAGTGTATAAACGTGCATTCCTGCAGAGGCTAAACCTGAAACTAGCGCAGGTTCTAATGCGTATCCTGAAAGTCTTGTATCTTTAGCAATAATTGCTGTTTGTTTTCTTTTTTTTAAATTTGTAAAATATTTTCCTGCTGCTAGTCCAAACTTAAAGAACATATCTCCATTAATGTTCCCACTATTTACCTGCCCTCTTATTCCATCAGTGCCAAAATACTTCATTATTTATTTACAAGTGCTTTGAAAACTTTTATAGCTTGATTAACTTCGTTGACATCATGAACTCTCAACATTTGTACACCCTGTAACATTGCAAAAATACTGCTACTTATCGTTCCTCCAATTCTTAAAGAGCTATCATTATTTCCAGATAAATCTTTTATAAATCTTTTTCTAGAAATACCAAGTAGTATAGGCAAACCCAAAGAATGGTAAATTGATATATCTTTAATTATTGTCATATTATGTTTCAAATTTTTTCCAAAACCTATACCAGGGTCTAAGATTATATTATTATGATAAATTCCATTTTGACGTAAATTATTTAATTTTTCCTCAAAAAAATCGTAAATATCTAGTAATACATTTTTATATTTTGGATTTTTTTGCATTACGTCAGGATTACCAAGTGAGTGCTGAAGTACGAAAGGTATATTATACTTTTTTAAAATCTTGATTGAGTTTTTATCAAAATTAAAACCAGAAACATCATTAATTAATTTTACTCCTAGTTTAATTCCCTTTTCCATAATTTCTGATTTTCTAGTATCTAGAGATATAAAATTTTTTTTATCAATTAATTTTAAAATATTTTTGAGTCTATTCCATTCTATTTTCGATTTAATAGCTTTAGATCCAGGTTTAGTAGACTCTGCTCCAATATCAACAAGGTTTGCGCCAGAATTTAAGAGAAAATTTAATTGTTTTTTGGCTGATGCATAATTAAAAAATTTTCCACCATCTGAGAAGCTGTCTGGGGTAATATTTAAAATACCCATTATTTGAGGAATATTTTGAAAATTTAAATTTTTAATATTTCTTTTTTTTTTTGTTATTAATCTTATATCTTTTTTTACTTTTGCCTTTAAATTTACATGTAATTTGTTCACTTCATTTAAAGAAATTAATTTTTTTGAATTTCTTGTTATTATTTCTATTTTGTCAAAAGAAATTTCAGGATTATTATGAAGAGGTAATGTCTTTTTTTTTTTAACTAATAATTTAGATTTTGTACCATAGTAGAAATTACACACTCTAGTGTAATATCTAGACATTCAGTCTAATGAACAATTTTTGGTTTTAGGCCTAGAGCACCCATTGCTGACCCTTTATCATCTTCTACTTTTAAGTCCTGTTTGTCTGCTGGGTATATATTTTTATTGATTATATTTTCAATTTCTTCACCAGTTAATGTCTCATAAGTCATAAGAGCTTTAGCAATTTTGTGTAAATCCTCAACTTTTTCAGTCAAAATTTTCTTTGCAGTATTATAACCCTCATCTATAAGTTTTCTGATTTCTTTGTCTATTTTTTGTGCTACTTCTTCAGAGACTGACTGAGTTTGTGTTACTGATCTTCCTAAAAAAACCTCTTCTTGATTTTCGCCATATTCAACGGGTCCCATTTCTTCGCTCATTCCATACTTAGTTACCATGGCTCTGGCAAGTTGCGTAGCTTGATTTATATCTGATCCACTACCTCCACCTGCTCCTGTTGATATATTATCTTTTCCAAAAATTACTTCTTCAGCAACTCTTCCACCAAAACAAACTGCTAACCTTGCTTTTAAATATTTTATAGAATGACCATGTTTATCTCTTTCTGGCAAATTCATAACCATACCTAATGCTCTGCCCCGAGGAATTATAGTTGCTTTATGTATAGGATCATAACTTGGCATGTTGAAAGATACCAGCGCATGACCCCCTTCATGATAAGCTGTTAATTTTTTTTCATCCTCTGTCATCACCATCGAACGTCTCTCAGCTCCCATCATTACTTTATCCTTTGCCTCCTCAAACTCATTTAGTGTAACAATCCTCTTATTTTTTCTAGCAGCCAATAAAGCCGACTCATTTACTAAATTAGCTAGATCTGCACCAGAAAAACCAGGCGTACCTCTTGCAATAGTTCTTAAATTAACATCCGGTGCCATCTTTATTTTTTTAACATGAACCTTTAAAATTTTTTCTCGTCCAATTATATCAGGATTGGATACAACTACTTGTCTATCAAACCTACCTGGTCTTAATAAAGCAGGATCTAATACATCTGGTCTGTTTGTTGCAGCAATAATTATTACTCCTTCATTAGTATCAAAGCCATCCATCTCAACTAAAAGCTGGTTAAGAGTTTGTTCTCGTTCATCGTTTCCACCACCTAAACCAGCACCCCTACTTCTTCCAACAGCATCAATTTCATCTATGAAAAT
This sequence comes from uncultured Pelagibacteraceae bacterium, assembly GCA_902582605.1. Lineage (GTDB taxonomy): Bacteria > Pseudomonadota > Alphaproteobacteria > Pelagibacterales > Pelagibacteraceae > Pelagibacter. Next base: position 4,627 of record CACHSP010000010.1, on the reverse strand, counting down.
TATACAAGGGGAATTTTTTTTTCCTTGTTCAAACATATCTCTGACTCTAGAAGCACCAACTCCTACAAACATTTCAACGAAATCTGAACCTGAGATCGTAAAAAATGGAACTCCAGCTTCACCTGCTATCGCTCTAGCTAATAAAGTTTTTCCAGTGCCTGGTGGACCGACCAATAAAGCACCTCTAGGTATTTTTCCTCCAAGTCTACTAAATTTTCTTGGATCTTTTAAAAATTCTACGATTTCTTCAACTTCTTCCTTTGCTTCTTCTACACCTGCAACATCATTAAATGTAACTTTACCCTTAAGTTCATTCATCATTTTTGCTTTTGATCTTCCAAAACCCATAGCTCCACCTTTTCCACCTTGCATTTGTCTCATGAAAAAAATCCAAACAGCAATTAATAACAACATAGGAAACCATGAAAGCAGGACGCCAAATAATGATGGCATTTTTTCTTCAATAGGTGCAGCTGAAATACTCACACCTTTTACAGAAAGTTTTTCAATTAAATTTGGATCGTTAGGAGAATAAGTTGTAAATGAGTTTCCATTTGAATACACACCTTTAATATTATTACCTTGGATTTCTACTTTTAATACTTCTCCATTTTCAACAGATGTCAAGAATTCCGAGAATATAACCTTATCCCCACCTCTAATATTTGTTTGGGGATTTTTAAACATATTATAGAGACCAATAGTTAAAAAAACTATGATAGCCCACATTGCAATGTTTTTCATATTCATAGGGTTAAAATAAGAATTATTATCAATTTAACAAGTGGCATTTTGTATAAAGTGGCATTATTTTAGGGCTCTTTAGAGATAATTATTGATTGATTGACCTTTTCAATAATACAACCACCTAATGTAGCTCTATTCAATCGATTATTTTCAACTTCCCAGATAATTTTTTCTAATTTTTTTCCTCTTACAGAATAATATTTTTCACCAATTAACTTTAATGATTCTGAAAAGGCTCTAAAAGTAACCTCTTGGGGTTGGAGAAAAAAATCACTATTGATAACTAATCTTTTTTTATTATTTAAAAAGGAAGTATTTTCTCGTAAATTTTGATCAACATAAAACTCAATTACTTTGTTTGCATATTTTAAATTTTTAATCGTTTTTTTTAGTTTATTTTTATCTAAACCATCTCTTTCAAGATTTTTCATTAATTTTCTTACTCGAACTCTTTGATATTTTTCATCATAGTTTGTTGGATCTTCTACATAAAGTTTAAAAACTTTTTTTGAAATAAAAATTAAATCCTCTTTTTTTATATCAATTAAAGGTCTTAATATGTTCTTTTTTTTTATTGTTGTCTTTATGTCTAGAGATGTAAGACCTTTTATTCCACTACCCCTCAGAAGTCTTATAAAAAAATTTTCAATTAAATCATCCTCGTGATGCCCTATTAAAATATTTTTGATTTTTAAGTGATTACATTTCTTGAAAAGTATTTCATATCTTTTTGTCCTAGCAATTGACTGGATGCTTTTCTTTGGTTTCTTTCCTTTCCAAGTTAATACTTCCGATTTTATAAAGTTTTTTTTAAGTAAATTTAAAACGAATTTAGCCTCTTTTGTAGACTGAGGTCTAAGTTTATGGTCGACAATATAAAACTTTGATTTTAAATTTTTTTTAATTGCATAAATTTTAGATAAAAAAGCTAAAGCAAGACTATCTGGACCACCTGAGACTGCAACTGCAAAACTTTCATCTAAATTTAAAGAGATCTCAAATTTTTTATAAATCTTATTTATTCTTTTATTATTTAAGTTATCTCTTAAAAATTTAGGAATTTTGGTTGTTGCATTCGAATTTCTGAGACTCATATTTAGCTTTTTGTATCACAGATTGGTTTGCCTCTGGATATTGTTCTTCAACACCATTGATCATTTTGCAACCTTGATCTTTTTCTCCAATTTGTACCATTGATACACCAAGCTTTAATAAGTTTATAGGTGCTTTTTCACCTTTAGGGTATCTCTGATAACCTTCTAAATATGCTGAGGCTGCATCCGTATATAATTGTCGTATCCTAAAAGTTTCTGCATACCAATATTGAGCATTCCCAGCTAAATTATGTTCAGGATTTGTGTCAACGAACTCTCTGAATGCTCTTTCAGCAGTTGAATAATCACCAACTTGTAAAAAGCTTCTAGCAAACTGATATTGTTTATCTGGAGACTCATTTGGAAGAATTTTCTCCTCAGCTTGAAAAGTTTCAGTTACTACTAAAGCTGTTGAGTCTACAGAATTTGTTCTTTGTGATGTTTCATTTGTCGCTGTATCTTTATATGATATTGATCCCAAATCTTGAGGTTGAGAACTTCCAGGTAAGACTTCTATTTGCTCATTATTTGTTTTTTTTGTTAATTTATTTGTAGTTGCATCAGAAGACACAACATTTTCTAAGTCCTGAAATCTTATTTGATTATCTGCTTGCACTTTTGACATCCTGCTTGATAGTTTGTCTAACTTAAAATTTATTTCCTCAAACTTATTTGTAAGTTCCTGAAATTGATTTTCAATTTCTGAAAGTTTTAACAAATGTCTTGTAAGTACATCTTCTGAATTATTATCTAAATCAGAATTCAAATTTATAGAACTATCACTATTTAATTCTAGTGATCCTGAGTATACTGCTTTTTCTAAAGTCTTTATATCTTTCTGAAGTTGTTCAATTATTTCATAAATATTGTGATTGTCCGCGTATGAATAAGTTATCAAAAGAAAATTACTTAGACAAAATATAATAATTTTAAATTTTCTTAAAATATAACGCATTAAGATAATCTTATGATTAAAATAATGGCAAAAAAAAGACCCTTAACTAATTGAATTAATTAAGGGTCTTAAATTTTTTAAAATTAATTTGCTTTTACTGTAACAGATCTTCTGTTTTTTGACCAAGCCAAAGGATTTGAACCAGAGTCAACTGGTCTTTCTTTTCCATAACTTAAAACTGAAATTCTGTTAGAGGAAATTCCATAAGTCATTAAATAATCTTTAGCAGCATTTGCTCTTCTTTCACCTAATGCTAAGTTATATTCTCTTGTTCCTCTTTCGTCAGCATGTCCCTCAAGCACGATTGTAATATCAGAATTTTTTCTTAACCATGCCGCTTGTTTTCTTAAAGTTTCTCTTGATGCTGTAGTCAAAACTGACTCATTGGTTGCAAAGAAAACTCTGTCAGGAACACCTGAAGCTAAATATTCAACTGTATCAGTTCCAGTGTAAACATCTCCTTGCATTTGTCCTGTAGATTTTTTTGATGTTGCGCAAGCAGACAATACTAAACATGCGAATAATACTAAAAAAGTGTTTTTTAAAATTTTGTTTAATTTCATTAATGCTCCTTGGTCAATATTTCTTATAACTAACTTTTTCACAACTAATTAAATGTTTCAAGGTAAAAAATCAACATATTTTCAGTTAATTAGTTAATAAAGATGACCATGATGGGTCTGATGCATCAGTTGGGGTATCTACAAGCCTTTCATTGTAGCCTGTTAAATCAATTGACCACAATTTAGCAGAAAAACCCTTTCCTTTATCATCAGTTTTGGTCTCTCTATAAAAAATTAAAACTCGTCCATTGGGGGACCAGGATGGAGCTTCTTGATAAAAATTTTCAGTCAACAATCTCTCACCGGATCCATCTGTTCTCATCACACCGATATAGAATTTACCTTTATGTAATTTTGTAAAAGCGATTAAATCACCTCTTGGGGACCAAACAGGGGTACCATATAAACCATTTCCAAAAGAGATTCTTTTAACATTGCTGCCATCACTTTTCATAACATAAATTTGTTGGTAACCACTTCTGTCAGAGTTAAAACAAATAAATTCTCCATCTGGGGAATAAGAAGGTGAAGTATCTATGGAGGGATGATTGGTAATTTTCTCTACAATTCTATTTTCTAAATCCATTGTATAAATATCTGAATTTCCATCTTTAGCAAAACTCATTATAATTTTTTTCCCATCTGGAGAAAATCTAGGAGCAAAAGTCATTCCTGGAAAATCACCCACCACTTCTTGAATGCCTGTCTCTATATCAAGAAGATAAACTCTAGGTAAATTTCTAAAATAAGATAGATATGTCACCATTTGACTTGTAGGATTAAATCTTGGTGTCAAAACAAGTTCATTTCCTAAAGTTAAAAATTTATTATTTGCACCATCTTGATCCATGATGGCTAGTTTTTTAATTCTCTTTGTTTTTGGGCCCTCTTCAGCAACATAGATTATCCTAGTGTCGAAATAACCCTTTTCTCCAGTTAATCTCTCATAAACTTTATCTGTTATTATATGACCAACACGTCTCCAATTGTTTGGCACAGTTGTGAATGCAAGAGCCATCATTTCTTTTCCAGCTAACACATCCCATAATCTAAACTCAACTCTAAGTTTATCATCAACATTTTTTACTTTACCTGTGATTAAAGCTTGGGCTTTAATTAAATTCCAATCCTCGAAACGCGGTTTAAGATGAGCAATATCAGGCGCTTGTAGAAAAGCATTTTTATCTAATGGATTAAAAAGACCTGAGGTTTTTAAATTTTTTTCAATAACTTTAGAAATTTCAGATCCAATATCTTTTTTTTTTAAA
>CACHSP010000009.1 GCA_902582605.1 uncultured Pelagibacteraceae bacterium | reverse complement strand
GTGGACATGCACATATTGAGCAAAATGTAATAATCGGAGGTAATTCAGCTGTACAACAATTTACGAGAGTAGGTAAGTTTGCAATGATAGGTGGAATGTGTGGGGTTGTAAGAGATATTATCCCTTATGCGATGGTACACGGAAATAGAAGTGTTCTTCAGGGTTTAAATTTAATTGGTTTGAGAAGAAAAAATATACCTAATAAAGAAATCTTAGTTTTAAGTGAAGCATATAAAGAAATCTTTAAAAATGAAAATTTGACGGAAAATTTAAAAAATTTAAATGCTGAAATCAAAAAAAATGATCTTGTAAAAGACGTTGTTGAATTTTTAGAAAAAGATAAAAAAAGACCAATATGCACACCTTTTTCAAAATAAAATGATAGGTTTGTTTTTAGGTGATACAGATTTTTCGAAAATCGTTCTTAAAAAAATAAAAAAACTAAAAAAAAAGTACTTTATAATTGATTTTTCTAGCAAGAATGATTTTGCTAAAGAAAAAAAATCTTACAGAATTAGTATTGGAAAATTTGGAAAAATAATAGACCTAATTAAACAGCAAAAATCGAATAAAGTTCTTTTTGCTGGGAAAATCGCTAAACCAAAATTTTCTACATTGAGATTGGATTTGAAAGGCATTTATTACATGCCGAGTATTATAAAAGCTGCTAAATTAGGAGATGCAGCTATAATTAAAGTCATAATTGAAATCCTTAAAAATGAAAAAATTGATGTTATAAGTTCAATTCATTTCAATCCTGAGTTAACTGGCAAAAAAGGTTTACATACAAAGATAAAACCATCTCGAGCTGATATTAAATCAATCAATAGAGGTATAAAATATTTAGCTAAAACTAATAGTTATGATCATATTCAAGCTATAGTAGTAAGGGATAATAAGATAATAGCAAAAGAAGACAATAAAGGTACCAAAAAAATGATGACTAAATTAAAGAGTAATTCTGGTGGTATTTTAATAAAATTCCCAAAAAAAAAACAAGATTTGAGAATGGATTTACCAACAATAGGGATACAAACCATTAAAGATTGTAAAAAATATGGATTAAAAGGAATAGTTCTTAAATCAAAAAAAAATATCTTTTTAGATAGATCTAAAAGTATTGAATTAGCTGATAAAAATAAAATTTTTATTTTGATAAAATGAAAAAAATATTTGTACTTACAGGAGAACCCTCTGGGGATAAATTAGCTTCCACAGCAATTTCAAAACTTCAAAAAGATTTTACCGATATTGAATATTTATCTGTGGGCGGGTCAAATTTAAGGAAAATTGGCATAAAGTCTATCTTTGATTTAAAAGAAATAACTTATTTGGGTTTTACAAGTGTTTTGTTAAATATTTTTAAGATTAATAAAAGAATTAATCAAACTGTTAAAGAAATCTTGAAATTCAATCCAGATATTTTGTTTAGTGTTGATAGTCCAGATTTTACTTTAAGAGTTGCAGAAAAGGTAAAAAAAATTAATCCTCAAATTAAGACAATTCACTATGTAGCCCCGCAAGTTTGGATTTGGAGAAAAGGAAGGGTAAAAAAGATTAAAAAATTTATTGATCATATTCTTTTATTATTTGATTTTGAAAAAAAATTTTTTGATGAAGAAAGTATAAATAATACTTTTGTAGGTCATCCGTTAATAGAAAATAACAAAAATAATAAAACAGATATAAATAATTTTATTTCTAATAATAAAAAAATAATCTCTATATTTCCAGGAAGTCGAAAATCAGAAACAAATGTTTTGTTACCAATATTGATTGATTTTATAAATATGATGAACAAAAAAAATTTAGATTATAATTTTATTTTTCATGCTACTGAGGAAAACAAAAATAATATTGTTGACTATATTAAAGAAAAAGATTTGAGTAATATTGATGTAATTTCAGATGAAAATATGAAAAATGAAATATTATCAAATTCAATTTTTGCTGTATGTAAGTCAGGAACAACATCTCTTCAAGTCTGTAATGCTAATGTTCCTTCAATAATTATTTATAAGTTAAGTTTTATAAATTTTATGATCTTTAAGTTATTGGTAAATGTTAAATTTGCAAATATCATCAATATAATTAATAATAAAGAAGTCATTCCTGAATTGTTACAAAATGAGTGTAATGCAAAAGAAATTTATAATTCTGTTTTATATATGCTTAAAAATCCAGAGATTGGAAAAAAACAATTAGAACAATGCAATCAAACTTTAAAAGGAATTAGATCGAATTCTTCATCATCTAATGAAGTAGCCACAATCTTAAGAAATAGTCTTGTTGGATAATCTTTTTTCAACCTCTTCTTTACCTAGAGATATAATTATATCATAAATACCTGGACCAAATTTTGACCCTGTTAAAGCCACTCTTAAGGGCTGACCAACACCTTTAAAATTGGTGTTATTAGATTTTATTAGTTCCTGAACTATCGGTTCTAAATTTTCTCTTGTAAAATTGCTTATTTCTTTAATATTATCTTTAAATTCAGAGATAATTTTTTGTGCATTAGCATCAATTAATTTTAGATCTTCTTTATTAAAATTAATTTCATCATTAATGATATATTGGCTATTATTATATATATCTTCTAGTGTTTTGGCTTTATTCTTTAGAAAAGTTAAAGATTTTTTAATTTTATCTTTTTTTTCCCCAATAATCTTATTTTTAAAAATCTCACAATAATTAATTAGTTGATTAAAAAGTTCATTTTCATCAATGGTTTTTATATAGTGTTCATTCATAGATAGAATTCTACTTAAATCTAATTTTGATGGTGATTTTCCAATACCTTCAAGATTAAAATATTTTACACTTTCATCTAAAGTAAAAATTTCTTTATCTTCATATGACCAACCCAATCTTAAAAGATAATTTCTCAAAGCATCTGGCATAATACCTATTTTAGAATAGTCCTCTAGAGTTGATGCTTTATCTCTTTTTGATAATTTTTTCCCCTCAATGGTGTGAATTAATGGTATATGTGCAAATGTTGGTAAAGTCCATTCCATTGCTTCATAAATTTGAATTTGTTTAAATGTATTGATTTTATGATCATCACCTCTAATAATATGTGTCATATTCATTTGATGATCATCAACAGCAGCAGATAAATTATAAGTTGGTGTGCCATCATTTCTTAAAATCACAAAATCTTCGATGGTATTATTTTCAATTTCAACATTTCCCTGAACTTTATCTTTTAATATTGATGTACCATTAATTTTACTTTTAAATCTAATAACAGGTTTTACATCTTTAGGAGCGTCATTCTCGTTTTTGTCTCTCCATTTTCTGTCATAAACGTATGGAATTTTCTTTTGCTTGGCTCTTTTTTTTTGTGCTTCAATTTCTTCAGTTGAGCAATAACATCTATAAGCACTACCTTTTTTTAATAGTTCATTTGCAACTTTTATATGATCATCAATTTTTTGAGATTGTATATATTCTGTTCCATCATGATTGATACCTATCCATTGCAGAGATTTTATAATTTGATTTTTGTATTCCTCTTTTGATCTTTCTTTATCTGTATCTTCTATCCGTAGATAGAAATTGCCATTTTGGTTTTTTGAATATAACCAATTAAATAAGGCTGTTCTCACCCCACCAATATGCAAAGGTCCAGTAGGTGACGGAGCAAATCTAGTTGCTACTTTTTTCATTAAAAATGGTTTAGACTATTTTTTTAGAAGTTTCTATATAAAGATACTAAAACACCTTGAACTTTTACTCTATCAGGGCCAAAAATTTTGGTTTCATAGTTTTTATTAGCACTTTCTAACGCTACTACTTTACCTTTTTTTCTAATTCTTTTAAGCATAGCTTCGTGTTCGTCAATTAAAGCTACCACTATTTTTCCATTATCAGCTGTATCAGTTCTTTTGATGATGACTGTGTCACCTTCATGAATTCCAGCTTCAATCATTGAATCTCCTTGAACTTTAAGGCCAAAATAATCTCCATTTTTTTCTAAGTTATTTGGTAATGGAATTCTGGAAACTTCATTTTGAATTGCTTCAACAGGTGTTCCAGCTGCTATTTTGCCTAAAACTGGCACCTCTGCATCGTCGGATAAAGGTTTTTCTTCATCCAAACCTCCTTTAATGACACTTGGGGAAAAATTATTGTAAATATCATTTGCAGAAGCAGTCTCTGGTAATTTTATAACCTCCAAAGCTCTAGCTTTATGAGCAAGCCTTTTAATGAACCCTCTTTCTTCTAAAGCACTAATTAATCTGTGAATCCCAGATTTTGATTTAAGATTTAGAGACTCCTTCATCTCTTCGTAAGAAGGGGATACACCAGAGCTCCTCAACTTCTTGTTGATAAATAAAAGCAGGTTTTTTTGTTTTTTTGTTAGCATAAGAACAAATATCGTACAAACAATGTTCTATAAAAGTTCTTCAAAATTAACAATAATTAAAAAGTTATGAAAATACTGACTTTTTTGACTATAAAACTGAAAAAATCGAATTATCGTTTAAATTTTTTAAGAGTGATTCACCAATTAAAAAGGTTTTGATGGATGTTTTATTTGATAGTTCCAACAATTCTTCTTTAGTTTTAATTCCACTTTCAGAAATCAATGGGCCAGGGTGATTAACCAAAACATCGTGAATATCATAAGTTGTATTAATATCAGTTTTTAAAGTTTTTAAATTTCTGTTGTTAATACCTAATAAAGCATCTTTAAATCTAAGAGCTTGTTTAGCTTCATTAACAGTATGAACCTCTACAATAACTGACATGTTCAATTTTAAAGCTTCTTCATATAATTCATCTGCCAATTTATCTGAAACTCCAGCTAAAATAATCAAGATAGCATCGGCACCATAACTTTTAGCTAAAGGAATTTGAAATTTATCTATAAAAAAATCTTTACAAAGAGTCGGTAAATTAACATCTCGTTTTATTTTACTAATATGTAGCAAGTTTCCTAAAAAATGATCTTCCTCAGTCAAAACAGATAAGCAAGTTGCTTTATTTGATTTATATATATTAGCTATTTTTACAGGATCGTAGTCTTTAATAATTATACCTGCAGAGGGACTTGCTTTTTTTATTTCAGCAATAATTGAGAATTTTTTATTTTCAATATTCTTTTTAATCGTATCTTTAAAATCAAGATATGTATTATTATTTTTTATTAATTCTTCGAGTGATTCAAGACTTATATTTTTTTTAAGCTCTAAAATTTTTTCGCTTTTAATATTTATTATTTTTTCAAGAACATTTTCAGCCATTTTGAATTTTCTCTAGTTGATTAAATGTTTGACCTGATAAAATATGTTTTCTAGCATCATCATAAGCTTTATCGAAATTCTGATGAGTTTCATTAACAACTAATCCTGCTGCCGCATTTAAACAAACCGCTTTAGAAAAATCATTATCCTCACCTTTAAATATATTAATTATTCTATCTGCATTATAAGCTGCATCATTACCAATAAGATTTTCAAACTTATCTGCATTTATATTTAACTTATTTGGATCAATAATAATCTCTGAGATAACACCATCTTTTAATTGAATTACATTAGTTTTTGCATAGGGTGAAATTTCATCTAATCCATCTTCGCTATTTACTATCCAAGCAAATTTAATATCTAAATTTTTTAAAGCATTTGCAAATATTTTTAATAGTTTTTTATCAAAAACACCAATAACTTGTCTTTTTACTAGAGCAGGGCTACTCAAAGGTCCAATCATATTAAATATAGTTCTTTTTCCAATTTTTTTTCTTGTAGGTCCAACAAATCTCATTGCGCTGTGATAGTTGGGTGCAAACATGAATCCAAAATTATTATCATTAATTTGACTTTCAATATCTTTTGGCTCTAAATTTATTTTTATATTTAAAGCTTCTAAAACATCACCAGATCCACATTTTGAGGATACAGCCTTATTTCCATGTTTAGCTATTTTAACACCCATACTTGAAAGTAATAATGCTGAAGCTGTAGATATATTCAGTGTATTCATACCATCTCCACCAGTTCCACATGTATCAACACAGTCATCCACATTTACTCTTTTAGACTTGTTTCTAAGAACAAAAACTCCACCAGCTACCTCATTAGAAGATTCACCTTTAGTTGATAAAAGTGTCAAAAAATCAAATATTTCTTGGTCTTCCGCTTTACCTTCCATCAATAATTCAAAAGCAGATTTACTTTCATCAAAAGTTAAATTTTCTTTTTTTCTAATTTTTTCAATGAATTGCTTCATTAATCCTAAATTCTTATAAAATTTTTTAAAATTTTAATTCCTAATTTAGTTTTAATACTTTCAGGGTGAAATTGCACTCCATGTATATGATATTTCTTATGTTGTACTCCCATTATTAGTCCATCTTGAGTTTGAGCAGTAATTTCAAGATCTTTAGATAATGATTTTTTATCAATAATTAAGCTGTGATATCGAGTGGCTTCAAACGTTTTAGGGAGATTTTTTAAAATACCAACTTTTTTTGAAAAAATCATACTAGTTTTTCCATGCATTAGCTTTCTAGCTTGAATAATTTTTGAGCCAAATACTTGACCTATAATTTGATGGCCTAAACAAACTCCGAGAATTGGTATTTTTTTATATAAAGATTTAACGATTTTCAGACAATTACCTGATTGATTGGGGTTACCAGGTCCAGGTGAAATTACGATCTTATGATATCTTTTTTTTAAAATTTCATGAGATGTAATTTGATCATTTCTAATTACTTCAACATTCACTTTTAATGAAGACAAATAATGGTAGAGATTAAAAGTAAAACTATCGTAATTATCAATTAAAATTATCTTTTTCATTTCAACGCATTAATTAAAGCTTTTGCTTTATTTACAGTTTCTTCGTACTCTTTTAATGGTTTGCTATCTGCAACAATCCCAGCTCCAGCTTGGACATAAAATCTGTTTTTTTTTGCAATAGCTGTCCTTAAAGCAATACATGTATCAAATTCTCCATTAGCAGCGAAATATCCAATACCACCGGCATAAACTTTCCTTTTTGTAGACTCTAATTCATCAATAATTTCCATAGCTCTTATTTTGGGAGCTCCAGATACAGTTCCAGCTGGAAAACCAGCTAATAGAGACCTAAATTTAGAAAATCTTTTATCATGTTTACCTATTACGTTCGAAACTATATGCATTACGTGTGAATACCTTTCAATTATAAAACTTTCAGTTACTTTGATGGAATTAATTTTAGATACCTTTCCGGCATCATTTCTTCCAAGATCTAATAACATTAGATGTTCAGAAAGCTCTTTTTTATCTCTAAGTAAATCTTTCTCATAAAAACGATCCTCTTTAATTGTTTTTCCTCGAGGTCTTGTTCCGGCAATCGGTCTAACTGTTATTTTACCATCTCTTAACCTTACTAATATTTCAGGACTAGCACCTATTATTTGGAAATCGGCAAAATTAAAAAAAAACATAAATGGAGATGGATTAGTTATTCTCAATTTTTTATAAATATCGATTGGTTTTTTTGTCAATTTAGTCTCAAAACGCTGGCTTAAAACGACTTGAAATATATCTCCTAATTTAATGTATTTTTTTGCCTTATTAACTATAGATAAAAATTTATTTTTAGAGGTATTTGAATTAATTATAATTTTTTTTTGACTATTGCTTATTACATTATCTATTTTTTTAACTGATGATTGTAAAGAGAGCGTGAAAAGTTCAGACTGGATATCTTTATATTTACTTTTGTAATTCGTAATTTTTTCATCTTTAAAAATATTATTGATAAAGAATATTTTCTTTTTCAAATTGTCGTGAATAATAAGTGTTCTTGGACGTAATAATCTAACATCAGGTAATTTTAAGTCATCTTTACAATTGTTTGGGATTTTTTCGATGTACCTAATTGCATCGTATGAAAAATATCCTGAAATCAAAGAACAAATTTTCGGTAATTTATTAGGAGTTTTAAACTTAAAATCTTCAATTATTTTTTCAATCAAATATTTAGGTTTATCTCTTAGCTTAATTTTTTTATTTTTCTTTATTAAATAAGAATTATTATTATTAAATTCCCAAATTTTATCAGGATTTTTACCAAATATAGTGTATCTGCCTCTAATCTTGCCTTTTTCTACTGACTCAAAAATAAAGCTATTTTTTTCAATTAAAAAGTTATCTATTAAATTAATTATTTCTTCATCAGTTGTTACTTTTTTTGATGTATAGATTATTTGATTTTCATTGTTTCTGTGTCGAAACTTGAATTCTTTGAAGCTTCGATTAATTTTCATTTAAAATAGTTTTTAACTCGTTCAATAGTCTGTTGATTTAAAGAAACATCATATTTGTCATTTAAAAATGTATCATAAGATTTTAATAATGAGTTTTTGTTATTAGAATTTTGTTTTGCAATATATTGTTTAAATTCCTCTTTATTTGTATCTATAATTTGTTGCTCAAATTTTTTGACTTTTGCTAAGTAAATATTGTTATTTTCATCATTTATTAAAGTAAATGATTTCTCAGGTAAGCTATATAAAACTTCAACAGCATTAATATCAAATTTTTTATTATCTCGCACAGAATTCAAATTTATTGCCTGGATCTTATCTTTTCCCATCTCTAAAAAATTATTGTCATTAAATTTTTTATTGGTTATTTCATTTAATAATTTTTGGTTATAATCAAATTTATTTTTTTGAAAAACTAATTCGAGCACTTCTTCTTTAATTTGTTTATCACTTAAATCTGGTGATTTTTGAGTAATATTTTTTATGTTATATAGGATATAATCATTTTTATTTTCAAAAATATCAAATTTATTATTTCTTAATTCGTAAATTTTTTTTTCAATTTCATTTTTATCTGTAGAAAATCTAAAATTACTTATATCAACGTGTTTTAAATCAAAATTTGATGTAATTGTTTTAAAATCAATTTCATTGGATATGGCAACTTCAATTTCATCAATTTTGTCAAAAAAAGATTGATTGAAATCATCTACTCCAATTAAATTTTTAGGATTTATGATTGTGTAGCTGAAATCTAAGTACTCTATTTTTAACTCATCTTTATTATCCTTAATAAAATTCTCTAATTCTTTATCTGTGATATCATCTTTATTTACATAAAAATCATTTAAATCAATAAATTCTATTTCAAGTTTTTGATTTTCTTCTTTAAATAGTTTTGTTGTAAGAAATTGAGGGGAGGTTGTACCAGCACCAATATAATCAAAAAGATTTCTTTGCAATTCTCGTAATTTAAGTCTCTGTTCAAATCCCGGAGCAGATAAATTATTTTCTAATAAAAATTTTTCGTATTTAATTCTTTGAAAAACACCATTTTCATCTCTAAAATTTTTATTTTCTTTTATCTTTTTTAATAAAGTGACTTCAGAAATTGTCAGATCAAAATCTTTTATTTCTAGATCCAGTAAAGTAGTAGAAACTAAACCAGACAGAATTTCTTCAATAATGTTTTGCTCTAAATTTTCTCTGATTGTTTTTTCAGGAATTCCTGATTTATTTACGTAATCAATAAAATCTTCAGTGGAAATACTATTATTATTAATTTTAGCAATATTGTTAGTATTACCACTACTGAACATTCCACCCATACCCCAAAATACAAATGGAATTATCATTATAAAAACTAACAAACCAGCAAACTTAGTTTTTGCAAAATTTCTTAAACTACTAATCATTACTATAAATTTATTGATCTATAAAAAGCAAACCTATAAATTAAAATAAGCCTCATGACAAATAAATATATGTATTTTATTGCCAATTGGAAAATGTTTGGTGTTTTAAATTCGTTAAATACGCTGAATAGAGTTGTTAAATTTTTTAAAAATTTCAAAAAAGGAAAGTCTTTGAAAATAATTTACTGCCCACCTAGCACTTTAATTGAGCCAATGTCAAAAAAATTGAGAGGTTCAAATATTGAAGTTGGTGCGCAAAATTGTCATCAACAGGATGTTTATGGTGCTTTTACAGGTTCAGTCAATTCGTCAATGTTAAAAAGTGTTGGTGCTAAATATATTATTATTGGCCACTCTGAAAATAGACAAGCTGGTGAAACTGATAAATTAATAAATCTAAAGATTAAAAGTGCATTGAAGTCTGGGCTGAAAGTAATTTTTTGTATTGGTGAGACGCTTAAAGCAAAAAGAAAAAAAATTACCAAAAGAATTTTAATTAAACAGATTAAAGCAGGTTTGAAAAATATTAAAAATAATAAAAAAATTATAATCGCATATGAACCAGTTTGGTCAATTGGCACAGGAATTATACCAAAATCTGATGACTTATTTAAGACAATCAGTTTTATTAAAAAAGAAAAAAAGAATTATAAAGTTCTTTATGGTGGCTCAGTAAATCCAAAAAATATTAATCAATTGAAATCTATAAATAATATTGATGGTTACTTAATAGGTGGGGCATCTCAAGATCCTAAAAAATTTATTGATATAATTAAAAAAACATATAATTAACCCCTCATGGAAAATATATTGTTAATTTTGAACATCATATTCGGATTAATATTGGTGTTACTAGTTTTGATGCAAAAGTCTGAGGGTGGTGCTTTAGGAATTGGAGTTTCTCAGGAAAGTTTTATGTTTTCCAGATCAGCAGGTAATTTTATGACCAAAGCAACAGCCGTTGTTGCCACTTTATTTATAATTTGTAGTTTAGCGCTTACAATTGTATCTAGAGGAGAATTAACACCCACATCATCTGTTTTGGATACTATTGAAGAAAAAGCAGAGGATACTCCCGCTATTCCAGAAAATAATAATTAATACTTTTAATTTTCTTTTTTATTCGCTATAAGATACTTCCATGGCGCGATTTATTTTTGTCACGGGCGGCGTGGTTTCATCGTTAGGAAAAGGTCTCTCTTCTGCATCTCTAGCTTATTTACTTCAATCGAGAGGGTATAAAGTTAGATTAAGGAAATTAGATCCTTATTTAAATGTAGATCCTGGAACAATGAGCCCATTTCAACACGGAGAGGTTTTTGTAACTGATGATGGTGCTGAAACAGATTTGGATCTTGGGCATTATGAGAGATTTACTGGAGTATCTGCAAAGAAGTCAGATAATATTACAACAGGTAAAATTTATAACGATGTATTAAAAAAAGAACGTGAAGGAAAATATCTTGGAAAAACAGTCCAAGTTATTCCACATATAACTGATAGAATAAAAGAGTTTATAAAGAATGATTCATCAAAAGAAGATTTTGTTATTTGTGAAATTGGTGGAATTGTTGGTGATATTGAGAGTCTACCATTTATTGAGGCCGTAAGACAATTTGCAAATGATATAGGAAAAAAAAATGCATTATTTATCCATCTTACCCTAGTGCCTTATTTAAAGTCCTCAGATGAAATTAAAACTAAACCGACCCAACATTCTGTTAAAGAATTGAGAAGTATAGGTGTTCAGCCTGACATTATAATATGTAGATCAGAAAGACCCATCCCGTTAGAACATCGTAAAAAAATCTCACTTTTCTGCAACGTAGATATTAAAAATGTAATAGAAACTGTGGATGTAAGAACAATTTATGAAGCACCAATAAGTTTTTTTAGAGAAAAACTTGATGTTCAAGTATTAAATTATTTTAAGCTTAAATCAAAAAAACCTGCAAACCTTAAACCATGGAAAAAAATAACTAAAATTATTTTACAAACTAAAAAACAGGTGAATATTGCAATAATTGGTAAATATGTTGAGTTAAAAGATGCTTATAAATCTTTAGATGAAGCTCTTACTCATGGAGGTATTCAAAATAATGTAAAGGTAAATTTAGTAAGAATTGACTCTGAAAAATTAAAAGTTTCTGAGATTAAATCAAAACTTAAACACATTTCAGGTATATTAATACCTGGTGGTTTTGGTAAACGAGGAACAACTGGAAAAATAGAGTCAATAAAATATGCTAGAAAAAATAAAGTTCCTTTTCTTGGGATATGTTATGGAATGCAAATGGCAATTATAGAATTTGCTAGAAATCAATTAAATTTAAAAAAAGCCACTTCGAGTGAATTTGATAGAAATGGTATACCTGTAATTGGATTAATAAATGAGTGGATTAAAGATGGAAAAACTATCAAAGGAACAGATAAAAATCTAGGTGGAACAATGAGATTAGGTTCTTATGATGCGAAATTACAAAATAATTCTAAAATTAAAAAAATTTATGGAACAAAGATTATCAAAGAAAGACACCGACACAGATATGAAGTTAACATCAATCTAAAAGACAAATTTGAAAAAAAAGGAATGAGTTTTTCTGGTTTATCGCCTGATGGTTTTTTACCTGAGATCATTGAGTTAAAAAATCATCCTTGGTTTATTGGAGTACAGTTTCATCCAGAATTTAAATCTAGACCTTTTGCTCCACATCCATTATTCTCATCTTTTATCAAAGCATCAAAAAATCATAAATGAGTAGCATTAAAGTAAATTGTGGAAAAATAGATATTTCGAACAATGATAAGATTTGTATAATTTCTGGACCTTGCCAGCTTGAAAGTGAACAACATGCAATGGATATGGCAGGAAAAATTAAGGAAATTACTTCAAAATTTGGTCTTGGATTTATTTACAAAACTTCATTTGATAAAGCAAACAGAACAAGCTTAAAAGGCAAAAGGGGAGCTGGATTAGAAGCTTCATTGCCTGTGTTTGATAAAATAAAAAAAGAATTAAATGTCCCTATCCTGACAGACATTCATAATTCTGAACAATGTGCAATCGTTTCAAAACATGTTGATGTTTTACAAATCCCGGCTTTTTTATGTAGACAAACAGACTTGTTAATTGCTGCAGCTAAAACAAATAAAATTATTAATGTAAAAAAAGGTCAATTTCTTGCACCATGGGATATGGTTAATGTAACAAAGAAAATTTCAGAATCTGGAAATGATAAAATATTAGTAACTGAAAGAGGTGCAAGTTTTGGATACAACACTTTAGTTTCTGACATGAGGTCGTTACCAATAATGGCCAAGAATGGTTATCCAGTAATTTTTGATGCAACACACTCAGTGCAACAACCAGGTGGTCTTGGAGAAAAAAGTGGTGGTCAAAGAGAGTTTGTTGAATATTTAGCAAGAGCAGCAGTTGCAGTTGGAGTTGCAGGAGTTTTTATTGAAACCCATCAAGATCCAGATAATGCTCCATCTGATGGGCCTAACATGGTACCATTAGATAAATTAGAAGATCTTCTAAAACAATTAAGCGATATAGATAATCTTATTAAAAATTAAGTGAGTAAAATTTTAAAAGTTAAAGCAAGACAAGTTTTTGATAGTAGAGGAAATCCAACTATTGAAGCAGAGGTTCATGTAAAAAACAAAAGTGCAAAAGCAATTTGTCCCTCAGGAGCTTCTACAGGCACTTATGAAGCCTACGAAAAAAGAGATACCAATAATAAAAGATATTTAGGCAAAAGTGTTTTCTCTGCAATTAATTTAATTAATTCCAAAATATCAAGAGCTCTGAGAAATAAAAACGTACATAATCAAGAAAGAATAGATGAAATACTTATTAATTTAGATGGCACTAAACAAAAAACAAAACTAGGAGCTAATGCAATATTAGCGGTATCGATGGCTGCAAAAAAATTATCAGCTAAAGTAAAAAGAATTCCTCTTTATAAATCTTTTTATGCAACAAAAAATTTTCAATTACCTTATCCATTAATGAACATTATTAATGGTGGAGCACACGCAAATAATGGTCTTAGAATTCAAGAATTTATGATTAGACCAGATAAAGCAAAGTCTTTTTCTGAAGCAATGAGGATATGTTATTTAGTAATAAAAAACTTAAGTAAATTAATTAAAGCAAAAGGTTTAGCCACATCTGTTGGTGATGAAGGTGGATTTGCACCGATGATTAATAGCAACAATCAGGCCTTAGATTTGATTGTTTTATCAATTAAAAAATCAGGATTTAGAAATGGGAAAGATGTTTCAATTTGTTTGGATGTTGCAGCTAATGAATTATTTAAAAAAGGGAAATATTCTATTCACTCAAAAAAATATGTTTCCGTTGATAAAACAATTTCAGAATACAAAAAAATGATTGATAAATATAAAATTAAATCCATTGAAGATCCATTTTCTGAAAATGATTGGACGTCGTGGAGTAAATTAATGAGATCTACTAAAAAAGTACAGATAGTTGGAGATGATCTATATGTTACAAATTTGGAAAGGTTGAAAAAGGGATTTTTAAATGTTTCATCAAATTCGATTTTGATAAAACTAAATCAAATTGGTACGGTTACCGAAACACTTGATGTCATAAGATTTGCCCATACTATTGGGTTTAATACTATCATTTCACATCGATCAGGAGATAGTGAAGATACATTTATTGCTGATTTAGCAGTGGGCACTAACTCCAACCAATTAAAAACAGGATCTTTAGCTAGATCTGAAAGAGTGGCCAAATATAACCAATTAATTCGTATAGAAGAAGAACTTGGAAAAAAAGCTAGAATGAATAAGATTCATTAATGCTTCAAAGATTGAAAAAAAATTACCTTTTATTAGTTTCTACTTTTTTGATTCTTTATTTCTTTTTTAATCTTTTATCTGGTCAAAGAGGGTTAATTTCATATTTTGAAAAAAAAGAGATTTTAAAAAACTTAAAACAACAAGAATCTTTAATAATTAACCAAATAAGTGACTTGGAATTTAAGAATTCATTGTTAAGTGACAATCTAGATCTTGATTATATAGAATCTTTGATTAGAGAGAGGTTCATATTTGGTAAAAAAAGTGAAAAAATTTATATAATTAAAAAAAATGAAAATTAGACATCCAGAAAAGCAGAATAAACCGATAAATCCAATTAAAAAAAAACCAGATTGGATAAGATCAAAATTAGTAAATAGCAAAGAATTTTTTTTAACAAAAACAATTGTAAATAAAAATAATCTTGTAACAGTTTGTCAGGAAGCTAATTGCCCAAATATCACTGAATGTTGGAGTAAAAGACATGCTACGTTTATGATTATGGGTGATACATGTACAAGGGCATGTGCTTTTTGCGATGTAAAAACTGGTAAACCAGGAAAACTAGATAATCTTGAACCAATAAAAATTTCTCAGGCTGTAAAAAAATTAAATTTAAAACATGTTGTGATAACATCAGTTGATCGAGATGATTTAGATGATGGTGGTTCAAATCATTTTTTTGAAGTTATTAACCAAATACGAAAAACAAATCCAAATACTACGATTGAAGTTTTAACTCCTGATTTTTTAAGAAAAGGTGATGCTTATAAAAAAGTTTTAGAGGCGAATCCAGATGTTTTTAATCACAATATTGAAACTGTTCCTAGTCTTTATCTAAAAGTAAGACCAGGTTCTAGATATTTCGCATCTTTGGAACTTTTGAAAAATGCTAAAATGATAAATAAGAAAATTTTTACAAAATCAGGAATAATGGTTGGCCTAGGTGAAAAAAAAGATGAAATTTTACAGGTAATGGATGATTTAAAAGCTGCTGATGTAGATTTTTTAACTATTGGCCAATATTTACAACCATCTGTTAGACATCATCCTCTTGATAGATACTACACACCAGAAGAATTTGATGAATTAGGAAGTATTGCGAAGGCGAAAGGTTTTTTATTAGTTTCATCATCTCCATTAACAAGGTCTTCTTATCATGCAGATGAAGATTTTGCTAAGTTACAACAAAATCGGATTAATAATCATTAATGCCAAAAGCTTCAGTTAAGCGATTAATTGAATGTGAAAAAAAAGACTTAATTGAACTTGTTTTAGATATAGAAAAATACCCTGAATTTGTTCCATTTTGTTTTGATGCAAAAATATATGAAAACAAACAAGAGGATGATTTGCAAAAAATTATTGCTGATTTAACCATTGGTAAAGGCCCATTTAAAGATACATACAAAAGTGATGTTGCTTTTAATAAAAAAACTGACTCAATCTATGTTAAAAACATAGAAGGCCCATTAAATCATCTAACAAATAATTGGACATTTAGTGATAAAAATAATGGTATTACCGAGGTCACCTTTGATATTGATTTTGAAATAAAGAATAAATTTTTAAATTCTTTAATGGTAGTCTCTTTTCAATTTGGTTTAGAAAAAATAGCTGATGCTTTTCAAAAAAGAGCTGAAGAATTATTTGGAAATTCTAAGAACTAAATCTAAAGCTCTTTTAACAGTGGCTTTTTGAATTGAAGATCTTTTTTTACTTTTGAATAAACACCTATTAATCAGTACCTTTTTACCTTTTTTAATTCCGATATAAACTAGACCGACAGGTTTTTGGATAGTACCACCTTTGGGTCCAGCGATACCAGTTATAGAAACGTTAATATTGGCTTTTGACATTTTAGATAAGTTATTTACCATTGCTAAACAACATTGGTGACTAACTGCACCATAATTTTTAATAATATTCTTATTCACTTTAAGAATTCTAATTTTAGCTTGGTTAGAGTAGGTGACTAGTCCTAAATTGAATACTTTTGAGGCACCGCTTATTGAGGTAATTGAGCCAGCTAACATCCCACCAGTACAAGACTCAGCAACAGAAAGTTTTAATTTTTTTTTGGTTAAAAGTCTGACTAAAGTTTTCATTGAATTAAATAACTGCTTAATAACATAAAACAAATTAATGATAGAACAACATATAATCCCGCACAAACATCGTCCATTATTACACCGAAACTATTTTTGTAGTTTTTGTCAAAATAATTTACTGGAAATGGTTTCAGTATGTCAAAAATTCTAAAAAGCACAAAACAAATACCATAAAAAATTATGGCTTCATCAGATGTTTTTTGTGTCTCATGGGATATTTCATAAAGATAAATTGGTATAGATTGACCTATAAATTCGTCAATAATAACTTCTTTTGGATCTTTATTTTCTTTCTCCTTTATATGGGATGCTACTGCTATGAATGAATAAATAAAAATAATAAGCAAACCTATTAAGACTATATTTGGTGATATCTTTAATATATGAAAAAAGATATAAAGAAAAATAGTTGTAGCTAAGGATCCAAAAGTTCCAGGAATAATCTTAATTTTTCCTAGTCCAAACATTGTTACTAATAATGAATTAAAAGTTTTAATCATATTTTGTGATTGAAATTATGGTTTCACAAGCGATAGCCTTTTCTTTTCCTATTAAACCTAATTTTTCCACAGTTTTACCCTTTAAATTTATTTGTTTTTCATTAAGACCAGTTAATTTTGAAACTGATTTAATTATTTTGTTTCTATATTTTGAAACTCTTGGTTTCTGACAAATTAAGTTTATATCCAAGTTATTTATAATTAAATTAGATTTATTAAGATTTAATATAATTGGCTTTAGCATTTTTGGAGATCTAATATTTTTAAATTTTTTTGTATTAGGAAAATATGTTCCAATATCTTTTTTTCTAACAGCTCCTATAATAGAATCAATAATTGCATGCAAAATTACATCTCCGTCAGAATGACCCTCAAGACCTGAATGAAAAGGAATTTTTAATCCTCCAAGATAAAGTTTCTTATTTTTAACTAACTTATGGATATCGAAACCTATACCATAAAAAGTTTTGGGAGTTTTTATATCATCAATATATGTAATTTTATTATTTGCTTTTTCACCTTGTATAAATTTTATTTTGAAATCTTTATTTATAAATAATGTCGCTTCATCAGTGACTTTATTTTTTTGATCTTTTGCAATTTTATATAATTCTTTAAATCTAAATGCTTGTGGGGTCTGTGTTAATAATAAATTATTTCTGTTAAGATTAAATATTCGATTTTGAATTTTATATTTTATTGTGTCCTTTGAATTGATAATTGGAACTACGGCTTTGTTATTTTTCAAATTTTTAGCAATATTTTTTAGTAACCTAATTGAAAAATTAGGCCTAGCAGCATCATGGATAAATACATTTTTCGGCTTATATCTTTCAAGATATTTTAAAGCTTTAAAAGAGGAGTCCGATCTTTCCTTTCCTCCTTTAATAATACTTATTGATTTAGGATACTTCTTTTTTTTTAAATGTTTAAGATTACTTGAAACAATTAAAATTTTCTTAAATAGCTTTGAACTGAGGGATTTTTCAATAGAATGATCAATTATTTCTTTATTTCGGTAATTAAAGAATTGCTTGGGTATTTTTTTATTAAATCTCTTACTTTTTCCAGCAGCTAATATTACAAAATAGTTGTTCATTCGTTTAAATGCTATAATTCTAATTTATGTTAGAATTTTTGAAAAAAAATATAATCATCATTATTCTATCTAGTATCACACTATTTCTAGGTTTTTTAACCTTTTTGACATTTATTGATAGAAGTTTTGTCGATTTAAATGAAAAAAATTTACAATATTTACTAATTTCAAATATTTTTTTACTTATTTTATTATTCATATTTATTTTTTTAGAAGTTAAAAATTCAATCAAAATTGATATTGATAAGGATGGCTTCACATCGAATAAAAAATACATAACATATTTTTCATTATTTACTTTAATACCATCAATTTTAATTTCAATTTTTTCCCTATTTCTTTTTTCTTTTGCTCTAGAAAAGTACTTCGATAAAAAAGTTACAACTGTCGTAAATAATTCCTATGAACTTGCTAAAAATTATGTTGAAGAAGTAAGAAATAAAATACAATCAGATATAATTTTGATTGCTTTTGATACAAACAAAAGTGCAAATTTTTTAAATGAAAATGCAAAGGAGTATTTAAGGTTTTTAAAGACACAAAAACTAATAAGGAATGTTGACGAAATTCATATAATTGATGAAAATAAAAAACTATTATATTCAACTGAAAAAAAAGAAAAATATATTCCTCCTGTTGATAAAGCGCTTAATTTAGTTCTTGAGGATGATAGACCATTAAAGATAATTAATACAAAAGCAAACATTTCTGCGGCTATAATGAGACTGCAATCATCAGAAGATCGTTTTTTGTATGTTGTAAAATTTTTAGATAAAAATATCTCAAACTATTTAACTGAATCTCAAGAAGCAATAAATTTCTACTATACAGTTGAAGAAAGAAGTACAGGCATAAAAATTTCTTTTTTTATCATTTATATTATAATTGTTTCATTGCTATTATTTATCTCTATTACAATTGCAATTCGGTTTTCTTCAAGGTTTTTTAGATCCATAAATAATCTTATT
Organism: uncultured Pelagibacteraceae bacterium; assembly: GCA_902582605.1. Taxonomy (GTDB): domain Bacteria; phylum Pseudomonadota; class Alphaproteobacteria; order Pelagibacterales; family Pelagibacteraceae; genus Pelagibacter. The sequence continues at coordinate 6,867 of CACHSP010000009.1, read as the reverse complement.
CTAGCATCAACAGAAATAGGTCATGGAAACTTAAATACAAAAGTACCAGAAATCAAAACTGATAAAGATATGGAAATATTGAATAAAAATTTTAATTCTATGATTAGTAGACTCAAAAATCAGCAAGAAAAATTAATTATAAATGAGAGATATAAAGCATGGGGAAATTTATCAAGAAAACTAGCCCATGAAATCAAAAATCCTCTTACACCAATACAATTAACAATAGATCGAATTAAAACTAAATACTCTGGGCAAATAACTAATGAAGACCAACAATCATTTAAAGAAAATTTAAAAATTATAAACTCTCAAATAAAACAAATAGAAAATTTAGTAAATGAATTTTCTGATTTTGCGAGAATGCCAAAACCTACTTTAAAGAGAAATAATTTAGTAAAGTTATTAAATGAAAATATCAAATTATTATCTGAGATTAATAAATCCATTGCAATTAATTTAAATAAAAAAAATGAGGAAATTTTACTCGAATGTGACAAAGAGCAAATTTCAAGAGTTTTCATTAACTTGATAAAGAACTCTATTGAGAGCATTGAACAAAAAGTTGAAAAAAACCCTGATTTTAAAAAGAAAATTTTAATTGATATTTCATCAAATAATGACCATATTTTAATATCAATAGAAGACAATGGTATTGGTTTTGACAAAAATAATATAGAGGAAATTTTAAATCCATATTACACAACAAAAAAAAATGGAACTGGACTAGGCCTATCTATAGTAAACAAAATTATAAATGATCACAAAGGTGAACTAAAATTTATTCCAATTAATAATGGTGCAAAAATACAAATAAGATTTTATTTTAATGACAACAGAAATATTAATAGTTGATGATAATGCGGATATAAGAAATATCCTAAATGAATTAATTGTTGATGCTGGTTACAAAACTAGAGTGGCGGCTAATTATAATCAAGCGTTAAAAGAAATTGACAAAAAAATGCCCGATGTTGCTATCCTAGATGTAAAATTAGATAAAGGGGATAATGATGGAATAGAGCTATTATCTCACATCAAGTCTAAAAATAAAGATGTACCAGTAATTATTATTACAGGGCATGCTAATATTGAAATGGCTGTTAATTCATTAAAGCATGGTGCATTTGAATTTGTAGAAAAACCTTTTGACCAAGCTAGATTATTAAACTTTATAACTAGGGCTGTTGAAAATCTTCAATTAAAAAAACAAAATAAGGATTATGAAAATAAGTTGTTTTCTTCATATGATTTAATTGGTGATAGTAAAAATATATCTACAATACGAGAACAAATAAAAAAAATATCTTTGACTGAAAGCAGAATTCTTATAAATGGGCCATCAGGCTCAGGGAAGGAATTAATTGCAAGAAAAATTCATAAAAATTCAAAAAGAGAAAAAAAACCATTTATTATTCTAAATGGAGCACTTCTTGACTCAGAAAAATATGAACAAGAATTATTTGGGGAGGAAAAGGGTGATGGTTCCATTTCATATGGTGCTTTAGAAAAAGCTAATAAAGGTACTTTATTAATTGATCAAGTTTCTGAAATTCCCCTTGTCATTCAATCAAAAATATTAAGAGTTCTAATTGATCAAAAATTTAAAAGATTAAATGGTACCAATGATATCAATGTTGATGTTAGATTAATTTGTTCATCAAGTAAGGATTTAAAAGATGAAATAAAAATAGGTAATTTTAGAGAAGATCTCTACCATAGATTGAATGTTTTTGAAATAAACATTAAATCATTAAATGAGAGAATTTCAGATATACCTCTGTTAATAAGATATTTTTCAAAGATGATTTCCGAAAATTATAATATTAAAGAGTTAGATATTGATGAAAATGACTCATATATTTTGAATCATGATTGGAAAGGCAATGTAAGGGAACTTAGAAATTTGATTGAAAGAATTGCAATTTTACAACCTGATACAAAAGACAAAATTTCTAACATTGTAAAAGAGTCGTTAAAAAGCGACAATTATGATGATAAAATTGGTGAAAATAGCTTATCTGTACCATTAAAAGAGGCTAGAGAAAATTTTGAAAAAGAGTATTTAACTATTCAACTTAAAAAATTTAATGGGAATATATCTAAAACAGCTAACTTTGTTGGTATGGAAAGAAGTGCTCTTCACAGAAAGCTTAAAGGCTTAGGAATAAAAGAATTTAACTAAAATGAATATAATTATCTGTGGTGCTGGTAGAGTAGGTTTTACTATTGCAAAATTATTGAGCGAACAAGGCCATTCGATAACAGTTATTGATCAATCAAGTGAGGATATTCAAAAAATTAATGATAGTTTGGATGTTAAGGCAATCGTTGGAAAAGCTACATATCCATCAATTCTTGAGAAAGCCAATGCTGCTGAAACAGATATGATTATAGCAGTTACAAGAAATGACGAAATTAATATGCTTATTTGTCAAATAGCATTTTCAATATTTAATATTCAAAAAAAAATAGCAAGAATTAGATCACAAGACTATCTAAACCCAAGATTTACAAGAGTTTATAATAAAGAAAATTTACCAATAGATGTGATTATTTCTCCTGAGATAGAAATTTCCAAATCAATTCAAAGAAAATTGGAGGCACCAGGAGCGTTAGATAGTGTACCTTTTGCTGATAATAAGATAAGATTATTGGAGATATTCATTAAAGAGGATTGTAAATCTATAGGTATTAAGTTTAATGAACTCACAAATAAATACCCAAAATTAGAGGCAAATATTATTGGAATTAATCGAGATAATAAATTTTTTATTCCAAAAAAAACAGACTCGGTAAAAAAGGATGACAAAATTTATGTAATTATTAATTCATCACAAATGTCAGAAACTCTCGAAGCTTTTGGCCATGAAGAAAAAATTTCAAAAAAGATTTTAATTATTGGTGGAGGAAATATTGGTTTTAATTTAGCTAAGAACATTGAAGAGACCTTGGAAACAGTGCGAGTTAAAATCGTTGAGAAGAATAAAGAGCGAGCAGAGTTTTTAGCAAATCAATTAAATGATGCTATTGTTATAAATGGTGATGGATTAGATGAAGAAGTTTTAACTGAAGCAAATTTAGGGGAAGCCGAAACTGTATTAGCTCTTACAAATGATGATGAAGATAACTTAATGGTAAGTGTCTTAGTTGAAAAATTTGCTAAAGACCAAAAAGATATAGATGATAAAAGAACAATGGCATTGATTAACAAACCAAATTATTCACTTCTCCAATCATCATTAAAGATTGATGATTTAATAGATCCAAGAATGACGACTGTTTCAAGTATTTTAAAGCATATCCACAAAGGAACAATTGAAAATGCTTATACTCTATCGGATGGTGAATACGAGGTAATTGAAGCTGAAATAATCGAAACTTCAGAATTAATCAACAAAGAAATTAAAAATTCTAATTTACCAGATGAACTAAGGATTGGTGCTGTATTAAGAGATAAAAAAATAATTATACCTAGATCAAATTTTGTTTTTAAAAAAGACGATAGAGTTGTATTTATTGTTAAAAAAGACTCTATATCTTTTGTTGAAAATATTTTTAGATTAAGTTCAGTATAATTAGATGTTTGGATTACAAATTAAATATCTAAGTTTCTTTTTTGGATTAATTTCTATTTTATCTTTTTTTAACATAATTTATTCTTACTATTTCAATCTTTATCTAAATTTAGATACTTATTATTTGAGTTTATTTTTATCTTTAATTCTAGCAATTCTTTTTTATAGTTTAAAAATATCTTCCAAAAAAACATCGATTTTTCAAAAAATTTTAACTGTTTTTCTTGGATATATTTTACTACCTTTAATTTTATCTATTCCTTTTTACCTAAGTATTTATAATCTAACTTTTATAAATTCTTTTTTTGAAGCAGTTTCAGGTTTTACTTCTACTGGTTTTACTATCTTTGAAAATATAAAAAATATTGATCAAAGTCTGATATTATGGAGATCAACTATCCAATGGATAGGTGGATTGTATTTCTTATTTTCAATCATTTATCTAATAGATATTTATGATGAAAATTTTAAAAAAACGTTAACAAATTTTTTTTCATTTAATACCTCTGAAATATTCAAACAAGCTATTAAAGTGTTTTTTATATATTCCGGTATAACTTTAGTTATTTTTATAATATTAAATCTATTTTCTATAAGAACTTTTGACTCTTTAAATTTAGCATTTTCACTAATTTCGTCAGGAGGTTTTTTACCTACAAACAATTTGTCTAACATAATTAAGGATGACGCCCAAACAATTGTTTTATCATTTTTAATGTTAACATCTTTTTTTAGTATTTTTTTTAGTTATAATTTATTTTTCTTTAAGAAAAAAAATATTAATTTTCTATATGAAGATATTAATTTAATAATCTACTTCATTATTGTTTTAATTATCTTTTTTTTATTTTTTAGTTTTAATCAAAACTTTTTGAATTATTTTTTATCAATATCAAGTAGTATGTCGAATATTGGTTTTACACTGGATAATTCAAATACAAATTTGACCTTCATTTATTTGATTTTAGTAATTATTGGCGGATCTTTTTTTTCCACAAGTTCAGGGTTGAGATTTATGAAGATTTATTCTTTATTTATATATTCAGTTAATCAAATTTTATCATTCAGTAGACCAAAGAATATATATAAGAATAAGTTATTTTTCTCTGAAGTTAATTTTGACTTTAATGAGATAAGTAAATATTTTTTATCAGTTCTCATATTTATTTTATCACTTTTTATTTTAACAACCTTATTGACTATAAGCGAATTTAGCTTTGAAAATTCATTTAAGTTATCTATTTTAACATTAATGAATACTGTCAATTCAAGTTCATATGGTTTAAGTGATCTAACTTTTTATAACCTTTCATATTTTACCAAATATTGTCTTATTTTTTTCATGATTGTTGGACGAATTGAGTTATTAACAATTTTGCTTCTTGTGAAAAAATTTCTTTTTAAAAATTAATTAATTATTGTATATGTAGTATGATTTTGCGCCCTTAGCTCAGCTGGATAGAGCATCGGTTTTCTAAACCGAGGGTCGTAGGTTCGAATCCTTCAGGGCGCGCCATTACTAGCACATTTTTGGTCAAAATTTAACTTGACTAGATTTTCAATTAATTTGAAATGAGATTAAATTTCCCTTGAACCCCTATTTTTATCATGCTTAAATTAAGAATATTCAAAAGTAATTTTGAATTATTTGTTAACAAATAAATAAACAATAGGAAGAAATATGTTTAAATACTTAAAACAATTAACTTCTTTAGTTGCTATGGTTGCTGTGTTGTTCACTTTTACAACAGAGTCTATGGCTGCTAAAAAATCTAAAACACTTAAAAACACTCAGAAAAAAGGGTTTGTAAGATGTGGAGTATCTCAAGGTCTTCCAGGATTTTCTAATGCTGATGCAGCAGGAAATTGGACTGGTGTTGACGTTGATGTATGTAGAGCTGTAGCTGCTGCAGTATTAGGTGATGCAAACAAAGTTAAGTTTACACCCCTAAGTGCTAAAGAAAGATTTACTGCTTTAACTTCTGGTGAGATTGATATCTTATCAAGAAACACAACTTGGACTCTTTCTAGAGATGCTGATATCGGACTTACTTTCGTTGGAGTAAACTTCTACGATGGTCAAGGCTTCATGGTAAGAAAAAGCTCAGGTATCACTTCAACTAGCCAATTCAAAGATGGTATCTCAGCTTGTACAAACATTGGTACAACAACTGAGTTAAACATGAGAGACTTCTTTAATTCAAAAGGAATTTCTTATGAGCCAGTTGCATTTGAAAAAGCTGACGAAGTTGTTGCTGCTTACGATGCAGGTAGATGTGATACATACACTACTGATAAATCTGGTTTAGCTGCTCAAAGAACAAAAATGAAAAACCCTGATGAACACATTGTTCTACCAGAAACTATTTCTAAAGAACCTTTAGGACCAGTTGTTAGACAAGGTGATGCAGTTTGGGAAGATATCGTAAGATGGTCTTTGAACACTATGATCGAAGCTGAAGAATATGGTATTACTTCAGCAAATGCAGACATGATGAAAACTTCAGACAACCCAGCAATCAAAAGATTAGTTGGTGCTGAAGGTGAATTAGGTGCTGCTTTTGGTCTAGATAACGACTGGAGCTTAAGAATTATCAAGCAAGTTGGTAATTATGGTGAAAGCTATAAGAGAAATATAGCTGACACTGGAATTTTACCAGACAGAGGTCCAAACCAATTATGGACAAAAGGCGGAATACTTTACGTTCCACCTGCAAGATAATTGTAGTTTAAATTAATTAAAAAGGGCTAGATTTTTCTAGCCCTTTTTTTATAAACTCATATATTATCGGCAAAGTGAATTTTAAACTTAAAGATATAGTCCCACAATTAATTACAGTTTTAGCTGTAGTTTTAGTTTTCGGTTTTTTTACTTATAACGCCCAAATCAATATGGAAAATAGAGGTATTGATTTTGGTTATGGTTTTCTATCTCAAGAATCTTCTTTTGACGTTCAGTTTTCATTAATTGAATATGATGGATCACATTCATATTTTAGAGCTTATTTAGTTGGTCTTTTAAATACTATCCTAGTATCTGTAATTGGAATAATTATTGCAACAATCTTAGGAGTAATAGTTGGTATAGCAAGATTATCCCCTAATTATTTAATTAATAAATTTGCAGCTTTTTATGTTGAGTTTTTTAGAAATATTCCATTACTACTTCAAATTTTCTTTTGGTATTTTGCTGCATTACGTGCTTTGCCACTCCCACAAGATGCTGAGGCAATGTTTGGAGTTTTTTTTCTAACTATAAAAGGCCTGTACGTTCCAGCATTTATTTGGC
>CACHSP010000008.1 GCA_902582605.1 uncultured Pelagibacteraceae bacterium | reverse complement strand
AAACAATTGGCAACAACATCATTTATTTATGAGGGTGGAGTTAGTTTACCCCCAGAATTAATAGCATTAACATTATCTTTATCTTTATATACAGCTACATTTATCGCAGAATGTGTCAGAGCTGGAATTCAAGGTGTTGGTAAAGGTCAAAAAGAGGCAGCAGCATCAATTGGACTTACACCTAACCAAGTACTTAAATTAGTAATTATGCCTCAAGCTTTGAGAATAATAATTCCACCAACAACAAATCAATATCTAAATTTAACTAAAAATTCATCTTTAGCAGCAGCAATAGCTTATCCAGATTTAGTATTAGTTTTTGCCGGAACAGCATTAATGCAAACTGGTAAGGCAATTGAAATAGTATCAATCACCATGTTTACTTATCTAACCTTGAGTATTTCAATCTCAATTTTAATGAATTGGTATAACAAAAAAATAGCTATTCAGGAGAAATAATGTCGAGTATTAATTTTTTAAAACCTGATAGAACTAATCTTAATACCTTTTTGTATCTTGGTTCTTTTTTATTTTTTATTAGTATTTTAGATGTTTTTCTAAATTCTTTTTTTAGGTTAAATTTAACTAGTTTTTTACCTAATTTTTTAAGTTTCTTATTACCTCTAGCACTTGGTTTTGTGGGTCTTTATTTCATTCGAATAGAGTACAGCGGAATAAAAAATTTAGACCTCTTAAACAAACATATTAACACAAATAATTTTAATGCTGTTTTGTCATTATTGATAATATTCATAATCATCAAATCTCTACCACCTATATTAAGCTGGTTTGTTATTGATGCTAGTTTTGCAGGAGATACAAAAGATGTTTGTACGGGTTCTGGCGCATGCTGGACATATATTAAGGTTTGGATGAGAAGATTTATGTATGGCATGTATCCAAATGCAGAACAATGGAGAATTAATTTATCATTTGTAGCTTTAGTATTACTTGGTTCTGTTGGATATTTTGCGACTGATAAATTTAAGAAATATTTAACACTTTATTATGTAGTTATTTATCCTTTAATTGCGTTTTTGTTTATCTTCTTTTTTATTTCAGGTGGCCCTGTATTTTTTGACTTTTCTTATGGAATTATTGCTGCAATTTTATCTATTATCATTGGTTTTTTTATTCCAAGTAAATTTAAGTTTTATTACTTTTTAATAGTTCCTTTAGCGCTTTATGTAATTTTGAAATATTTTCTTTTTTTTGAAGAATACATTGAACTTGGAAAATTAGATGGTTTAAATTGGGTTGAAACAGGTGCATGGGGAGGTCTGTCGCTAACATTTATAATTTCTTTTTTCTGTCTTATTTTCTGTTTTCCAATCGGAATGGCTTTCGCTCTTGGCAGAAGATCAGAATTTCCATTAATTAGATATATATCAGTTGGCTTTATTGAATTCTGGAGAGGTGTTCCACTAATAACAGTTTTATTCATGTCTGCCGTAATGTTTCCAATGTTTTTACCAGAAGACTTTTTTATTGATAAATTAGTAAGAGCCATAATTGCAATTTCTTTATTTGAAGCTGCGTATGTTGCAGAAGTTATCAGAGGTGGTTTACAAGCATTACCAAGAGGTCAGTATGAGGCTGCTAAATCATTAGGTATGGGTTATTGGAAAATGCATATTTTCGTAATTTTACCACAAGCTCTTAAATTAGTAATACCAGGAATAGCAAATACTTTCTTAGCACTAGTAAAAGACACTCCATTAATATTTGTTGTCGGATTATTAGAAATAGTTGGAATGTTAAATTTAGCTAAAACAAATCCGAAATGGTTAGGATTTGCTATGGAGGGGTATGTATTTGCTGCTATAATTTTCTGGATTATTTGTTATGCAATGAGTAAATATAGTTATAATCTAGAACAAAAATATAAAACCGATAGATAAAAATTTATGTCAGATAGTATTATCCAAATAAGTAATATGAATAAGTGGTTTGGTGATTTCCAAGTTTTAAAAGGAATAAATTTAGAAGTTAAACCAAAAGAAAAAATTGTTGTTTGTGGTCCATCTGGATCAGGAAAGTCTACATTAATTCGATGTATTAATAGATTAGAAGAGCATCAAGAAGGTAATATTGTTGTTGATGGAACTGAATTAACAGAGGATACAAAAAATATTGAACAAATTAGAGCTGAAGTTGGAATGGTATTTCAACAATTTAATTTGTTTCCTCACTTATCTATTTTGGATAACTGCACATTAGCTCCTATTTGGGTTAAAAAAATGCCCAAAAAAGAGGCAGAAGAATTAGCATTAAAACATCTAGAAAGAGTACAAATTCTTGATCAGGCACAAAAATATCCAGGACAATTATCTGGGGGACAACAACAAAGAGCTGCTATTGCAAGAGCTTTATGTATGGAGCCTAAAATAATGCTTTTTGACGAACCTACATCTGCTTTAGATCCAGAAATGATTAAAGAAGTGTTAGATGTTATGGTTAATTTAGCAAAACAAGGAATGACTATGATCGTAGTTACTCATGAAATGGGTTTTGCAAAAGAAGTTGCAGATCAAATGATATTTATGGATGAAGGAATGATAGTAGAAAAAGCTGATACCAAAGAATTTTTTGCTAATCCAAAGAGTGATAGAACTAAACTTTTCCTGAGCCAGATACTATAGTTCAAGCTAATTTCAAGAAATATTTCTCAAATTATAGCTGAAGTAATGCTTGACATATTTCTCCTAATAAGGGTTTTTAGGCAAAAAAAATAAAAATTTATTGTTGCAGTAGGTATTAAAAACTAGTTCAATTAGTTTTTTAAATAATTAAGAGGGGTCTTAATGGAAGATAATTTTAATAAGCATTTAGGCAATAAGCTTAAGCTTAGAAGACTAGCACTAGGTTTAACTCAAACTAAAGTAGCAAAAGCAATCAACGTCACATTTCAACAAATTCAAAAATATGAAAAAGGCACTAATGGAGTAAGTTCAATTAGGTTATTACAATTATCGAACTATCTTAAAGTACCAATTAATTATTTTTTTGAGGATTTTTCAGAATATCTTATAAATTTAGAGAAATCACAAGAAGGTCATATGAATGTAAATTATAACTTTTTAGTGAAATTATATTCTGAACTAAATGCTGATCAAAAATTGAAATTTAATAAATCATTACAGGCAGGAAGTAACAATATTTCAAAGGTTGGATAATTTTTGGCTCCTCGGGCAGGACTCGAACCTGCGACCAATTGATTAACAGTCAACTGCTCTACCAACTGAGCTACCGAGGAATATTAAAATCTCAACTTACTTTTTTTTTTCACTAAAACAAGATTTTTTTTGGAGGCAACGCCCGGAATCGAACCGGGATACAAGGATTTGCAATCCTCTGCGTAACCATTCCGCCACGTTGCCATATGTTTTAGAAGATAGCTACACTGAGTTTTATATAAAATATTTGCAATTAGTCTATTAAATAACGTTCCAATTTGATTATTGTTAATTTAGATTATTAAATTATAAACTAATAACACCCATGATAAGCGATAAATATATACATTCAAAAGTTGAAGATAAAATTTATGGTTATTGGGAGAAAAATAAATTATTTAAACCACAAAAAAATTCAAAAAAATTTTCGATTGTAATTCCACCACCTAATGTAACTGGAAGTTTACATATGGGTCATGCTTTAAATAATTCAATTCAAGATTTATTAGTTCGTTATTATCGAATGAATAATTATGAAACTTTATGGCAACCTGGAACTGATCATGCAGGTATTGCCACTCAAGCACTTGTTGAGAGAAAATTAGAAAAAGAGAATTTAAATAAAATTGACCTTGGCAGAGAAAAATTTATAGAAAAAGTATGGGAATGGAAAAATGAATATGGGGACATAATCATTAATCAACTAAAAAAATTAGGATGCTCATGTGATTGGTCAAGAAATGCATTCACTATGGATGAAAATTTATCAAAATCAGTCATTAAGGTTTTTGTAGAATTACATAAAAAAAAATTGATTTATAAGGCTGAAAAACTTGTTAATTGGGACACTGTTTTAAAAACTGCGATTTCAGATTTGGAAGTAGATCAAAGAGAGATGAATTCTAAGATTTACTATATTAGATACCCAATAGACAATTCTTCAGAATATATCACTATTGCCACCACGAGACCTGAGACAATGCTAGGGGATACTGCGATTGCGGTAAATCCGAAGGATAAAAGATATAAAAATCATGTTGGCAAAACTGTCACAATACCAATCGTAGGTAGAAAAATAAAAATTATTAAAGATAATTATGCTGATCCGGAGCAGGGAACTGGAGCACTTAAGATCACACCAGCGCATGATTTTAATGACTATGACGTTGGTCAAAGAAATAAATTAGAAATAATTAATGTTTTTACTGAAGAAGGAAAAATAAATGATAATGCTCCAAAAGATTATATTGGCTTAGATAGGTTTGATGCACGTAAAAAAATATTAAATGAATTAAAAGAAAAAGATTTCTTTGTAAAAGAGGAAAACATCAAAAATAAAGTTCCATACGGCGATAGATCAAATTCAGTAATTGAACCTTTTTTAACAGAACAATGGTTTGTTGATGCCAAGAAATTAGCGATCAAAGCTAAAAAAATTGTTAAGACAAAAAAAACAAATTTCTTTCCAACTAACTGGTCTAAAACTTATTTTCAGTGGATGAATAATATTGAGCCATGGTGTATTTCACGACAATTGTGGTGGGGACATCAAATACCAGCTTGGTATGGACCTGATCAAAAAATCTTTGTTGCGATCAATGAAAATGATGCAATTAAACAAGCAAAAAAACATTATAAAAAAGATGTAAAACTTACTAGAGATCCTGATGTTTTAGATACATGGTTTTCTTCAGGATTATGGCCATTCGCAACTTTAGGTTGGCCTGATAAAAAAGATTATGTAAAGAAATTTTATCCAACAACAGTTTTAGTAACAGGTTTTGATATTATTTTTTTCTGGGTAGCTAGAATGATTATGTTTGGTATGGAATTTTTAAATAAAGAACCATTCAAAGATATTTATGTTCATGCTTTAGTAAGAGATGAAAAAGGACAAAAAATGTCTAAGTCAAAAGGGAATGTTATTGATCCATTAGATCTCATTGAAAAATATAGCGCTGATGCATTACGTTTTACTTTGCTTTCTATGGCGTCCCCAGGAACTGATGTTAAACTTTCAGAAGATAGAGTTAAAGGATATAGAAACTTCTTAAATAAATTATGGAATGCTAATAATTTTTTAATTACTAATAAATGTGATTTTAAAAAAACCAATAAAGTTCCAAAAATCTCATTAAATATCAATAAATGGATTTATTCTGAGTTAATAGAAACTAAAAATAAAATTCAAAAAAATATTGAAGATTATCGATTTGACGAAGCAGCAAAAAATGCCTATCAATTTGCATGGCACTCATATTGTGACTGGTATATTGAGCTGTCTAAAACAATTCTTTACTCTGATGATAAAAAGGCAAAAACAGAGGTAAAAGAAGTTTCTGCTTATGTTTTTAAGCAAATATTGGTTATGCTTCATCCTTTCATACCATTTGTAACTGAGGAAATATGGTTAAAGAACAAATTTGATGAGTCTAATAAAAATTTCCTTATGTATAAAAATTGGCCTACTGGAAAAATCAAAAAAGACCGATCTCTCAAAGAAGTTGAAAAAATTATTAAAATTATCTCTGAATTAAGATCATTTAAAAATGAGTTAAATGTCAGCCCTGGTTCATTTATTGATGTTGCAATTAATAAAATTGATAAAAAAAACAAATCATTAGTTAATAATAATGATGTTATTTTAAAAAAACTGGGTCGTATCAATAATTTTTTTGATAAAGAACAGGATAAACCCTCTGCAACACTTGTTATTTCTGGGGACATTTTTAAGATTTATTTTGATGAGAATGTTGATCTTAATTTGATTAAAGAAAACTTGCAAAAACGTCAGAACAAATATCAAGACGAACTAGATAAGATTTCTCAACGATTATCTAATAAAGGCTTTACAGATAGAGCACCAAAAAATATTGTTGAACAAGAAAAAACTAACTATAGTAGTCTTAAAGATAATATCAAAAAAATATCTTTAACTATTGAGAGTTTATAATGCGGAAATTTAATAAAAAAAAATTACCAAGTAGACATACATCCTTAGGTCCAGATAGAGCACCTCATAGATCTTTTTATTATGCAATGGGTGAAACTGAAAAAGATGTATCAAAACCATTTATAGGAGTTGTATCAACATGGAATGAAGCTGCTCCTTGCAATATTGCCCTTATGCGACAAGCGCAATCAGTGAAAAAGGGGGTTAGAGCATCAGGAGGGACACCAAGAGAATTTTGTACAATTACGGTTACTGATGGTATTGCCATGGGTCATGAAGGAATGAAATCGTCTTTAATTTCAAGAGAAGTCATAGCTGATAGTGCTGAATTAACTGTAAGAGGTCATTGTTATGATGCATTAGTAGGTATTGCAGGTTGTGATAAATCTTTGCCAGGATTAATGATGTCCATGGTTAGGTTAAACGTTCCAAGTGTTTTTATTTATGGCGGCTCAATCCTTCCGGGAAAATATAAAGGTAAAGATGTAACTGTAGTTGATGTTTTTGAGGCGGTTGGAAAACATTCATCAGGTCAAATGTCTGCAAAAGAATTAAGAAAATTAGAATTAGTAGCGTGTCCTACGGCGGGAGCGTGTGGTGGTCAGTTTACTGCAAATACAATGGCATGTGTTTCAGAAGCAATCGGTTTAGCGTTACCTTATTCAGCAGGAACACCAGCTCCATATGAAGAAAGAGATAAGTATGCAAAAGCAAGTGGCCGAATGGTTATGGAATTATTAGCAAAAAAAATTAAACCAAGAGATATCGTTACAAGAAAAGCATTAGAGAACGCTGCAACAATTGTAGCTGCAACTGGAGGCTCAACTAATGCTGCATTACACTTACCAGCTATTGCAAATGAAGCAGGAATAAAATTTGATTTAATGGATGTTGCAAAAATATTTAAAAGAACACCTTATCTTGCAGACTTAAAACCAGGTGGAAAATATGTTGCAAAAGATATGTGGTTAGCAGGTGGTGTGCCAATGCTTTTAAAAACTTTATATGATGGTGGATATATTCATGGAGATTGCATGACAGTTACAGGTAAAACAATGAAAGAAAATTTAAAAGGTATTAAATTTAATCCAAAACAAAAAGTATTACGAGCTTATAACAGACCTTTATCACCAGATGGTGGTGTTGTAGGATTAAAAGGAAATTTAGCTCCAGAAGGTGCAATTGTAAAAATTGCGGGTCTAAAAAAATTACAATTTACTGGAAGAGCAAGATGTTTTGATAATGAAGAAAGTGCAATGAAAGCTGTTCAAAGTAGAAAATATAAAGATGGTGATGTGATAATTATTAGATACGAAGGCCCAGTTGGTGGACCAGGTATGAGAGAAATGCTTTCAACAACAGGTGCAATTTATGGTCAAGGAAAAGGCGAGAAAGTTGCTTTAATCACTGATGGAAGATTTTCTGGCGCAACAAGAGGATTTTGTGTTGGCCACGTAGGTCCAGAGGCAGCTTTAGGTGGACCGATTGCTCTTTTACGAAATGGTGATTTAATTGATATCGATGCTAAAAAAGGAACAATTAATGTTCGTTTAACAAGAGCACAATTAGCTTCAAGAAGAAGAAAATGGAAAGCTAAAAAATCTGATTTTGGCTCGGGAACTCTTTGGAAATATGCACAAACAGTTGGGCCAGCAAGTTTAGGAGCCCCAACTCATCCTGGTAAGAAAAAAGAAGTTAAGGAATATTCAAAAATTTAATGAAAATTCGCCCAGTTATTTTATGTGGTGGCGCTGGAACAAGACTTTGGCCAAAAGCTAAAAAACATCAAGCAAAACAATTTATTGATTTTGGTAATTGGACTTTATTAGGTAAAACTTTAGAAAGAGTTAAAGCATCTATATATGATGCACCAATTATAAGCACTAATGCAAAATATTTAAGACAAGTAAAACAACATTTAAAAAAACACAAAATAAGAAAATTCAAGATAGTTTTAGAGCCAGCAAAAAGAAATACTGCACCCGCTATATTAAGTACGGCTTTAATTAAAGACATTCCAAACGAACAACCATTAATGTTTTTGGCTGCTGATCATTTGATAGAAAAAGTTGGTTTATTCAATAAAGCTATCAAAAAAAATCAAAAGAAACTTACTCAAAACAATATCTTTATTTTTGGGATTAAACCCAAAATGCCCTCAAGTGAATTTGGTTATTTTTTAACAAAAAGTAACAAAGTAACTAGATTTGTAGAAAAACCCAAAAAGGCTAAAGCTAAACAAATAATTAGTAAAAAAGGTTATTGGAATTCTGGAATGTTTTATTTGAGAAAAGATTCAATAATAAATAATTTTAAGAAACACCAACCAAATATTTATCGAAATTGTAATAAAGCAGTATTAAAAGCAAAATATAAAAGTAATGTATATTATTTAAACAAACAATCTTTCACAAAAGCAAAAGCCAAGTCTTTTGACTATGCAATATTAGAAAAAACCAAAGATATAAATGCTATCAAATTAGATATTCCTTGGTCTGATTTAGGATCTTGGAAAGAAATCTGTAAGATGTACGGACGAAATAAAAGACATTATTTTAAAAAGAAGAATGTATTTCATAGACCTTGGGGTAGTTATGTAAATCTATTTAATGGTAAGGAATTCTTAATTAAAGAATTATATGTAAAACCAAAAGGTATATTAAGTCTTCAAAAACATCATCATAGAGCTGAACATTGGGTAGTTACTCATGGTGAACCTAAAATTACTTTAAATAAGAAATATTTCACTATGAAACCTGATGAAACTATTTTTATTCCACTAGGTGCAATCCATAGAATAGAAAATCCCTATAAAAAACCAGTTAAAATAATTGAAGCTCAAGTAGGCTCGATTTTAAAAGAAACAGATATAGTGAGATATCAAGATATTTATGGCAGAGTAAAATAATTATTTTACAAGAAAATTCACTTTTTTATTTGATAGATTTAAATGAATTTTTTTATATGAACCAAAATTATCTCCATCAATTTGAACAGGTATCAAATCATTTCCATCAATTGTAATGTTTTGTGAATAAGTAGTAATAACATTTTTATTTTTACTTAAATCACCATTAAGAATTATTAAAAATATAGAATATAATAAATTGATCCTAGTTAAATCCTTAAATATATATGTGACTATTTTATTTTCAAAAATATTTGTTTTATTTATTTTATGATGTCCAGCGTAATATTTGGTATTTGAAGATAATATCCAGTCTGCTTGATAAAATTGTCCATCAAAAGTAACATTTAATTTTTTATTATTCATAAACAAGAAATATTGAAAACCTTTGATACCAAATATCACTTTTCCAAGAATTTTTTTAATTTTTGAATTAATTGAATGAACAATTTTTGCATCCCATCCTATGCCAGCCATTAAAAAGAAATAATTCTCGTTAATTTTTACAAGATTAGAGGATTTATAATTATTAGAAATCAATACATTGACTATATCATCAACCTTTTTATTCATTGATAATTCAGCTTGCAATAAATTTGCTGTCCCAGCAGGTATATAGCCTATAGCAAAATCGTCTTTAAAATTAAAATCATTCTTTATTAATTCATTAATTGCAAAAGAAACAGATCCATCTCCACCAGCAACTATTAATCGATCATAATTTTTTTGATTAAAGTTTTTAAAAATTTTCTTAGCTTGATTTATTGTTTTGGTCTCAAAGTATTCTACTGAATTATTTTCTTTTAACTTAGATAAAACCCTATTTATGAATTTTGATTTTCTTCCAGAGGAAGAGTTTTGATTGTAAATTAAACAATACAACATAATTAATCCTTAAAAAATTTTTAACAAATTTGTAACATTTAAATGAGATAAGAAATACATGATTCGTGTTACAGTTGTATTAAAATATAGGCCTTTAAATGCCTAACATACTTAAATACAAAAGCATTTTTATTTCTGATGTGCATTTGGGTACCAAGGGTTGTCAGGCGAAAAAACTTTTAGAGTTTTTTAAAAACTCAAGATCTGAAAATCTTTATCTTGTAGGAGACATTATAGATGTCTGGGAAATGCAAAAAAGTTTTTTTTGGCCTCAAGAACATAATGATGTAATCCAAAAAATTTTAAGAAAAGCAAGACATGGCACTAAAGTTTTCTATATTATGGGCAACCATGATGAAATGTTAAGAAAATTTATTCCAATGAATTTTGGTGACATCCATATGGTTAATAGAGTTATTCATGAGACAAATGCTGGAAAAAAATATGTTGTTGTTCATGGTGATGCTTGGGATGGTGTTATGAAACATGCTAAATGGCTTTCTAAACTTGGATCAATAGCTTACAATTTATTGTTACAAATAAATGTAATAATTAATTTCTTTAGAAGGTTGAGAGGAAAAGAATATTGGTCTCTTGCAAAATATTTAAAATATAAGGTTAAGAACGCCGTCAAATATATTGGTGAATATGAAAAAACACTCTCAGATTATGCAAAAAGAAAAAAATTTGATGGAATAATTTGTGGCCATATCCATCATGCTGAGGATAGAGATTTTAATGGGGTCAATTATTTAAATTGTGGAGACTGGGTAGAATCTTGCACTGCATTAGCCGAAAATTACGATGGTAGCTTTGAAATATTATATTGGGATAAAATAAGAGAACAATATTTAGACACTCAAGAAATAATTAAACCTATTAAAAATGAAGACTTAAAAAAAGCTTCGTAATTAATGAAAATTTTAATCGCAACAGATGCATATTTTCCACAAGTAAATGGTGTTGTAAGAACCTTGCATGAAACAGGTAAAATTTTAAAAGAACAAGGTCATAGAATAGAATATATCACACCAGAATTATTTTTAACTTTTCCGATGCCAAAATATAATGAAATTAGAATATCTATTAATGTTTGGCCAAGAGTTGGTAGCTTAATAAAGAAAATAAAACCTGATGCAATTCATATAGCTACTGAAGGTCCTATAGGGACTATGGCAAGAAGATATTGTTTGAAGAATAAACTAAAGTTTACCACAAGTTTTCATACAAGATTTGATAAATATCTTAAGCTTTACTTTCCTATTATACCTGCAAAATGGGCTGAAAAATTCTTAGCAAACTTTCATAACAAGGCTGAGAGAATCTTAGTAACAACAGAATCTATGAGAAAAGAATTAATCGATATAGGTATAGATAATAATAAAATGATTACTTGGACAAGAGGAGGCAATCATGGAGCTTTTAAGAGTCCGAAAAAAATTGATTTACCACATAAAAGACCGATTTGGATTTATGTTGGAAGAGTTGCAGTTGAAAAAAACATAAGAGCTTTTTTAGAATGTGATTTAGAGGGTACAAAAATGATAATAGGAAAGGGACCTGATTTAAAAAAATTAAAAAAAGAATTTCCTAAAGATATTTTTTTAGGAGAAAAAACAAACGGTGAATTAGCGTCTCATTTTGCATCTTCCGATGTTTTTGTATTTCCAAGTAAAACAGATACATTTGGAATTGTAGTTTGTGAGTCTTTAAATTGCGGAACACCTGTAGCTGCTTATCCTGTTCCAGGTCCTAAAGATATATTTGAGGGTTCCAAAATAAATTGTTTAGATAATGATCTTAAAGTTTCAGCTCATAAAGCTTTGAAAGTTAATAGAAATGATTGTCTTGAATTTGCAAAAAAATTCACTTGGGAAGAAACAGCAAAAATATTTTTTAACAATATTTCACCAAATCATTAGTTAATTTTTCCTTAATTTATTTGCATTAAAAAGTTTAATGATGCAAAATTAAGCCGTCTAAATTTATGGAATATTTCATCATTCTACTTATAGTTGTTATAATTTATCTCCTCTATTTACTTAATCAAAAAAAAAACAAATCAATAAATACTGCTACAATAATTAATAAAAGAGAGGAAAAAACCAAAAGAGTAATTATTGATGAGCTTGAGGATCAATTTTTTGCATTAAATAAATTTAACATAATTAAATATGCCAATCCAAGTGCATTAAAAAGATTTGGAAGTAATTTAATTGATAAAAACATATCTTCTATAATTCGAAAACCAGAATTAATAGAAAATATTGAAAAAGCAATTGTTGAAAATAAAACAAAAAATATTGACATTGAAATAGACCTCCCATCATATCAATTCTATAAAATTTATATTATTCCTGGCCCAACTCATTTGTTTACTGAACCAGACTCTGTTGTGTTATTTTTAAAAGATTTTACTGAAATTACAAAAGCACAAAAATTTAAAACTGATTTTGTAGCAAATGTAAGCCATGAATTAAGAACACCTTTAATGGCAATCAAAGGATCACTAGAAACAATTGAGGGCCCAGCGTCTGATGATGAAAAGGCTAAAAAAAAATTTATGAAAATAATGACTGATCAATCAAATAGAATGGAAAATTTAATTAATGATCTTTTAATACTCACAAGAATTGAATTAGAAGAACACATAAGGCCAAACTCTTTAGTTGATATAAATGATCTTTTCAAAACAATCATCAGTAATTTTGAGGTTGTTTTAAAAAGAAAGAAATTAAATATTAATTTATCTCTCGCCAATCCAACAGTTGTTATTGGAGATGAAAAAAAATTACAAACTGTTTTTTCTAATCTTTTAGATAATGCAATTAAGTATTCAAAGGAAAATAAGTCTATTTTTATATCAAGCAAAATTAGCGATGGTAAATTGTTAGAAAAAAATTTTATGATCAGTATTAAAGACGAAGGTGTTGGCATTCCTCAAAGATATATTTCTAGAATTACAGAAAGATTTTTTAGGGTAGATCTTGAACAAAGTAACAAGGTTGGTGGAACCGGTTTAGGATTAGCTATTGTTAAACATATAGTTACTCAACATCGTGGACACTATGAGATTCTAAGTGAGGAAAACCAAGGAACTGAAATTCAAATTTATTTACCAGCGAAAACTTAAATTTAAAAAATATTATATTGTAATAGTTTTAGAAGGTTTTTTTAACAATTCTTTACTTGATTAATGTTAATCTTTTAATTAATTTTTTATATGATTAAAATATTTAAAAATATTTTGATTTTTGCTTTTTTATTAAGCTCTATAACAACAAGTGTTTTTTCTAAAGATATCACAACATTATTAAGAAATCAGCAACTTACAGTTTTTGATATTGGAATTTTTAGATTAGAGGCAGATTTGAAAACTTCATATCCTTCTATTAAAGATCATTTAGAAGTTACTGAAGCTGAATTTTATACAGACGTAGTTACCTCGTATTCTAAAAATTCAATTGATTTAATTGTTTCTGTTCCTATGAATAGAAATCTCAAGAAGGAAAATTATTTTTCAGATTCTTTTAGATGTAGGAATATTTTTAATTCTGTAAGAGATTTTTTATTGAGGAATGAAAATTTGAGTAATTATAGATATACTATGGCTACAAGCTATTTAACCTCTATATTTTCAACCCCAAGTTCATGGCCAAGCTGGAGATACGATGAAGAAATTAGAGAGGAATTAGTAAACTTAGTAAAACTAGAAATAACTTTACGTCCAACCAAAGAACTAGCTCTTAATGAACAGGTAAACCCTGTTTCATGTATTGGTGGCTTAGAAACTGATATTGATCAAATAATTATATCAAAAAAATACAACTAAAAAGTTACCTTTTTAACAAAAGTGTAACAATTCTGTAATATTAAAGATTCAATAAATTTATACGAGTCAATCATCTTTTAATTAATAAATAACGAAAGGATTAAAGATAATGAAAAAACTAACTATAGTAATTGCTTCTTTAGTTGCACTTTCAATTGCAACTGTTGCTCAAGCAAGAGATCAAATTAAGATAGTTGGTTCTTCTACAGTATTCCCTTATGCAACAGTTGTTGCTGAAAGATTTGGTGGTTCAGGATTTAAAACTCCTGTAATCGAGTCTACTGGTACTGGTGGTGGAGCTAAACTATTCTGTGCTGGTGTAGGTGAACAACATCCAGATATTACAAATGCATCAAGAGCTATGAAAGATAAAGAAAAAGCTCTATGTAAAAAAAATGGTGTTAATGATATCGTTGAGATCGTAATTGGTAACGATGGTATTACATTAGCTTACAGCAAAGATGCAAAACCAGTAAACTTTACTAAAGAACAATTATATTTAGCACTTGCTGCTCATACAGTTGTTGATGGTAAATTAGTTCCAAATATTTATAAAACTTGGGACCAAATTGACCCTAGCTTACCAAAACAAAAAATTTCAGTGATGATCCCACCAGGAACATCAGGAACTAGAGATGCTTGGAATTCTTTAGTAATGAAAAAAGGTATGACTAAAGAAGCTAAAGCTCTTTATAAAGCTGGTTTTGAAGCTGGAAATAAAAAATACAAAAAACCTCAAAAACTTTACAGAGAAGATGGTGCTGCTATTGAAGTTGGAGAAAACGATAGTTTAATCATCCAAAAGTTAACTCAAGATAAAGAAATGTTTGGTTTCTTTGGTTTCAGTTATTTCTTAGCTGCAAAAGATAAATTGCAAGCAGCAAGTATTGATGGTGGACAACCGTCATTAAAGTCTATTCAAGACTACAGTTATGCTGTTGCTAGACCTTTATTCTTCTACGTGAAAAAAGCACACGTTGGAGTAATTCCAGGCTTACATGAGTTTGTGAAAGAATTCACAACTAAGAAAGCTATTGGAAAAGGGGGTTACTTAGCAGACATTGGTTTAGTGCCATTAGACTCTAAGTTGTATAAAACAACTAGAACTAATGCTACGAAGCTAGTTGCTATGGGTAATTAATTATTCCTCAGTTAACAAATGATTAAAAAGGGGGTCTTTTTAGACCCCTTTTTTTTAAAAAAAGAGTAAAGTCCTCACTTAAGGAGATTCTGTGAACTTAATATTATTTACATTTATTGTTCTTCTAGGTTTCACAAGCTATTATTTTGGACGCAAAAAAGCATATACAATTCAATCTACAAAAAAAAGATTAACCGCATTACCACAATTTTATGGTTATTATCTTGCAATCTGGTGTGCAATACCAGCCTTTATAATTTTTTCATTATGGGCAATTTTTGAGCCCACAATTGTAAAACTATTAATCTTAAGTGATTATTCAAATCAAGGTTATCTTGATGATGAATTAAATTTATTATACGAAAAATCAAAAGCATTGTCTCGAGGGCAATTCACTGGAGAAATTACACCTTTTATTGAAGCTTCAGCTGAAAAATATTTAAGTCTTCGATCAATAGCTCAAAGTTCAAAAGTTGTTATAGTATTATCTGCAATTATTGCCTCTGTTGCTTATGCGTATAAAAGAATTTCATCTAATTCTAGAACAAGAGAACCAGTTGAAAAATTTTTGAACGCAGTTTTATTTACAGCTTCTTTAGCTGCAATATTAACTACAGTTGGAATAGTTTTCTCACTTATATTTCAAACTATAGATTTTTTTAAAGTAATTCCATTATTTGATTTTGTCTTTGGAACTCACTGGTATCCAGCAAAAGCTTTTGTTAGAGATTCTTCTGAGGCTTTAGATCCGACAATGTATTCAGATACTTTTGGAGCAGTCCCTATTTTTGCAGGTACTTTTTTTATTGCATTTATTGCTATGTGCGTTGCTATCCCAATTGGATTAATGAGTGGAATTTATTTAGCTGAATATGCATCAACTAAAGTTAGACAATATGCAAAACCATTAATTGAAATTTTAGCTGGTATACCAACAGTTGTTTATGGTTTTTTTGCTGCCCTAACTGTTGGACCATTTTTGAAAGAATTAGGAACTTCAATGGGTCTTGAAGTTTCAGCTGAAAGTGCTTTAGCAGCAGGAGGGGTAATGGGTATTATGATTATACCATTTATTTCAAGTTTAAGTGACGATGTAATTACAAGTGTGCCTCAAAGTTTAAGAGATGGAAGTTACGCTATGGGAGCAACTAAATCAGAAACAATTAAGAGAGTTATTTTTCCCGCAGCATTGCCGGGGATAGTTGGATCTATTTTACTTGGTGTTTCAAGAGCTATTGGAGAAACAATGATAGTTGTTATGGCCTCTGGTTTAGCTGCTAATTTAACTTTAAATCCTTTAGAGTCTACCTCAACGATTACAGCTCAAATTGTAGTTATTCTAATTGGTGACCAAGCTTTTGGCGACCCAAAAACGCAAGCTGCTTTTGCTTTAGGTATGTCATTATTTTTAGTAACACTTTGTTTAAATATTGTGGCCTTGAGAGTAGTTAAAAAATATAGAGAAAAATATGAATAAAAATAAAGAACAATTATTAAATAAAAGATATAAAGCTGAACAGCGATTTCGCTTATACGGTCTGAGTGCAATTTTTATGGCACTTTTATTTTTAACAATCTTTATTTTTAAAATTTTTTCAACTGGCTATTCAGCTTTTCAAAAAACATGGCTTATTGTTCCAGTAACTTTCGATGCTGAATTAATGATGTTAGACCAAAATCCTTCTAAAGAAGATTTACAGGACGCTGATTATTACGATATAGCATTAAAATCAATGGCTGATTTAGATCTAAACGCCAATGAAGATCAAGAAAATGAATTGAAGAGAATGGTGTCTTATTTTTTTGAAAAAGAAATTAAAAATGAACTTTTAAATGATCCTAATTTAATAGGAAAAACAAAGGAAGTTTATCTAACTGCTTCAGATGATTTAGACCAAGTCTTTAAAGGAAATTATCCAAGAGATTTACCTGAAGACCAAAGAAGAGTAAGCGATTATCAATTAAAAATTTTTGATCAACTTGTTGCAAATGGTAAGGTTGAAAGTAAATTTAATATAAGTTTTTTTACAAATGCTGACTCAAGAGAAGCTGAGCTAGCTGGAATAGCAAGTTCATTTATGGGCTCAATTTTTTCTATACTTGTTTGTTTAATGATAGCTTTTCCTGTTGCGGTTCTAGCTGCAATCTACCTTGAAGAATTTGCCCCTAAAAATAGATTTACTGATTTTATTGAAGTTAATATAAACAACTTAGCAGCGGTTCCATCTATAGTTTTTGGTCTATTAGGGTTAGGAGTTTTATTGGCTATATTTCATTTACCAAGGTCTACCCCATTAGTTGGAGGTATCACTTTGTCCTTAATGACTTTACCAACAATAATTATAGCTGCTAGAGCATCTTTAAAAGCAGTTCCACCAAGTATAAGAGAGGCAGCACTTGCTATGGGAGCAAGTCGAATGCAAACCACAATTCATCATACAGTCCCTCTTTCTATGCCTGGCACGTTATCAGGAACAATAATTGGTTTAGCTCAAGCTTTAGGAGAAACTGCACCCTTAATTTTAATTGGAATGGTTGCTTTTGTTAACACGATACCTGGATCACCCATGGATCCTGCTGCAAGCTTACCAGTTCAAATTTATATTTGGGCTGAAAGCGCTGAAAGGGGATTTGTAGAAAAAGTTTCGGCATGTATAATGGTCTTACTTGGCTTTTTAATAATAATGAATTTATTTGCCCAAATAATAAGACATAAGTTTGAGAAAAAATGGAGTTAAAATGATAAAGATTAAAGCAAAAGATGTTGATGTTTTTTATGGAAAAAAACAAGCGCTCTTTAATATAAGTTTAGATATTGAGGAAAATCAAGTAACGGCATTAATTGGTCCATCTGGTTGTGGTAAATCAACTTTCCTAAGATGTCTTAATAGAATGAATGATGTAATTGATATCTGTAGTGTTAAAGGAGAAATTTTAATTAATGATTTTAATATCAATGATAAAAGTTGTGATGTCGTAAGACTAAGAGAAAAAATTGGTATGGTTTTTCAAAAACCCAATCCTTTCCCAAAAACTTTATATGAAAATGTGTCTTACGGTCCAACAATTCATGGTATGGCTCAATCAAAACAAGAAATGGATGAAATTGTTGAAACTAGTTTGAAAAAGGCTGCACTATGGGAAGAGGTAAAAGATAGGTTGCATGAACCTGGAACTGGATTATCTGGAGGACAACAGCAAAGACTTTGTATTGCTAGAGCGATTTCTGTAAGACCTGAAGTTATATTAATGGATGAACCTTGTTCAGCATTAGATCCAATAGCAACAGCACAAATTGAAGAATTGATTGATGAGTTAAAAAAAGAGCACACAATAATAATTGTAACTCATTCTATGGCTCAAGCAGCACGTGTTTCTCAAAATACAGGTTTTTTTCATTTAGGTCAATTGATTGAACATGGATCTACTGATAAAATATTTAAGAATCCTGATAATAAAAAAACGCAAGATTATATAACAGGGAGGTTTGGATAATGTCTGAAGCACCACATACAGTCAAATCTTACGAAGAAGAACTAAAAAATCTTAATGCTAATATAATTAAAATGGGAAGTGCATGTGAAGATTCTTTAGGTAAAGCAATTCAAGCCATTACAACAAGAGATAATAATATTGCAGAAGCTGTTATTCAAGAAGATGAAAAAATAGATAAATATGAGACTTTAATTGAACAGCAAGTTGTGAATTTAATTGCTTTAAGACAACCTATGGCAATTGATTTAAGAGAGACAGTAACGGCTTTGAAAATGTCTTCAGATTTAGAAAGAATAGGTGATTTAGCAAAAAATATATCCAAGAGAACACTTTTGCTTAACGAAAATCTTCCAAAGAACTTGGTAGACTCATTGAACAGAGTATCTACCAATGTTCAAAAACAATTAAAATCAACATTAGATGCTTATCTAGAAAGATCTGCGCCAATGGCAGTAAATGTTTGGGAAGGTGATGAGCAAATAGATGATCTAACAAATCTTTGTATGCAAGAAGTTATAAAATATCTTAAAGAAAATGAAAAAAATTTAGAAGATGGAACCCATTTATTGTTTGTAACTAAAAACATAGAGCGTATTGGTGATCATACTACAAATGTTGCAGAACAAGTTTATTATTTAGTTAAAGGCGAATATTTAGAAGGTGATAGACCCAAGGGAACAGAGCCAATTGTAACCGGAGAAAAATGATTTATGTCAGCTCATGTTTTCATAGCTGAAGATGAAGCATCAATCGTTAGTTTGTTAAAGTACAATCTTGAAAAAGAAGGTTATAAAGTCAGTCATTCAGAAAATGGAGAAGATGCTCTTAAACAAATAAAATTAAAACAGCCAGATTTAATATTAATGGATTGGATGTTACCAGAATTATCTGGTGTTGAAATTTGTAAAAACTTAAAAAAAGATAATAAGTTTAATGATATTCCTGTCATTATGTTAACTGCAAAAGGGGAGGAAGAAGACAAATTAAAAGCATTTGATACAGGTGCAGATGATTATGTAACTAAACCTTTTAGTCAAAAAGAATTGAATGCTAGAATTAAATCTTTATTGAGAAGATCTAAACCTCAATCATCATCAGACATTGTAGAATTTACTGATTTAAAAATAGATCGGATTACAAAAAGAGTTTATAGAAAAGATAAAGAAATTACTTTGGGTCCAACTGAATTTAAACTCTTAGATTTTTTTATCAAAAATCCAAAAAGAGTTTATTCAAGAGAACAACTCTTAAACAATGTTTGGGGAGAAAATATATATGTTGAGTCTAGAACAGTTGATGTTCATATTAGAAGATTAAGACAAGCAATTAACATACAAAATACAAAACCTTTAATTAGAACAGTAAGATCAGCTGGTTATTCTTTAGAATCTTGAAGATCTTTGGGTCTTATAAATTTTTTTAATACTCCTTTTTTCTCAACTTCATTCCAGGATTTAATATCAAACTCAATTTTTGCAAATGCTGCTGTTGGGAATTTATAATTCATTAGTTTAAAATTATTCGTATTATGATTTTTTGTAAGATTTCGTACTAAATTTTTCACTGATGGTTCATGGTTTATAATCAAAATTGATTTATATTCACTGGATATTTCTTTAATTTTTTTTACAATTGCATTCTCATCAACTAAATATAAATCTTTTGAAAAATTAACTTTTTTTGGCTTATTAATTTTCTTGGATAAAATTTGAAAAGTTTTTTTTGTTCTTTTTGATGATGAAATTAATGCATAATCAAATTCAAATTTTTTTTTAACAAAAAATTCACAAATCATTTTTGCATTTTTCTTGCCTCTTTTAGTAAGTGGTCTATCAAAATCATTAATACTTAAATCATCCCAACTAGATTTTGCGTGTCTCATGACGTATAATTGATACATAAAATCTAAATATATGACTGCTTTAAAAAAACAACATAAAGAAGAGTTGAAATCTAAATATATAAATAGAGAGCTTTCTTGGTTAAAATTCAACGATAGAGTACTTTTAGAGGCGCAAAATATCGAAAATCCTCTTTATGAAAGAGTAAAGTTTTTATCAATTGCTGGGTCTAATCTAGATGAATTTTTTATGGTCCGTGTAGCTGGGTTATATAGTCAAATAAAACAAGAAGTTGACTCACTAAGCTCTGATGGTTTGACACCTGAAGAGCAAATGGATGAGGTAGTGCTTGAAACTAAGAATCTATTAAAAAAACAGAACAAAATTTTTATTCAACTGATTATGGAATTAAAAAAAAATAATATCAATTTAGTTAAACCAGTTAATTTAAATACTAAGGATAAAAAAAAACTTTTAGAAATTTTTAAAGAAGAGATTTACCCTTTATTAACACCATCAGCAATTGATCCTGCACATCCATTTCCATTTATAATCAATCAAGGAAGAGCAATTGTAATGAAGTTAAGAAAAAAAAATAAAAAAAGGATTTTAAACTCAATAATAGTAATACCAAAAGCATTATCTAGATTTATTGAAATTGAGACTTCAAAAAATCATAAGAAATTCGTGATTCTAGATGATGTAATAAGTTTTTTTGCTAATGAAATTTTTCCAGATCATGATTTAGAAAAGAAAATGATTTTTAGAGTAATAAGAGACAGCGATGTAGAGATTCAAGAGGAAGCAGAAGATTTGGTTAGATCTTTTGAATTGGCTTTAAAAAGACGTAGAACGGGTGATATTGTTCGTTTAGAGGTTCTTGAAAATAGTGATAACGAATTGATAAGATTTATAACTAATAAATTAGATATAAATCCTGACTATATTTATGATGTTGCTGGCCTTGTTGGAATTCAAGATATAGATCAAATATGTAAAGTAAAAAATCCAAAATTAAGATTTAAACATTTTACACCTAGAGAAGTTGAAAGATTAAAAGAATATAATGATAATTTTTTTGAAACTATTAAAAAGAAAGATTTAGTTGTTCATCATCCTTTTGAAACATTTGACTCAGTAATTGAATTTTTAAACCAAGCAGCAAATGATAAAAAAGTTATAGCTATAAAACAAACTCTATATAGAACAACTCTAGACTCACCTATTGTTAAAGCTTTAATAACAGCTGCAGAAAACGGAAAAACAGTTACCGCTTTAATTGAAATTAAAGCTAGATTTGATGAGGAAGCTAATATTCAACTATCAAGAAGTTTAGAAAAAGTAGGTGTTCAAATTGTTTATGGTTTTGCTAAATATAAAACTCATGCAAAATCATCATTAGTTTTAAGAAGAGAACAGGGTAAAATACAAACTTATTTTCATTTAGGAACTGGCAATTATCATCCAGTAAATGCTAAAATTTATACTGATTTGTCTTTATTTAGTTGTGATAAGAAAATGGCATCAGATGTTGAAAAGTTTTTCAATTATGTAACAGGATACGCAAAACCAAAAAATTTAAATAAAATTTCTATTTCGCCAGTAAATATGAGGCAAACCTTAAATGAAAATATTGATGCTGAAATTAAAAATTCTAAAAATGGAAAATTTGCAGCTATTTGGGCAAAAATGAACTCTTTAGTAGATCCAGAAATTATTGATAAATTTTATGAAGCTTCGAATGCTGGTGTAAAAATTCATTTATTTGTAAGGGGTGTTTGTTGTTTAAGACCAGGAGTAAAAGATAGATCAGAAAACATATTTGTAAAAAGTATCATAGGAAGATTTTTAGAGCATTCTAGAATTTACTGCTTTAGTAATGGTACAAAAAAAATGCCTAATAGAAATGCAAAAGTATATATTTCGTCAGCTGATTTAATGCCGAGAAATTTAAATCGAAGGGTAGAACTTCTAGTCCCAATTGAAAATGAGACTGTTCATGAACAGATCTTAGATCAAATAATGTTGGCAAATTATCTTGATACTAATCAGAGCTGGGAACTTGAAGCTGATGGTAATTATAAAAAAATTAAATATAGTAAGATCGATTCCTTTTCAGCTCATGAATATTTTATGAATAATCCGAGCTTATCTGGAAGAGGTAAAGCTAAACTAAGAATGCAGCCTAAACAACTGCACTTAAGATTGATTAAAAGTGGAAGTAATTAAAAGTAAAAATAGTTTAAAATTAAATCAGGCAAAATTAGCTATAATAGACATTGGATCAAACTCTATAAGAATGCTAATTTATGAAGATTTCAGTTCTTCTCGTGTGCCTTTTTTTAATGAAAAAGCAGTTTGTGAACTTGGAAAAAATTTAGATAAATCCAAAAAACTTCACAGATCTGGTACCGAATATGCTTTAAAAGTTTTAAAAAGATTCTCTGAAATTTTAAATGTTTCAAAAATCACAAATCTTAAAATCATTGCAACAGCAGTTTTAAGAGAAGCGACTGATACAAAACCATTTATTAATGAAGTTGAAAAACTTTTTAAAACTAAGATTAATATATTATCTGGTGAAGAAGAAGCTGAATGCTCAGCTGAGGGAGTAAAAATAGGCTTTGAAAATGTCAATGGATTAGTTGCTGATCTTGGAGGTGGAAGTTTAGAATTAGCTCGAGTTGAAAATAATATAGTTACTAATAAAACCTCATTACCTATTGGAGTTTTAAGATTATTAAATAATCCTATAGTTAAAAAAAGAAATTTAGCAAAATATATCAAAAAATTATTAAGAGAAGAAAAATGGCTTTCAAAAAAGAAATTTAATAATCTATATTTAGTTGGAGGTACCTGGCGAGCATTATTTAAATTACATCTTTTTCAAAATAATCATCCGGTACATATAATTCATCAATATAGTATTGATAACAATGTTTTATCTAAGTTTGTTGAAAAAATTTCATCTTTTAATAAATCTAAACTTAAAACAGTTGAGTATATTTCAAAATCTAGAACAGCGTATTTACCTTATAGTTGCATTATACTTGATGAAATTATGAGAGTTACAAATCCAAGAAATATAATTTGTTCTATAAGCGGTTTGCGTGAAGGTTCTTTATCAATTGACTATTTTAAAGATGTAAAAGAATCAGAAATTTTTCATAAAGCACTTGAGAATATTGCAAAAAAAAGAGGTGATCTAGGATCGAACTATAAAAAATATTATGATTTTATTCAGCCAGTTTTTGAAGGCAATGAACATTTTAATAAGAAATTATTATATCTGGCATGTGTATTAAGTCATATGGATTGGGGATTAGGAGCATTTCAAAAAGCTGAATTGGTATTTCAAGAAACAATAAATACTCCTTTACTTAGATTGACACATAAAGAAAGAATACAATTAGCTTTGTCATGTTATTGGCGGTACTGTAGTATCAAGTATAATCCAAAGATGGAGTATCTAACTTTTTTAAATAATAATGAAATTTTTTCAAGCAAACAAGTTGGAGCAGCATTGAGATTTTCACAATCATTGACCTCGATATCTACGATATTTCTTGAAGAGTTTAAATTGTATAAAAGAGGTAATGCTGTATTTTTAAAAATTCCATCACAACATCAAGAAATAATCTCAAAACAAGTTACTAAAAGATTTAAAGCTCTTGCAAGAGAATTATTTTTAGAACCAAGAGTAATTTACTCAAATAATTCAAGATAAATTAAATTTAATTCTATTTTTAATTGAGTGATATTTTTTTGTAACATTATTTTAATTTAAATTCATTTAACTTTAACAATAAGTAAATAATTTTGTAATTTAGTTTATGTATAAATCACCATCAAAGTTTAAATATTCATTATTTCTTCCCCTGTTTAAATTTTGTTGATTAACTACTTTCTTCCTTCTCTTAAATGAGAAGGGAGAAAGACGATTTGGAATTAATTATTTATAGATGCAGGAGACTGCTCTGCATTTTTCTTAGCAAGCTTTTTTGCTTTTTTTTCTGCAACCTTTTTTTCTAGACCAGCAATTTTAATATTAAGGCTTGATAATTTTTTTTCTTTTGCTGTAATTTTATTTTTAAGTTTGTCTATTGATTTTAATATCTTTGTTTTTTTCTTTTCATTTTTTTTTAGTTTTTTTCTCATTACTGCCTCCGAATTATTTAATATTTGATTTAATCATATAATCCTTAAATAAAAAAGATATTTTGATACAACCTTTAGTTTATAGTTTTTTAAGAACTGTTATTAAATAAAAAAACATTGCTATATGAGAACTATTATTGAATTTTTGATTTAATATTAATTTAAATATCTCTCTTTGATTAAAAAGATGAATTCTAATACCTTGTTCTGGTTTCGAAATTTTAATTAAGTCTTCTGTGTAATAACCAGTAATTTTAGTAGTTAGTCTTCCAGGTTCATTATAAAAAGTTATTATTTTACTCAATTTTGATCTTGATCTATATCCTGTTTCTTCTCTTAATTCCTTATATGCTGATTGGAGAGTTGTTTCCTTTTTTTCCACTATGCCAGAAGGAAACTCGTAGTTAATTTTATTAATTGGAACTCTTTTTTGGGAAACTACTACATATTTGTCTTTAATCTTAGGTATTACTAATGAAAGATTAGAAGTTTTAAGATAATGATAAAACTCTTTTTTTTTAAATTTTTTGTTAATTAAACTTATTCGATTGGTAAGTTTTATATTTTTCAATTTTTTTCTGAAAATAACTTTTTAACAATAAGTACAGCAATTAACATTCCAATAAGCTCAGCTAAAATATAATAAGGAGTATTTAAATAACTAATACCAGTAAAAGATTCTGTAAATGTTCTGGCAATAGCAACCGCAGGATTTGCAAAAGAAGTTGAAGAAGTAAACCAATAACCAGCAGTAATATAAAGACCAACACTAGCAGCAACAGCAATTTTGCCTGACCTCATAGACCCAAAAATTATAATTATAAGCCCTAATGTTGCTATTACCTCAGATGTGAATATGTAAATTCCATCTCTTGATTTAGTAGACAATTCATAAATTTCATGTTCAAAAAAGAAATTAGCTAAACCAACACCAATTAAGCAACCAACTAATTGAGCAATAATATAAAAGGGTAATAGTTTCTTTTTTAATTTACCTGTTATTGTCATTGCGATACTTACAAATGGATTAAAGTGAGCTCCTGATACATCAGCAAATACTGTAATGAGCACAAATAAACCTGCTCCTGTTGCTATAGTATTAGCTATTAACATCACAGCAACATCATTAGTTAAGTTTTCAGCCATTAAACCTGAACCAACAATAATCATTACTAAAAAACAACTGCCTAATAATTCAGCAAGAAAATAGCGGCTTTTATTTTTCATAAAGCAGTTCCTTTATTCTTTTATGAATATTATTGTAAACTTTTTCTATTATTTCATCTTTTTTATTTAAGTCGTTTGTTTCATTAAGTAATTTAACAGGATCCTCTATATCCCAATGAATTATCTGATCTTTATTTGGCCAAATAGGACAGACTTCGTTATTGGCATTATTACAAACTGTAATAATATAATCCATTTTAATTTGACCATTAATAAACTCATTAAAATTTTTAGATCTATAATTTGAAAGATCATAATGTTTTGACAACAAATAATTCTTCACATCATCATTTATTTTTCCTGTTGGATTACTCCCGGCACTAAAACCTTTGTACAAATCGTCATACTCATTATTTATAATACTTTCAGCAATAATACTTCTTGCTGAATTACCTGTGCAAACAAACAATATATTCTTCATTTAAAAAATAATCTTATAAACTCCAATAACAAATAATGGAATTTGTAATCCAAAGTTTGTTAGTATCGCTTTATCTTTGCTGATAAATCCAGCTATAGTCCATCCAACAACTCCTAATCCATGAAAATATATATTTAATGGATATATATTTAAATTTGTAAGAAGTATTCCTACTAAAACTAGAAACGTACTGATCCACTTTAGATATTTTTTTATAAACATAAAATCCCCTTCCGTTGTTATTATTTCAGTTATGTTAAGAATTTATTACAGTTTATAGGAAAAATAATTTTATTTTGTGTCTTCCCAATCAAATCTTGGAAAAGAATCAAAAATTTTAAATATGCCATCCGACCATTGATCACAGACCTTAGAATATTCAGTATCAGTGATATTTAAGCATTTTTGTGAGGCAATTTTATATTCATCTTTTTTATAGACAGCAAAATCAATAGGAGGGCCAACTGTTAAATCACTTTTTAATGTTGAGTCCATTGAAATTAGAGCACAACGTGATGCATCACCAATAGATACGCTAGGTTTTATAACTCTATCTAAAATAGGTTTTCCGTATTTTACTTCTCCAATAACTAGATAAGGTTTGCTATCAGCTGGTTTAATATAATTTCCTTGAGAATACACTAAATACAATTCTAAAGGTTGACCTTTGATCTGACCACCAACTAAAAATGACGAACCTAATAAAACAGTATCTGTGTTTATTCCCCTAGGTGCTGAATGTTCAATATTTAATGATCCAATGTAGGATGCAATTTGATCAAAATCTTTACAGGTATTTAAATTCATTTTTCCACTTTCGCCTTTAAGGTCTTTTTCAATAGACTTGTATACTGCTTGAGATGTACCTAAGTTTCCAGAGGTAACTATAATGACACTTCTATCACCAACATCATGAACAAACATTTTTGAGTATATATTGACATTATCTAACCCTGCATTTGTTCTAGAGTCTGAGGCAAAAACTATTCCGTCTTGAGCTTTAATGCCAACACAATAAGTCATAAGTACTATTAATATTTATTAATTAATTAACATATAATTAAATTCAAGCATAGCTGATATAACTATATCGCAATTGATTGTTTAATCTAATTATTAAACAATCTTATAATGAGCGGTAAACTCTGGGATAATTATAATGCAACAAAAGCATACGACGGCTATTTTACTAATGAAAATAAACTAAGAAAACATGCTGTTATAATTTCAAATATTTTAGAAAGATACGGTAAAGAAAAACTTCAAGAAATAGAAAAAAATTGTCAAAGCACAATAAGTGCTAGAGGAATTAATTTTAGAGTTTATGCTGCTAATAACAGAGCAGAGGAAAAGAAATGGCCGTTAGATATTATTCCAAGAATAATTCCTAAATCACAATGGAATAAGGTGACCAAAGGTTTAAAGCAAAGAGTAAAGGCTTTAAATTTATTTATTGACGATGTCTATAATCAAAAGAAAATTTTTAAAGATAACGTTATTCCTCGAGAAATTATATTTAATTCACCTTACTATGTAAAAGAATGTGAAGGGTTTTCACCTAAATATAAATCTTGGGCAAACATATCTGGAGTAGATTTAATCAGAAATAAAAACGGAGATTATCTAGTTTTAGAGGATAATTTAAGAGTGCCATCTGGGGTTTCTTATATGCTTGAGAACAGAATGGTAATGAGAGATGTGTTTCCTGAACTTTTTACGAGATATAAAGTTGCATCAATACATCAATACACCAACAAACTTTTTAATTGTATGAATGAATGTATTCCTAAAAAAACTGCTCATCCACATATGGTAGTTTTGACACCAGGTATTTATAATTCTGCTTACTTTGAACATTCTTTTTTAGCAGAGCAAATGGGAATTGCACTGGTAGAGGGAAAAGATTTATTTGTTGAAAATGATAATGTTTATATGAAAACTGTAAAAGGTCCTTTGAAAGTTGATTGCATATACAGAAGATTAGACGATAATTTCTTAGATCCCAAAGCTTTTAATAAAGATTCTCTCATTGGTGTTCCTGGATTATTCAAATGCTGGTTAAAAAAGAATGTAGGTATAATTAATGCTATTGGTACAGGTGTTGCTGACGATAAGGTAGTTTATTCATATGTAAATAAGATGATAGTTTATTATTTAGGCGAACAACCTATTTTAAATCAAGTTGAGACATATTTGTGTCATGACGAAAGTCAAAAAAAGTATGTTTTAGAAAATTTATCTAAACTAGTAGTTAAACCTGCAAATGCTTCAGGTGGTTATGGAATTATGATAGGTCCTAAAGCCTCAACTAAAGAAAGAGAGGAAGTTGCAGAAAAAATTAAAAAGTGTCCTCGAGAATATATTGCGCAACCTCTAGAAACTTTGTCTACTGCTCCAACAATTACTGATAAAGATATAGAACCAAGGCATTTAGACTTAAGACCATTTGTTTTAAGTGGTAAAACTAATTATGTTACCACTGGTGGACTGACTAGAGTTGCACTCAGAAAAGGAAGTACTATTGTCAATAGTTCCCAGGGTGGTGGTTCAAAAGACACTTTGATTGTTGAATAGAAGTATTTTATTTAACTTTACATTTTTTACATAATCCAAAAAATTCAAGATTATATTTAATGTATTTCATGCCATCTTTATCCTTAAAATTAGCTAAGTATTTGGAAAGACCTGCACTACTTATTTCTGTTACTTTCTCACAAATCTCACAGATAGAAAACGCTGTAGCTTTAGCCACTCGACAGCTTGAATTGTGACACGCAATAAATGCATTTCGACTCTCTATTTTGTGAATTTTTCCTATTTCCACTAGCTTATCTAACGCCCGATAAACTTGTAGGGGAGCTTTGATGCCTTTTTTTTGAACATTAAAAAGGATTGAATAAGCTTTCATTGGTTCAGGAGATTTATCAATTAAATCAAAAATAATTTGCTGATTTTTTGTGAGAGTATGTTCTTTATGCATTGTTTTCATTTTACAGACTCCTTATTAATTTTTCAATTTAATAGATTGTTTTATTTTAAATAATGAAAGTATGAATAATAATAAAGCTGCTGTTATAATTGATGGACCTGAGGATGTATTAAACTCTAAAGATGTGAACAATCCTATAATTACAGATAACAAGCCTCCTATAATTGAATAGATAACCATACTCTGTGGACTTGATGATAAATTTCTAGCCATTGCTGCTGGTATAATCAGCATACCGGTAATTAACAATAATCCAACCATTTTAATTGAAATAGCAATGATTGCAGCCATTAAAATAGTAAAGATTGCCTTAGCTCTGTCTGGATTTAAGCCTTCTGCTTCTGCTAGTTCATAATTCACTGTTGAAGCGAATAAAGGTTTCCAAATAAATTTCAGAGTTAATAAGATAAATGCCCCTCCAATCCATATAATTAACAAATCATCAACTGAAACCGCTAAAATATCTCCAAATAATAGTCCCATAATATCAAACCTTATAAAGGTTAAAAAACCTATAACAACAAGTCCAACTGCCAGAGATGAATGAGCTAGAAGACCTAACAAAGCATCACCTGGTAGATTGGTTTTTTTTTGAAGTTGAATTAAAATAAGTGCTATCATAGATGAAATGATAAATACCGATAGCGCAATATTAAACTCCATAGTAAACGCTAATGTCACTCCCAATAGAGCAGAGTGAGCTAAGGTGTCACCAAAATAAGATAATCTTCTCCAAATAACAAAACAACCAAGAGGTCCTGTTACAAAAGCAACCCCAATTCCAGCTACCAAAGCTCTTATAAAAAAATCATCAAACATCTAATTTTTTTTAATTTCACCTTCATCTGTATGAATATGGTCGTGCTTATGTTCATATCTTGATAATATTTGAGAAGCTTGTTCACCAAATAAAGCTTTATATTCATTATTTTTTGCAACATCCATTGGTGAACCTGAACAACAAACATGACCGTTTAAACAGACAACATGGTCAGTAGCAGTCATTACAGTGTGTAGATCATGAGAAATCAATAAGATACCACAACTTAATTCATCAGAAATTTTCTTAATTAGTTCGTATAAAGCGATTTCACCTGTAAAATCTACTCCCTGTACTGGTTCATCTAGCACTAATAGCTCTGGTTTTTTTGATATAGCTCGTGCAAGTAAAACTCTTTGAAATTCACCACCAGATAAATCTCCTAAATTTTTATCTTTAAGATGAATGACACCAGTTAAAGACAAAGCTTCATTAATTGTCTCTTTATTAAGACTTTCAGTTAATACCATGAAATCATTAACTCTTAGCGGTAACGTCCAATCAATTGAAATTTTCTGCGGGACGTATCCAACTTTATGGGTATATTTTTCAACTGAACCATTAATCTTTTTGTAAATACCTAAAGCAATTTTAGCTGTTGTGCTTTTTCCTGATCCATTTGGACCTATTAGAGTAACTATTTTACCTTTTTCAACTTGTAGTGAGACTCCTTTGACTAACCATTTGTTGTTCAACTGTAAACCAGCATCATTTAATTTTACCAATATATTTTGATCAGTGCTCATTTTATTTCTTGACTAATAAGTGTTATATTATTACATAGTGTTATATTATAACAATTTAAATATACAACATATGAAAAACATAAAGAAATTACCATTAATCCTATCAATATTATCATTCTTAACAATTTTTGTGCCAGCAAACGCTGAAATTAAAGTAGTGGCAACAATAAAACCAATTCATTCTCTTGCAAGTTATCTAATGGATGGTGTTGGAAAACCAGATTTAATCGTTGATGGTTATGCTTCACCACATGGATTTGCTCTTAAACCATCACATGCAAAAATGATTCAAAATGCAGATATTATATTTTGGGTAGGAGAGGACATAGAAAATTTCTTGGAAAAACCATTAAAAACTATTGCAAAAAAATCTGAAAAAATTGAATTAATGGAAATTAAAGGTTTAACCAAACTTAAATTTAGAGAAAGAAATATTTTTGAAGAACATGACCATGGTCACAAAGAAGATGATCATGATGACCATGCAAAAAAAGAGGATGATCATGACGATCACGATCATGATAAAAAGGAAAAAGAACATGGTCATGATGAACATGGACATGACGATGAGCATAAAAAAGATGGTCACGATGAGCATGGTCATGAAGGACATGCACATGGCGAATTTGATCCACATATCTGGTTAGATCCTATGAATGCAAAAGTAATTTTAAGCGAGATGGCTGAGCATTTAATCGAAAATGATCAAAAAAATGAGGCTAAATATAAAGCAAATTTAAAAAAAGCTCATAATGATTTAGATAAACTTACAAAAAAAGTTAAGTCTGAATTAAATAAAGATTTTAAATCAGTAGTCTTCCATGATGCCTATCAATACTTTGAAAAAAGATTTGGTATAAATATTCTTGGAGCATTTACAGTAAATACAGACGTAATGCCAGGTGCTGAGCAATTAGCTGAAATCAGAGAGGTAATTGAGCATGATAAAGTTAGTTGTATATTTTCAGAGCCTCAATTTAATCCTGATATTATTAAAGCTGTAGCGAAAGATACTAATGTTGCAACAGGTGTAATCGATCCATTAGGAGCTACACTTGATCCAGGTAAGGATTTATATTTTGATTTAATAGGTAATATGTCAAAATCTTTCAAAGGTTGTTAATTAGAAATTGATCTTTAGTTATAAATAATATCTAATAATGGGATGAGTACGGTTTCCCTAACATTAGATGAAATTTTTGATTTAGCTAAAAAAACTTTACTTGTTAATGGTTGTGATGATGAAACAGCTTCTATTCTGTCTGACCTGATTAGAAATGCCGAACGGGATGGATCTTTATCTCATGGTTTGTTTAGATTACCTGCATATGTGAGTGGTTTAAAAAGTGGAAAAATTAATGGTAAAGGAAAGCCTGAAATTAAAAAAATTTCTTCATCAGTTATAAAAGTCCAAGGGAATAATTGTTTAGCCCCAATAGTTTTAAATAAAGGATTACCTGAATTAGCTAAAGCTGCAAAAGAAAATGGTGTAGCAGTGCTAGCAATAAATAATTCTCATCACATGGCAGCGATGTGGCCTGAAACAGAAAAGTTAGCAGAGGAAGGTTTGGTTGCCTTTGCTTGCACATCTTACAAACCTGCTGTAGCACCTGCTGGTGCAATCAAACCATTGTTTGGGACCAATCCAATTTCTTTTGCTTGGCCACGACCTGGCAAAACTCCAGTTGTTTATGATATGGCCACAGCATCAATGGCGATGGGAGAAGTCCAAGTTGCAAAAAGAGAAGGGCACAAGGTTCCACTTGGAACTGGTTTAACTAAAGATGGTAAAGAAACTACTGATCCAGGTGCAATAGCAGATGGTGGCGTATTACTTCCTTTTGGTGGTTACAAAGGTTCAGCAATAGCAATGATGGTAGAGTTAATGGCTGGTGCTTTGGTTGGTGATAATTTTAGTTTTGAAACAGCGGCTAAAGATAATAATGATGGTGGACCACCAAGTGGGGGTGAATTTATCATTGCAATTTCACCTGACAAAACTTCAGGAACAAATTGGCAAAAACATGCAGATGAGTTTTTTGATAAAATGAAATCTTTTGATGGGGTTAGACTTCCAGGTGAAAGAAGACATAAAAATAGATTAGATAAAGGCCCTCGAAATATTAATGAAGACTTGGTTAATAAAATAAAATCTCTAAGCTAAAGTTATTTCAATTGGTGTATGATCTGAAGGTTTTTCACGACCTCTTGGATCTTTATTAATATTTATACCTTTAATTTGATCAATTAAAGAATTTGAAACTAAGAAGTGATCAATTCGCAT
Organism: uncultured Pelagibacteraceae bacterium; assembly: GCA_902582605.1. Taxonomy (GTDB): domain Bacteria; phylum Pseudomonadota; class Alphaproteobacteria; order Pelagibacterales; family Pelagibacteraceae; genus Pelagibacter. The sequence goes on along the minus strand of CACHSP010000008.1, from coordinate 1,874 downwards.
CCCATTATTTTTTTGCCAAGCACCTCTCATGTAGTCCCAAAAGGTATAACCTTCCTTAGTTTCATTAAAATGTCTATAGACATCACTAAAACCAAGGTTGATCATTTCTCTTAATTTTTTTCTTATTTCTAATCTAAACAGAGCATCATCCTCAAAACTTTTTGGATTATAAACATCTTCAGGTGCTGGAATAATGTTAAAATCTCCAGCAAGAATAATATTTGAATTTTTTTTACTTAAACTCTTTAATTGTTTAATTAAATCATCCAACCATTGTTTCTTGTATTTATATTTATCCGTATCTACAGGATTTCCATTAGGTGTATAAATGTTTATTAATTGAATATTTTTCTTTTTATATTCCAGTTCAGCTGAAATTATTCTCGATTGCTTTAGTTTATCTTTGATTAAGTCAGTTTTAATATTTTTTAATTTACCTTTAGATATAATAGCAACCCCATTATAACTTTTTTGGCCAAACACATGACTTTCATAATCCATTGCAGAAAAATCATCATAGGGAAAGTTTACATCCTCTGTTTTGATTTCCTGCATCATTAGGATATCTGGTTTATATTTTAAGAGATAACTTTTGATATTATCTATTCGAGCTCTCACAGAATTTACATTCCATGAAGAAATAATCATTAAAGAGAAAAAGAAACACCACAACCACAAGATGACTTAGTTTGTGGATTAGTTATCTTAAATTGTTCACCAATTAATTCTGAAACATAATCAACTTCAGAGCCTTTTAATAAATCTGCTGAAGTTTTATCAATTAAAATATTTTCAAAGTTTAAATCATCTTTTGATTTTTCTTTATCAAAAGTGAATTCGTATTGAAATCCTGAACAACCACCACCTTTAATAGCGATTCTAAAAAAAGACCCTTTATCTTTTTTAGACAGCAAAACATTGATCTGTTTTAGTGCTTTATCAGTAAATTTAATTTCTTTAATCATAATTGATCATTGGTATTAGTAATATAATACTTAATATTTTATTTTAAAGGATGAAAAAATACTCAAAGATAGGTCAATTCAAAAGTAAAGGTAGGATATTTAAGGAGTCTTTGTCAAAATATAGATCACCTTATCAAAGAGATAGAGATCGTATTATTCACAGCGCTTCATTTAGAAGATTGAAACATAAAACACAGGTATTTGTTAATACTGAAGGGGATCATTATAGAACTCGAATTACTCATTCTATGGAGGTTGCTCAAATAGCAAGATCTATCGCTAGATATTTTAGTTTGAACGAGGACTTAGCAGAAACACTCAGTTTAGCGCACGATTTGGGCCACACTCCTTTTGGTCATGCAGGTGAAGATGCTTTGAATGAATGTATGAGCATTCATGGAGGGTTTGATCACAATTTACAAACATTAAGAATTGTTATGTTTTTAGAAAATAAGTATTTGAAATTTAGTGGCTTAAATCTTTCTGTTGAAACATTAGAGGGGCTTTTAAAACACAATGGTCCAGTTGAAGATTTTCATTTAGTTGATGAATTGATAGGTGTTAAAAAATTTAAAAACATGATTAATTTTAATACCTTTCCATCACTAGAGGCTCAAATTTCATCTATATCTGATGATATTGCTTATAATAACCATGACATACAAGATGGCATAAAAGCAAACTTATTTAGATTAGAAGAGTTAGTAGAAATAGATTTTTTTAAAAATATTTATAGAAGATATAAAAAAAAGATTAACAAAAAAAATTACAAGATTGCAACTTACCAGATTATAAGAGACTCAATAGATTTAATGATCAAAGATTTAATAAGTAATACCATCAAGAATCTTAATCAAAATAAAATTAAAAGTAGAAATGATTTGAATAAAACTGATTTTCTTATGGTTG
>CACHSP010000007.1 GCA_902582605.1 uncultured Pelagibacteraceae bacterium | reverse complement strand
ATTCTGGTTTTCCTAAATCAAGGAGTATTAAACAATTAATATTTTATTTGAAATATTATATTTTAATCAGAGAGTGGTTTAAAGAATCTCAAATTAATATTCCAGAACATATCAATGAAACAATCTACTATCTTGGACAAGGTTACGCTTTTGTTTGGCAAAATCTAAAAAGTGATATTCTTTATAACGGTAATAACATCTCAGATAATAATAATTTTGATAATTATCTTCAAAGACTAGGTTATAAATTCAAAAATGACAATCAAGATTATGGTGGATATATAATTTTGAGAAATAAAAAGATGTGTCTCACTATGGATGCTGGTCCTTCACCAAATTCATTTTTTTCTAAAGATTATCAATCTGGAGCTTTATCTTTTGAAATAATTTCTAATGGAAAAAAATTAATTAGCAATTGTGGTTATCATAATGAAACAAATATAAAACTAAATCATTTATCAAGATCAACTGCCGCTCAGAATACCTTAGTAATCGATGATAATTCTTCCTGCAAATTTAAAAACAGCGATAAATCTTTTTTTGTTACCAGGGGTTTAAAAATTACAAAAAAGGAGACTATTTTTGAAAAAGACTATTGGAAAATAAATGCTTCTCATGACGGATACCAAAAAAAATATAATACTATTCATGAAAGATATATAGAATTTTATCCTGGAGAAGAAACTTTCGTTGGTTGTGATAAAATTCTAAAAAAGATTAATAAAAATTATAAATTTGATATTCGATTTCATGTAGAACCTGACGTAAAATTAATGAAAACTCAGGATGGTAAATCAATATTAATTGAATTGGAAGATGAGGGTTGGAAATTTACTTGTGATAATTATGATATAAATATTGATAATGGTTTATATTTCGGTAATAAAAATTCATATATTGATAATCAAAATATATTTATTTCTGGAATTTCAAATAACCAGACCGAAGATATTAAATGGCAAATAAAAAAAATATAGTAAGGAGAATAAAATCAGCTGTTATATCTGTTTCAGATAAATCAAACTTAAAACCATTATTACAAACTTTAAACAGGTATAATGTTAAACTGATTAGTTCAGGAGGTACATTTAAGGCAATTAGAAAATTAGGCTATCGATGCCTTGAAGTTTCTGATTATACTGGTTTCAATGAAATTCTTGATGGACGTGTTAAAACACTACATCCTAAAATTCATGCGGGTATCTTGAATAAAAGAAACAATATCACTCATAAAAGAGAAATAAAAAAAAATAATTTTCAAAATATTGATTTAGTTATAGTCAACTTTTATCCATTTGAAAAAACTTTAAACACAACAAAAAATCATAATAAAATAATTGAAAAAATTGATATCGGTGGTCCTGCCTTAGTTAGAAGTGCTGCAAAAAATTACAATGACGTTGCAGTAATAACATCCATCAATCAATATTCAGCATTGATTGATCAGTTAAAAAGATTTAAGGGTGCAACAAAATTAGAATTTAGAAAAAAATTATCTCAATCAGCCTTTAATGAAACAGCATATTATGACTCCGTAATTTCAGATTATTTCAATTCAGTCACAAGTGAAAATTTTACAGAGAAAAAAATTATTTATGGAAACTTAATTGAGAGATTAAGATATGGAGAAAATCCGCACCAAATATCTGCTATTTACTCTAAAAATAAAGATTTCAAATTAAGAAAAATTCATGGAAAACAATTAAGCTATAACAATTACAATGATATTTTTGCTGCTTTAACAATATCCAAAAGTCTACCAGAAAATATAGGCACTGTAATTGTCAAACATGCTAACCCTTGTGGAGTTTCTATTTTAAAGGATAGAGTAAGCAGTTATAAATCTGCATTTGAATGTGATCCTGTCAGCGCATTTGGAGGTATTGTCTCTTGTAATTTTAAGATTAATAAAAGCTTAGCTGTTGAGTTAAACAAAACTTTTTTAGAAGTAATTATTGCTAATGGTTTTGAAACAAGTGCTCTTAAATTATTAAAATCTAAAAAGAATGTTAGAATTATAGATTCAACAAACTTTAATTTTGATGATGTTCTTCAAATTAACTCTGTATCAAACTCAATGTTAGTTCAATCTCAAGACGACCTTGTTTTTAAAAAAAAAGATTTCAAAGTAGTTTCAAAGAAAAAACCAAACAAAACACAATTTGAAAATTTATTATTTGCATTCAATATTTCACGTCATGTTAAATCCAATGCTATTGTGCTCGTTGGTGATAAAACAACAGTTGGTATCGGATCTGGACAACCTAGTAGGCTTGATAGCTGTCAAATTGCAATAAATAAAATGAGAAAGTTCAAAAAAAATGAAAAACAAATTGTTGCCGCATCTGATGCTTTTTTTCCATTTGTTGATGGTATTGAAAAATTAATTCAATCTGGTGTTTCTGCTGTAATCCAACCTAGAGGATCAATCAGAGATAAAGAAATTATAAAGTTTGCAGATAAAACTAATACTATTTTAATTTTTTCAAAAACAAGACATTTTAGACATTAAATCTTGTCAATCTTTGAAGCTAAGATGAAATCATTTTCTGATAATCCCTCAATTGCATGGGTTGAGATGTTTATTTTCGCATAACCCCATCCAAATAAAATTTCAGGGTGATGGCCTTCCTCCTCTGATATTCTACCTACTTCATTTACAAATTTTTGACTCTCGACAAAGTTTTTAAATGTAAATTTTTTTTCTAAAAAATGTATATTTTTCTCATTTTTAATAACATCCCATCCATCAATTTTTTTTTGATATTTATGTATTTCACTTATATCAAGCGCAGGAACACCGCCTTCGCAAGGAACACATTTTTTATCGAATAGTTCACTCATTTAATTTACATCCTCATCTAGTCAAATTTTTTATTATATTACTTAAAAATGGAGCGGGCAAAGGGGATCGAACCCTCGACCTTCTCGTTGGCAACGAGACGCTCTACCACTGAGCTACGCCCGCAAAAGAAATTAATATAGTGTGTCGTTTTTTTTAATTCAAGTAATATTAATTATGGTATGTTTTTTTCATGAAAAAAGAAGATTTACCAAAAACAATACCAGTTTTTCCATTAAGTAACTTTATCATTTTTCCAAGAACCACTGTTCCATTAAATATATTTGAGCCAAGATATGTCGATATGATTAATGATAGTATGAAGTCAAACAAGCTTATCGGGATGATACAACCTAAAAATTCAAAAGAAAGTGAAGTTAACCCTGAATTATATGACATTGGGTGTATGGGCAAAATTACAAGCTTTAGAGAAAATGATAACGGTCAATTTTTGATTGAACTTAAGGGTATAATCAGATTTAAAAAAACAGATGAAGTAAAATCAAATAAAAAATACAGAGAATGCAGTGTAGATTTTAATAATTTTTATGATGATCTAAGTTATCAAAGTGAAAATCTACAATTTTCTGATTTAAAATTGATATTTAAAGACTTAAAAAATCTTTTTGAAAAAAGAGGATTTATTATTAATTGGAAAGGATTAGAGAAACAAAGTTTAGATGAAACAATAAACGCTCTAGCGATGGCATCTCCTTTCACGCTAGAAGAAAAACAAATCTTATTAGAGGCCAAAAATTTAGAGCTTAGAAAAACTAAGATTTCAGAAATTTTAACTACATATTCTTTTGACAATTATAATAATACAACTGTTCAATAAAACTAAATTTCAAAACCTCTATTAGCTATATTTTTAAAAGATCTATTTAGGAATTTATTTCTTCCTATAAATCTCACTGATTTACTAAGGATATTATTATTCATCTTGCTTTCAAAATTAAAAAATTCATATACAAAATCAATTCCACTAGAGAAAAGATAGTTTTTATGTTTAGTCATATTTTGAAATTCTTCACAAATTGAATTATCTATCTCTAATCCATTCTTTAACTTAAGTTCAATTAAATTTCCCAAATCTCGAATATCTCTTAAAGTCATATTGAAACCCTGGCCAGCCAAAGGATGAAGGCGATGTAATAAATCACCAAAAGCTAAAATATTTTTATGATAATAAGTTCTCAAATTTGAGGACTTCAATTCAAAAACGTTACTAGTACCAAAATTTGTAATTGAATATTTAGTGTTATATTTTTTGATTAATTCTTTTAATTCAATATTTTTTTTACCCTTTATTGAGTAAACAATAGAAGTTTCTAGCTCAGATAATGGTAAAAATGCTAAAGGTCCATCTTTTGTAAATATTTGAGACGCTGTATTATTTTTGATTTTTTTATGTTTCAAAATTGTAGTATACGCGAAACTATCATATTTTTTTTTGAGGCTTCTTGAAAAAAATTTCTTTGAAAAATAATTATTATTATCACAATTGATTATTAACTTATATTTTTTTAAATTTAAAAGCTCATAATTAAAATTGTTTTTAAATTTACAAAGCGTCTCTTTTTTTAAACTTTTCGATAATTTACTTTGTAATTTATAATTTCTAAGTATTGCAAAAAGGGTCTTATTGTTATTTTCAAAATTTAAAATTTTTTCATTTCTTAGATTATCTGAGTAAATTTCAATTTTTTTTATATCCCACAATAATTCATTGATATCTAGTATTTCTTTATTAAAATATAATAAGTTATCATTTGATATACCAATTGTTCGACTCTTATTAAAATCTAAATTTTTTTTACTTAAAAAAATATCAACAGAAAGTCCTTTTTTAATCAAAGATTTTGCTAAACTCAACCCAGTTAATCCACCACCTAGAATACAAAGTTTCATATTAATTTTTAATTTTAACAATAAAAATTAGATGATACAAAGTGGTAAATTTGATTCATCTGATATGGATATAAAAAAACTTTCAAATAAAGCCCTAACATTCATAACAAATAGATTAATAGAAATTTTTGGGATTTGTGTTCTTTTAATAGGGGTTTTAATTTTAATTGCCTTAATTTCATACTCTCCAGAAGACCCAAATTTTATTTTCCCGGATAATACTACTATTAAAAATGTTTTAGGTTTTCAAGGTAGTGTTACTTCTGACTTTATTTTTCAATCCATAGGCTTAATTGGATACTTCTTGCCTATTACTTTTATCTTTACTGGTTTAAATATTTTTAGAAAAAAAGAAATTTTGGTTGTTATAGAAAACACTTTTTTTGTAACAATTTATGCATTGCTTGGATCTTTGTTTTTATCAAAATTTTACTCTGAAAATTTTACACTTTATATTAACGGTAGTGGTGGTTTTGTCGGCAATTATCTATCAGAGAACTTTTTCGTTAATTTATTAAATCGATATGAAGACTTTTCATACTATCTACTTCTGCTACTCACTTTAATTTTTTTCATTTTAAGTATAAATTTTAATTTAAAAAATTTTATTTCAAGTTTTAAAAAAATATTAAATATTTTATTTAAAAAAAACTCTAAAAATTATACAAGTAAAGACGAACTTATAAACGAATTTATTCCTCAAGATGAAATAAAAGACATTATACAAGAAGATTTACCATTTATCAAAGCTGAAAATACTGGGCATTTAAAAAAGAAATTTTCTCTCCCCTCGATTGATTTGTTAAAAAATCCAACAAAAAAAGAAAGGGAAAGTCTAAATAAAAATGAAATTAATAATCCAGAGTTTTTAGAAAAAATTCTTTTAGATTTTGGAGTTAACGGAAAAATTAAAAAAGTGAGTCATGGCCCTGTTGTTACTTTAAATGAATTTGAACCTGCAGCAGGTATTAAAGTTTCAAAAATAATCAATCTATCTGACGATATTGCAAGGAATACAAGCTCAGAATCCGCTCGAATAGCAACTATTCCAGGAAGTAATACTATTGGTATAGAGCTTCCAAATTCAGATCGAGAGAATGTATATCTCAGTGAAATTTTAGATAATTCAAGCTATAAAAAGAGGGAGATTAAATTACCTATTGCTTTAGGAAAAAATATTTCTGGTTCTCCAATTATCGGGGACCTTTCTGCAATGCCTCATTTACTTATTGCTGGTACTACAGGTTCTGGAAAATCAGTTTGTATTAATACAATTATTTTATCACTTCTTTACAAGCACACTCCTGAAAGATGCAAATTTATTTTAATTGATCCTAAAATGTTAGAGCTTTCCACTTACGAGGGTATCCCGCACTTACTTTGCCCAGTGATCACAGAGGCTAAAAAAGCTGCCTCGGTTCTTGGTTGGGTAGTTAAAGAGATGGAAAGCAGATATAGGCTGATGACTAAAGAAGGTGTCAGAAATATTGATAGCTACAATTCAAAACATAAATTACCAATGCCCTACATAGTTGTAGTAGTTGATGAAATGTCTGATTTAATGTTAGTAGCAGGAAAAGAAATTGAAAATTATATTCAAAAATTATCACAAATGGCTAGAGCTGCTGGTATTCATATTATAATGGCTACTCAAAGACCTAGTGTTGACGTAATTACGGGCACCATTAAGGCAAATTTTCCAACTCGAATTTCATTTCAAGTCACCTCTAAAATAGATAGTAGAACAATTTTAGGCGAACAGGGAGCTGAACAATTGTTAGGAAAAGGCGATATGTTGTATATGTCATCTGCAAATAGAATTGTAAGAATTCATGCTCCTTTTGTTTCAGATACTGAAATAGAAAAAATAAATAACTTTTTAAGATCTCAAGCGGAGCCTGATTATGTTGACGAAATACTTAATTTTGCTGATGAAAAAGAATTTAATGAATCAAAGAATCAAGGTGAAAAAGATGAATTATATCAAACTGCCATTGAAATAATTAAAACAGAGGGAAAAGCATCAACTTCATTTTTACAAAGAAAACTTCAAATTGGATACAATCGTGCGGCAAGAATAATTGATATGATGGAGACTGAGGGAATAGTGAGTAAAGCAAATCATGTTGGAAAAAGAGATGTTCTTAAATGAAAAAGTTACTTTTTATCGTAATTTATCTTTCAATAATTTCTAGTGTCTTAGCATCAACGAAGGAAAATATAATTAAGAAGTTCACAGATATCGAAAATATATCATTCGACTTTGAACAAAATATTAATGGTAAAATTGAGAACGGAAATTGTATAATTCAGTATCCAAAAAGAATTTATTGTAAATATAATTTAAGTAATCAAAAAATTCTAGTTTCAAACGGAAAATCATTAGTAATTAAGACATTAAGTAGTTATTACTTTTATCCACTTGAAAAAACGCCTCTAGATACAATACTTAATAAAGAATATTTATTAAACAAATTAAAAAATTTAGATCAGAGAGATGTAGGTGATGACTTCATAAACTTCAATTTTGTAGAAAATGAAAATGAGATAAATTTATTTTTTGATAAGAAAACTTTTAATTTAATTGGATGGCAAACAGTGGATATTTATCAAAATGTGAGTATTACCTATCTTTCTTCAATTAAAAGAAATCAAAAATTAAACAAAGAAATATTTAACCTTCCTCAACAAAACTAATTCAAATCACTACAGTTTCTGTTTTGAAAACTTTCATGCCTCTTGCAATATAATTATTTAATGCATTTTTATGATCTAATGAACATGTATGGACCCAAACTCTTTTAGGTTTTTCTTTAAAAGAATTTTTAATAGCCGCTGATAATAGATATGAACCTAATTTTTTATTTTGATACTCTTCCAATAAACCTAAATAAGCTATCTCAACTTCATTTTTATTTTTATGTAAAATTAATTCAAAATAACCTGCTAGTTCATCCTTATCCTTTAATACATATGTTTTAACTTTTTTGTCAGAAACATAGTCTAACCATTGTTTTTCGCTCCATACTAATCGGTCTACCCAATGATGACTTTTGCCAATATTTTTGTAAAAAAATTTATTTAATTGGAAATCAACTGGATCAACTAAATTTATCGAATAATGGTCTGATAAATTTGAAGAATCTTTTAAATCTTCCAAATAAGATATTTCTAAATAATTTCTCTCTACTTTTTTATTCACTGCACCATCTTACCAACTGGTTCACCACCGAATAAATGAAAATGAAGATGGGGTACTTCTTGACCACCATGCTCATTTATATTTGCTAAGGCTCTATATCCTTTGCCCGTATCAACTGAGATACCAAGTTTCTTTGCCACTATATTAATACCTTTTAATAATCCTACCATCTCATCTGATGAAGCTTTATTACTGAAATCATCTAAATCAATGTATTTTCCTTTTGGAATTATTAGTGCATGAATTTTTTTTTGAGGATTTATATCGTGGAAAGATAATACAAACTCATCTTCGTAAATTTTTTTACAAGGAATTTCACCTCTTAAAATTTTTGCGAAAATATTGTTTTCATCGTATGTCATTGTAAAACTTTGAGCTCTTGATTTATGCTAGTTATTTTTCCACCTTTTAAATTAGCATCAACAATTGCACATTCATAATAGGCAAATGACGTTTCCTCAGCAATTTGCTTCATCTCTATACATTTAGACTCACTTTTAACCAATAAATGTTCGGTTAATTCAGGAGGATCACCTAAATACATCATCAAAGCTATAACCTCTCCTTGCCTTTCAAAATCTGCTTTTTCCTCTAATTCAGTTACTCTATCAGAAACTCCAATTTCAAAATTTGTAAAAGCAACATAACCTTTATAGAAAACAAAACCTAATATTAAAAAAAACACTATCTTAATTTTGCTCATTATACTTTACTTTTTTTCCTAATTCTTCCTCTATATGCTCAATTCTAATATTATGAACCTAAAGATAAATTATCAACAAAATAATCAAACTAACTTAATATATCTTTTGGTTTACTAAGAGAAATGCAAAATTATAATGATCTAGCAATCTAAAATTTTCCTTTAAAGTTTTATATATCTCTGATGAAAAAAAGAGTTCATGAACAGATTTTATATCATTAGTTTTTTTATTAATAAAATCTGCATAAGGATCTAAAAATTCGACGCATAAAAAATTAATTCTGTACTTTTTAAAATTTATTGTTTTGATTATTGATAAATCTAACCCTTCACAATCAATTTTTAAGAAATCAACTTCTGTAATTTTATTTTCCTCGAAAAGATCTCCCAATGTTAGTGTTTTGATTTTTCTCGAGAACTTTTTTTTAATTTTTGGGAATTTTTTAAAATGTTCCAATTTTAGAGAGGATATAGGTGAAATTTCATTTACAAAAAATGCATCTTTAATCCCACTTTCTGTAGAAATACCAATGTTTAAATTTTTATCTTTGGGTCTAAAAATGTTAAATAAATCGATGCTTTCTTTCGATATATCTATATTAATACCTGACCAACCGATTTTATGAAGTTTGTGTGTTAAAGAGTATTTTATAGGATGATAACAACCCACATCAATATAAAATCCTTTATCTTTAAATGCTGATATATAGTTATTAGCAAACCATGCATCTCCCTCATAACCTAAACCATATCGCAAAAAAGTTTTATAATATCTAATATAGTTTAACATATTTAATCATTTTTTTCTTTTTTCTAGTTCTTTGCAAACATCTTCTATTTTTATTTCGTTAACTTCAAAATACATTATTAAATGATATAATACGTCTGCAGCCTCGTGTATTTTGTTAGTATCTTTATCTACAGCCTCGATCAGTTCATTTACTTCCTCCAGAACTTTTGATTTGCTTAGCGATTTATCTGATAATAATTTATTAGTATAAGATCCATCAACTGGTTTTTCTTTTCTTTCGCGCGCAAGTTTAAATAGACTTTCTAGTGTGCTTAACATTCTAAATTCTAACAGGAATTCCTTTTGAGTCCAAATATTCCTTTGCCTCTTGTACAGAATGTTTTCCGTAGTGAAATATTGAGGCTGCTAAAACTGCACTAGCATTTCCTAACATAATTCCATCAACTAAATGATCTAAATTACCAACGCCTCCTGATGCAATTACTGGAATATTAACCTTGGATGAAATTTTAGACATTAGCTCAATATCATAACCAACTTGAGTTCCATCTCTATCCATTGAAGTTACTAACAATTCCCCTGCACCATGTTGCTCCATCTGTTTTGCATACTCTAAAGCGTCAATACCACTATTATTTCTTCCACCATGTGTAAATACTTCCCACTTATCTCCATTTTTTTTTGCGTCTATTGCAACTACTATGCATTGAGATCCAAACTTTTTCGAACTTTCAATAACAACTTTTGAATTTTCAACTGCTGCCGTGTTTATTGAAACTTTGTCAGCACCGCAGTTAAGTAATTTATTGATATCTTCTACACTTCTAATTCCGCCGCCCACAGTTAAAGGAACAAAACACTTCCTCGAGGTTTTTTCTACAACATCATAAATAATGTCTCTGTTTTCATTAGAAGCAGTTATATCTAAAAAACAAATCTCATCAGCTCCACCATCACTATAAATTTTTGCTTGTTCCACAGGATCTCCTGCGTCTTTAAGATCAACAAAGTTAATCCCCTTTACAACTCGGCCATTTTTAACATCTAAACAAGGTATTATTCTGTTTTTAAGCATCTATTAAAAACTATTATTACTCACCAAAGTATCCTGCCCAATATGCCAAGGCAATGATTATTAATAAAATTATTGTGCCGCTTACTTTTTCAGACAAGCCAACTTTTTTAAAAATAAATCTCAACAGAATTATAATTATTATTGCTACAATAATATCCAATTATTCCTCCATCCTTTTAAGCTCGTCTAATTTGATGTCTTCATCATATATAGCTTTTCCAACTATTATGCCCTCAATATTTTTATTGTTTAATGACTTAGCTTTTTTAATATCATTTATTGAGGAAACTCCACCAGATATAACCAAAGGACAATTAGATATCTTAGCAACTTTTAAAGTTTCCTCAAAGTTTGGGCTTTGTTTCATACCATCCCGATTAATATCTGTATAAATTATTCTACTTACACCGTAATCATTAACTTGTTTTAAATAATCTATGGCTAATTGATTAGAATTTTCTTTCCAACCTGACACTAATAAGTACCCATCTTTAGCATCTAAACCCAAAGCAATTTTTTTTGGGAATTGTTCGCACGCTTCTTTTAAAAAATTTTTATCCTTTATTGCTGCGCTTCCTAAAATAACTTTTTCTACACCAACATCTATATATTTTTGAATATTATCTAGATTTCTAATTCCACCACCCAGCTCCACCTTTAAATCAAGTTTAGCAACTATGTCTTTAATAACATTTTGATTTACTGTTTCACCAGTCAAAGCTCCATCTAAATCAACTATGTGTAAATTTTTAAAACCATAATCTTTATATTTTTCAGCTTGCGCAATAGGAGACATTTCATATTCAGTTTTATTATCAAAGTCCCCTTTGACAAGTCGCACACACTTTTGGTCTTTAATATCTATTGCTGGAAATATTTTCATTACAAATTTATAAAATTATCAATCATTTTAAGCCCCATCTTATCACTCTTTTCAGGGTGGAATTGAGTTCCAAAAATGTTTTCTTTTTCAACAGAGCAAACAATATTTGATGAATAATCTGTTGTAGCTGAAATTACTTTTTTATTTTCTGGAATGAATTCATAACTGTGAACAAAATACATGTGGGAATTATTTTCTATATCTTTAAAAATTTTACTATCTTTAATAATTTTAATTTGATTCCAGCCAATATGAGGAAGTTTATATTTGCCATTTTGATTGTCTATTTTTGAGACTTTGCCTGAAATCCACCCTAAGCCTTTAGTTTCAGTTTCTTCATAACCAACATCTGCAAACATTTGTAATCCAACACAAATTCCAAGAAGTGGTTTTTTATTACTTATTGTGAATTCATTAAGAGTATCAATAAGACCATTAATTTTGTTCAAGGCATCTACACAGCTTTTAAATGAGCCCTGCCCAGGCAAAACTACCTTATCACTTGATTTAATTTTATTTAGATCTGAAGTAACTTCGATATTTACTTTATCCTTAGCAACCTCTTTAAAAGAGTTTATTACCGAGCTAATATTGCCCGAATTATAATCAACAATTGTAACCTTCATTAAACTTATAAAGAGCCTTTAGTCGATGGAATTGATTTACTATTCCTAGGGTCTATCTCTAATGCGGCTCTCAAAGATCTTGCTAATCCTTTGAAACAAGACTCTATGATGTGATGACTATTATCACCATAAATATTTTCTACGTGCAAAGTAATTCCTGCTGCTTGAGAAAATGCCTGAAACCACTCTTTAAAAAGTTCTGTGTCCATTTCACCAAGCTTTTCGACTTTTAATTTTACTTTCCAAATTAAATAAGGTCTATTTGAAATATCAATTGCAACACGTGATAAAGTTTCATCCATGGGTATCATCGCATGTGCATATCTTCTAATACCAACAGATTTTTTTAATGCTTTCTTTAAAGCTTCACCAATCGCTATGCCTGTGTCTTCAGTTGTGTGGTGAAGATCTATGTGTGTATCTCCTTTAGCTTTTATACTCATATCAATTGATGAATGCTTAGATAATTGTTCAAGCATGTGATTAAGAAATCCTATTCCAGTATCAATCTTGTACTTGCCTTTACCATCAATGTTGAGATCAACACTTATACTGGTCTCTTTTGTTTTTCGACTAATTTTACCTTTACGCTTCATAATTAAAAAGAGGTATACATATATTATCCAAATATGGCAATAATACTAAACTTGGGCTTGAACTATCAAATTTAGTATCCATTTATAAGCTATGACAACGATTGTTTTGGTAAGAAAAAATAATGAAGTAGTGGTTGCTGGTGATGGTCAGGTAAGTATGGGGAACACCGTCGTAAAAAGCACCGCATCAAAAGTAAGAAAAATCGAAAAAAGAGAAGTTGTTGCCGGTTTTGCAGGTTCTACTGCAGATGCTTTAACTTTGTTTGAGAGACTAGAAGCAAAAATAGAAAAACATGCAGGAAACTTATCAAGAGCCGCTGTTGAATTGGCAAAAGATTGGCGAACAGATAAATATTTAAGAAGACTTGAGGCACTTATGGCTATTGGTGACAAGGATAAAAGTTATATTATCTCTGGAACAGGAGATGTGCTAGAACCAGAGGGTGATGTCATTGGAATTGGTTCTGGTGGAAATTACGCTTTAGCAGCTGGAAAAGTTTTAATAGGTACAGACATGAGTGCTGAAGAGGTGGCAAAAAAAGCTATTGAAGTTGCTTCAGAAATTTGTGTTTTTACAAATAACAATATTAAGGTTGAAAAAATATAATGGAAAAATCTAACGTTACACCTCTTGTTCCAAAAGATAAAAATAACAAAGATGATGCTTTGGTTAGCTCATTATCACCAAGAGAAATAGTTTCAGAATTAGATAGGTTTGTAGTCGGGCAAAATCAAGCTAAAAAAGCTGTTGCTGTAGCTCTTAGAAATAGATGGAGAAGACAAGCTTTAAAAGGTGAAATGAAAAATGAAGTTCTGCCAAAAAACATCCTTATGATTGGACCAACTGGAGTTGGTAAAACTGAAATATCTCGAAGATTGTCAAAACTTGCTGAGGCACCATTTGTAAAAGTTGAAGCAACTAGATTTACTGAAGTTGGATATGTGGGAAGAGATGTTGAACAAATTGTAAGAGATCTAATTGAAATTGCTATTTCAATGGAAAAAGTAAAAAAGAGAAAAGAAGTGTATGCAAAAGCACAAAAAATGGCAGAAGAAAAAGTTTTAGATGCTTTAGTTGGGAAAAAAGCGAGCACTGCAACAAGAGAGAGTTTTAGAAAGAGATTAAGAGATGGTGACTTAGACAACAATGAAATTGAAATTGCTGTTAGCGATACTGGTGGAAGTGGCACTTCATTTGAAATACCAGGTATGCCAGGAGCAAATGTTGGAATGATCAATATTGGAGAAATGCTTGGTAAATCTATGGGTACAAAAGAAAAAAAGAAAAAGATGACTGTGAAAGAATCACATGAAATTTTAATAAATGATGAGTCGGATAAACTAATTGAACGAGATAAAATTATTAAAGCTGCAAAAATTTCAACTGAAAATAATGGAATAGTTTTTTTAGATGAAATTGATAAAATTTCTGGCAGAACTGATAGGGTTGGTGGAGATGTATCAAGAGAAGGAGTGCAAAGAGATTTGTTACCTCTCATTGAGGGTACAACAGTTAATACAAAGTACGGTCCTATTAAAACGGATCACATTTTATTTATTGCATCGGGTGCCTTTCAACTAGCAAAACCTTCAGACTTATTACCTGAACTACAAGGAAGATTACCAATAAGAGTTGAGTTAGAAGCCTTAACGAGTGACGACTTTAAAAGAATTCTTAAAGAACCAGATTATAGTTTAATTAAACAATACGTAGCTTTGCTTAAAACCGAAAATGTAGATTTAGAATTTGCTGAAGATGGAATTGACGCAATTGCGAATATAGCTTCAGAAGTAAATGCAACTGTTGAAAATATAGGTGCAAGACGATTACATACAATTATTGAAAAAATATTAGATGAAATCAGTTTTACTGCGACCGATAGAGCTGGTGAAAAAATAATTATTGATAGAGACTATATAAATAAAAATTTAGATACACTTGTTAAAGATACTGATTTATCAAAATTCATCCTATAAATAATTAAGTTCTGATTTTAAATACTATTTTTTTTTTAAAAAAATATAAAAAGCTCCTGATCCACCATCTTTTACACTTGCTTCACTTATATTTGAGATAATTTGCATTAAATTTTCGTTATTCCTCACAAATTCTGGTATTGAATATTTCAAAATACCTAGATCCTTTGAAACATATGGATCTTTCTCATTATTTGAGTGAAGGCCTTTGCCAGTAACAATTATGAGCTTTTGTACTTTGTCTTCATAAGACTTTTTTATAAAGTTTTCAATAATACTATTCGCTTCATCGAGAGTTTTACCGTGCAGATCTAATGATCTGATTTTTTTTATATTAGTTTTATTTTGAATATCATCTTTATCAGGTAACTTTTCATCTTTAGACAAAAATTCGTTCCAAATTTTTTTGTCTTTTTCTGAAATCTTACTATTCACTTAATTAAGTGTATTTACTAACAGCCAATTTGGATTGGTAGACCTCATATCTCTTGCAAAAGTCCAAGTATCATGAATAGTTTTAATTTTATCAGGACTACCTGAAACAATTTTTTTTTCTTTATCTCGGATACATGTAATAATTTCACTTACAAAATCTACTGTTACTTGCAAAGCTTTATCTATTTTTTTATGTTCTTTTATGTCTGCTGACTTAATTCCAATAAACGTAATTTCAGCATAATGCCCTCTATTACTTCTATCTTTAAGAGCTTTGTTGAATTCATCATAAATTTCTTTACTTAAAAGTGGTTTACTTGCTATTAGCTTGTTATCATTATCACTAAAATCAGTAATGATTGTTTCGTAAGCAATTTTTGCACCTTTTAAAAATTCACTTTGTGCCTTTTTATCAAAATTCTCTTTTTGTTTTAGATTATTCTCTTTATGAACCTCTTTTAAAACTTCTTGAAATTGTTGCGGATTTTTTCCCTCAAAACCGGTTCTTTTTCCAAGAATACCTCTTAATCTTAAAAAAATAAATCCAGCAATCATTGCGAGTAATATAATGTCGATATATTCAAAACTATAGTTCATAAATATAATCTAATTACTATGTTGAATAATTTCAACTAGCAATTAGATTAAAGACAAATGAACTCAGTATTAATTGGCCTTATCTTAGTACCTATTATAGAAATCTATTTATTTATTAAGATTGGAGGCCAAATAGGTGCCTTTAACACTATATCGCTCATATTTATAACTGCAATAATTGGTGTAATGTATGCACGACACGAAGGTTTAAATACTCTTAGATCTGGTTTTTCACAATTAATAAAAAATGAGGCTCCAGTTTATGAAATAATCTCTGGTGCTGCTATAGCCTTTGCAGCCTTACTATTAATAGTTCCAGGTTTTGCTACTGACTTATTGGGCTTTCTTTTAATATTCCCTTTAACAAGAAATTTATTTTTTGGAAGAATTATAAAAAAATTTAAAAGTGAGACAAAAATAAGAAAACCATATATAGAAGGTGAATTTGAGGATGTTGAGGAAGATGATGAGCGAAAATTATAAAATCATGAGTAAATTTATAAAAGATATCTCAGGTGAAACACCTGACATTGAAACATATTTATACGTAAAAGATTTTATTTCTAAATACCAGCTAAATATAGAAATAAATTCAAAACCTCTAAAAACACAGATTGTAGAAGTAAATACTTTATTAAAATTTCATGATATCACAGAAAGTAAAAGAAAATCACATTTTGAAATGATTTACACAACTGTAATAAAACTCAATAAAGAGATAAAAGAAAAAAAAGTTCTACAAAAAATAATTTTATGTGATGTACAGAAAGAAATTTATCCAGAACTAGAAAAGGCTTTACTTAACCTTTTACACACATCTGGATACCCAAATATTAAATTTGAAAAAAAAGTTGATTTTGAAGAACTTTACAATAAAAAATTTAACTAAAAAAATTTTTCTTCAAATTAGTTTTCAAATATTGATCATGATTTCTTTTTTCTTTTTCAGTGGGTTTTATGATTTTTTTAAAATAAGAAATATTTGTTTTGGACATCTGGCTATTATCAATAGTTTCATTAATAAAATTTAATTTGGGCTCTTTTTGATCCATTAAATTGATATATACTTTAGATAATAGATCACAATCGATTAAAGCTGTATGTTTTTCTCTTTTGGAATTATCTATTCTATACCTTTTACACAAAGCATCTAAACTATTAGAAGAGCCAGGAAATTTATCTCTTGCTAAAACAACAGTGTCTATAATTTCATTATTAATTAAATTTTTACCTGCTATTTTTAATTCATTATTTAAATGCGATAGATCAAATTCAGCATTATGAATAATTAGTTTTTTTCCTTTTATATAAAGTAAAAAATCATCTGCTATTTCATTAAATTTTTTTTTATCAGACAAGAATTCATCTGTATATCCGTGAGTTTCTAATGCTTTCTCAGAAACTTTTCTTCCTGGATTTAAATAGCAATGAAAATTATTGGTTGTAGGAATGAAATTTTCCAGTTCAATACACCCAATCTCAACAATTCGGTGACCTTCTTTAACAGACAATCCAGTTGTTTCTGTATCTAAAATTATTTCTTTCATTTAATGTATACGTTTTAGAATATATTTTATCTGTTTTTTTATAAATCTATTTGTAAAATTATTTTTGATAATAAATTTTGATTTTTTTTTTTTATAATCAAGTGGTAGTTGTATTTTTCTAAATTTGTTAATAATTTTATAATCAAAATTTTTTCTTTTCTTAAGCCTGTTTAGAATTTGAATTTTTTTAGACTCAACAAATATCAAAATATCTTTTTTTTTATTTATTTTGTTCTCTAACAATAAAGGAATATCTAAAATAACAATCTTTTTTTTTTTATTTTTTTTTATAAAAATGTTCATTTTCTTCCTTATTTCAGGATGAATTATTTTAATAATTTTTTTTAAATTATTTTTGTTTGCCAATATTGTTCTTGTTACTTCTTGTTTTTTTATTGGAAATTGTGTGATATATTTAGGTAAAGCCTTATTAAGTTTAAAAAAAATTTTTCTATCTTTTTTATATAATTTTCCAACTTCGTTATCGGCATTAAAAACTGGGTAACCAAATGAATTGGCTACAAAGCTTTTTCCAGATCCTATATCTCCTAAAATTCCAATTCTAATCATTATCTAAAAGCTTAAATGTATCAGTATTAACTTTTGGATCTATCTTGTGCCATAATTTGAATGACTCTAAAGCTTGGTAAACGAACATGGTTTTCCCATTTTCTGTCATGTATCCTAATTGTTTTCCCATTTGCAAAAAAGGCGTTTCATTAGGATTATAAATTACGTCATAAAATAATTTAACATTTCTTGAACTTGAAAAATCTAAATTTATTGTTTCGTTATTTAAACCAAGACTCGTAGCATTTATTATCACATGACAATCATTTAAATTTCCCCATTCTAAAATTTTAAGATTTTCAAATAAAATTCTCAAATTTTCTGCCTTCTCTCTACTTCTGTTACTAATTGTTATCTCTTGAACATGCATATTTTTTAGAGCAAAAATTATTGAAGGGACTACACCACCAGCTCCCAAAATTAAAATTTTCTTGCCATCTATACTAAAATTTAACTTTTTAATTGCCGTACCAAAACCAACTATATCAGTATTATGTCCAACTAAATTACCATTATCAAAAGTAATTGTGTTTACTGATTGGGTTTGTTCTGCCTCTGGGCTTAGTTTATCTAAAAAGGGAATAACCGTTTTTTTGAAAGGGACTGTAACATTACAACCAGCAATTTTTTGCTCCTTAATATCCTGAATGAAATTTTTAATTTCATGATCTTCGAGTTTAATTTTGTCATATGTAGCGTCAATATTATTTTCTTTCAACCAATGGTTTTGTAGTTTGGGAGACAAAGAATGATCAATTGGATTTCCTATTACTAGATATTTTTTCATTTGTAATTACTTAAGTATTGTTTTATTTTTTTAATCGGTAAGCCCATAATAGTATCTTCATCTCCCTCTATGTTTAAGAATAATTTTCTACCCTCTCCTTCAATTTGATAAACGTTGTAAGCATATAATGCCTCATCTGTAATTTTTGACAAATAACTTTTAAGTTCATCTAAGCTAAGTTGCTTCATTGTTAAAGTTGCTTTATCAGTGTAATTCCAAACCATGGCACCATTTTGAGAAATACAAACTGAACTGATCAGATCATGTTTTTTTCCATTAAGTTTTTTTAAAATTTCTAAAGCTTGATCTCTGTTAATAGGTTTAGATATTAATTCACCACCTAAATCTATTACGCTGTCAGCACCTATAACTAGAAAACCTTGGTTTGTTTGACTAACTTTGTTTGCTTTTAATTCAGCTAAATTTTTTGAAATTAATTCTGGTGATGCTTTCTCTTTGAGTAAGCTTTCTTTAACAACATCTTCATCTAAATTAGAATTTCGAACCTCTGTAAATATATTATTTTTATCTAAAATCTGCTTTCTTACTTTGCTTTTCGAGGCAAGGATGATTTTAAACATTATTTTTATATATTTCGTATATTTTTATAATTGAAGCAGCAGTTTCTTCGACCGATTTTCTAGTTACATCTATTGTCGGCCATTTATATTTCTTAAAAGTATTTTTAGCATCCTCAACTTCTTTTTTGATCTTAGATAGGTCTGTGTAAGATTTATTTTGAGATTCTTTTAATGAATTCATTCGATTTTTCCTAATATCGACCAATCTTTCTGGCTCTGTACTTAATCCAACAATACAAGCAAGGTTAGGGTTTTCTTTTAAAATTTCAGGAATAGAATTTTCATTTACCAATGGAATATTAGAAATTTTGAAACCTTTGTTTGCCAAATAAATCGAGGTTGGTGTTTTGCTGGTCCTACTAACCCCCAACAAGATAATATCTGATTTTTTTATATCTTTTACTAAATTTCCATCATCATGGTTCATTGTAAATTGAATCGCTTCAATTCTTTTATAATACTCATCATTGAGTGTATATTGACCGCTGGGTTGGTGAGATGCTTTTTGATTAAGTAATTTTGAAAAACTTAAAATTAAATCTCCTAGAACACCAAAACAGGGTATTTTTTTTTCTTCACTATTTCTTGCAAGATGCTTTGCGAGGCTACTATCTACGATTGAATATAAAATTATAGAGTTTTGATTTTCCTGGGCATTAGATAAAATTTTTAAAATTTGATTTTCTGTTCTTGTAAAAGAATAAGTGTGTATTTTGTAATTTATATTTTTAAACTGAGCTTTAATTGCAGTAAAAATTCTATCTAAAGTTTCACCCGTGGAGTCAGATATAAGGTAAATTTGATAAGTATTACTCATGTATAAAGTGTTAATTGTTTATTTTTATTTAAACAAAGTTAATTAGTTTTATAAATTTTAAAATTATGTTGTAAAACATAGCTTTTATTAACATTATTAAACATCTGCATAAAGTTTTTCATTAAATTGAAATATTGGTAATAAGCTTCAATATTACTTATATATATATAAAAAATTTAACTTTAAATGTTAATAACTAGTTTATAAAATGTATATAAAATTTAATCCACATATTTCACAGTTCATACTACAAATACAATTAAATAGATTTAATTATTAATATGTCTGACATAGAAAAAGTAATTAAAGATAAAAAAACAGATTTAAATCCTGTATGGATTATGAGACAAGCTGGAAGGTATTTACCTGAATTTAGGAAGATAAGGAAAGAAAATACTGATTTTATTAAATTATGTTTAAATTCTAGTTTAGCAGCTGAAATAACACTACAACCTCTTAAAAGGTTTAATCTAGACGCGGCCATAATCTTTTCCGATATATTAATTTTACCATATGGATTAAAGCAACATGTAGAATTTAAAAAAAATATTGGTCCCATTCTTGGTGATTTGAACATTGATCAGCTATCTAAAATTACAGAAAATGATTTTACTGATAGAGTTGATCCTGTTTATAAAGCTATTAACCTGGTTAAAAATAATGAATTAACAGAAAACAAGTCTACTATAGGTTTTGTTGGTGCTCCCTGGACATTGTTAGTTTATATTTTAAATAAACAGTCCCCAAAAATAAAACTTGAGAAAAGTTTTTTTATTAATCACTTTTTAATTGAACAAACCTTAAAAATAATAGTTAAATTTTTAAAAATTCATATTAAAAACCAAATCAATAATGGCGCAGAAATAATACAAATTTTCGATAGTTGGGCTGGATTACTAGAAGATAAAGATCTTGATTTTTATATTTATAATCCAACTTATTCATTAGTCGAATTTACTAAATCTTTAGACGTTCCAGTAATTTGTTTTCCTCGAGGCATAAAGGATTACAAGAAGTATTGTGAAATTATTAAACCAGACGCTATCTGTATAGATTATGAAGTTGATCCAATAAAGATTGAAAAAGAAATCAATATTCCTGTGCAAGGTGGCATGCATCCCAAAATTCTACTTACTGACAGAGAAAATCTTAAAAAAGAAACAATAAAATATCTAGATATTTTTAAAGACCATCCATATATATTTAATTTAGGCCATGGAGTCTTGCCAGAAACAGATCCAAATATGATGGATTATTTAGTTAAAACAGTAAAGAATTATTAATGAAAAAAGAATTAAATCATCCACCTATTAATTTTGGCAAAACAGGAGTTTTAATAATAAACTTGGGAACTCCAGATTCAACAAGTTGGTTCGATATTAGAAAATATTTAAAAGAATTTTTATCTGATAGAAGAGTAATAGAAGTTAACCCAATTATTTGGCAAATTATTTTAAATGTTTTTATTTTGAATTTAAGACCATCTAAAACTGCTAAAGCTTATAAAGAAATTTGGATGAGGGATGAAAATATCTCACCTCTTCTCTATTATACACGCCAGCAAGCCAAAAAGTTATCAAGCTCAATTTCAGAGAAAAATATAATTGTTGATTATGCCATGAGGTATGGAAATCCAAGTATTAAAGGTAAAATAAAAGATTTACATCAGAAAGGTTGCGAAAACTTAGTTATACTTCCTCTCTATCCTCAATATGCTGCCTCAACAACCGCAACTGTTTGTGATGAAGTATATAGATCACTTATGAAAATGAGGTGGCAGCCATCTATAAAAATAATACCACACTATGAGTCACATCCTTTGTATATTGATGCACTAGTGAACTCAATAAACAAAAAAGTTAAAGAGATAAATTGGAAGCCAGATTTAATATTGGCTTCTTATCATGGTATACCCCAAAAATATTTTGATAAAGGAGACCCATATCATTGTTATTGTCAAAAGACGACAAGACTTATTTCAGAAAAATTTAGTTCAATTGAAATAAAAACAACATTTCAATCAAGATTTGGTCCTCAAAAATGGCTAGAGCCTTATACAGATAAAACTTTAGAGAAATTACCAAAAGAAGGTAAAAAAAATATCCTTGCAATATGTCCCGGTTTTTCTTCGGATTGTGTTGAGACTTTAGAGGAAATTCTTATTCAAGGAAAAGAAAGTTTTTTAGAGTCTGGTGGTGAAAATTTTGACATGGTACCATGCTTAAATGATAATGATGATCATATTGATTTATTAAAAAATTTAATTCAAAAAAGTCTGTAATAAATGAACACTTATTTATTGTTTAAATCTCTCCACTTGATAGCAGTAATTTCTTGGATGGCTGGTCTTTTGTATCTTCCAAGAATCTTTGTTTATCATTCTCAAAATAATGACAAACCATTAGTTTCAGAAGTATTTAAAGTTATGGAAAAAAAACTTTTTTTTTACATTATGACTCCTGCTATGACATTATCTTGGATATTTGGGTTAATACTAATTCATGAAATAGGCTTTGGACAATTAGGTCAAAAATGGATGATTTTAAAATTAGTTTTTGTGGTTATTTTAACTCTGTACCATTTTTATCTTGGAAGAATTCTTGGACAATTCAAGTTAGATATGAATAAACATTCTCATAAATATTATCGATACATTAATGAAATACCAACTTTATTGCTTATTTTGATCGTATTTGTTGTGATTTTTAAGCCTATCTAGGGTTGAATAATTTAAATTAGAATATATATTAAGATCATTATTAAGTCCTTAATAATCTACTCATGAATATACAAGAATTAAAACTTAAATCATCAGAACAGCTAATAACCCAAGCAGAAGAGCTTGGTATTGAGAATGCAAGTACCTTAAGAAAGCAAGAGATACTTTTTGCAATTTTAAAAAAAGTAGCAGAAAAAGAGGAGATCACTGGCGCAGGTGTATTACAACTACTTCAAGATGGCTTTGGTTTTCTGAGAGCTATGGAGTCAAATTATTTACCGGGTCCAGATGATATTTATGTAAGCCCAAGTCAGATTAGAAAATTTGGTTTAAGAACTGGTGATACTGTGGAAGGTCCAGTTAGAGCTCCAAAAGAGGGAGAAAGATATTTTGCATTACTACAAGTAAGTAAAATCAATTTCGAAGAACCTGATAAATCCAGACATAAAATAGCTTTTGATAACTTGACACCCCTTTATCCTGATAAACAACTTGTTATGGAGGTGGAGCAAGTAAAACCTGACAAAAAGCAAGATTTAACTCCAAGACTTATAGATCTTGTAAGTCCCATCGGAAAAGGTCAAAGATCAATTATTATCTCACCCCCAAAGGCTGGTAAAACTATGATTTTACAGAGTATAGCAAACTCAATAGCAAAAAATTATCCAGAATGTTATCTAATTGTTTTGTTAATTGACGAGAGACCTGAGGAAGTAACTGACATGCAGAGAACTGTAAAAGGTGAAGTAATTAGTTCAACTTTCGATGAACCAGCACAACGTCACGTAGCTGTTGCTGAGATGGTAATAGAAAAAGCTAAAAGGCTAACAGAGCACAAAAAGGATGTTGTTATATTATTAGACTCAATTACGAGACTAGGAAGAGCTTATAATGCAGTAATACCAAGTTCTGGTAAAGTTTTAACAGGTGGTGTTGATGCAAATGCTCTTCAAAGACCCAAGAGGTTTTTTGGTGCAGCGAGAAATATAGAGGAAGGTGGATCGTTAACAATTATTTCTACAGCATTAATAGACACTGGAAGTAGGATGGATGAAGTAATTTTTGAAGAATTTAAAGGAACTGGTAACAGTGAGACAGTTCTTGATAGAAAAATTGCGGATAAAAGAATCTATCCAGCTATTGATATAACGAAATCAGGCACAAGAAGAGAAGAATTATTATTTGATAAAAATGATTTACAGAAGATGAATGTTTTGAGAAGAATAATTGCACCAATGGGAACCATGGACGCCATTGAGTTTATCAATTCAAAACTTAAAGATACAAAAAACAATGCTGAGTTTTTTAATTCAATGAACAAACCAGCATAATTTAATTTACCAATACCACATAATTGAAGTTATAATATTTGAATGACTATTTATGCTTTATCTACTGGTCCGGGTGTATCTGGTGTAGCAATTGTAAGAATTTCTGGTCCGGAGGCATCAAAAGCAATTAAATTGCTCACCAAAAAAGATTTACCTACTCCTAGAATAGCTACTCTTCGAAAAATAAATAATATCAACACTTCTGAGTTGATTGATGAAGGTATTATTATCTGGTTTCCTGGTCCTGAGAGCTACACAGGTGAGGATATGGCTGAGTTCCATGTTCATGGGGGGAAAGCGATTGTTTTAGCATTACAAAACGAATTGTCTAAAATGGAAAACTTTAGATTAGCTGAGCCAGGAGAATTTACAAAGATAGCTTTTCAAAATGGTAAAATTAATTTGCTAAAAGCTGAGGGCGTAGCCGATTTAATTTCTGCTGAAACTGAAATACAAAGATTACAAGCTGTGAAAATTATGAAGGGAAATTCAGCTGAAAAATTTGATAATTTAAGAGAAAAGTTACTAAAGATTTTATCTTTTGTTGAAGCAAAAATAGATTTTCCTGAAGAGGATTTACCAGATGAAAATATTCAACAAATTAAAAAAGTCTCGACTGGTGTTTTAAATCAAATTAAAAAGATTTTAAATGACCAAAAAGTAGGTGAGATTATCCGTGAAGGTTTTAAAATAGCTATTGTTGGTCCAACAAATGCTGGTAAATCTTCATTATTAAATAATTTATCGAATAGAGATGTAGCTATAGTTTCCGAAATCGCAGGAACAACTAGAGATGTAATTGAAGTACATTTAAATATTGATGGCTACCCAGTTATAATTTCAGATACAGCAGGAATCAGAAACTCTAAAGATGAAATAGAGAAAAAAGGCATAAAACTATCGCTAGATAGAGCAGAAAACGCTGATTTAAAATTAGTGGTAGTAGATGCAAAAAGTGTTGATTTAAGCGGATTTTTGAATGACTTATTAAAAGATAATGCAATTTTAGTTGTAAATAAGTCAGATCTTATAAATGGTGAATTAGACCCTAAGGTAAAAAAGTTAGATCATGTTTTAATTTCACTAAAGGAAAATCTTAATTTAGATAAATTAATTTTAAAAATCAAAAATAAATTAAAGACAAAATTTATTGTAAATGAAGATATACTAATTACTAGAGAAAGACATAGACAACATTTAGTTCAGTGTTCAGACAACTTAAGAAATTTCATAGAAAAAAATGAAAAAAAAGATTTTGATAAAGGAGCTGAGGATTTGAGGTTGGCCACAAGACATTTAGGAATGATTGTTGGAAAAGTAGATGTAGAGGAAATATTAGGTAGTATTTTCAACGATTTTTGCATTGGAAAATAAGAGTCTTGTAAAATTTTTTTTCAAATATAAATTTACATCATGAAAAATGAATTTTCATTTGATGTCGTTGTAATAGGAGGAGGTCATGCTGGTTGTGAAGCAGCAGCTGCTTCAGCGCGTCTAGGTGTAAATACTGCCCTATTTACTCATGATAAAAATACAATTGGTGAGATGTCATGTAATCCTGCAATTGGTGGCTTGGGTAAAGGTCATTTAGTCAGAGAAATAGATGCATTAGATGGTGTCATGGGAGAAGTTGCGGACAAATCAGGAATACAATTTAGGTTACTAAATAGGAGCAGAGGACCAGCTGTGCGAGGTCCACGAACTCAATCTGATAGGTCACTATATAAGCAATTTATGCAAGAAAAACTTGTAAACTATTGTAATTTAAGTATTTTTTCAGATCCTGTAATTAAATTTATTTTTTATAATAATACAATAAATGGCTTTTTAACGTTAAAAGGTAAAAAGGTTAATTGTAATAAAATAATACTCACAACTGGTACTTTTTTAAATGGATTGATACATATAGGTGATGAGCGTACGCCTGCGGGAAGATACAATGAAAAACCTAGTACAGGTTTGAGCGAACAATTAGAAAAATATAAATTTAAAATAGGGCGATTAAAAACAGGTACTCCTCCAAGACTAGATGCAAGGACAATAAACTTCACAAATTTAGAAAAACAAGCAGCTGATGAAAATCCCTATTTTTTTTCGTTCTTAACAAAATTAGCAACCAACAAACAAGTGACTTGTTCAATGACTTACACCAACAAAAAGGTGCATAAGATAATTGAGAAGAATTTATCTAGAAGTGCAATGTACTCTGGTAGTATTAAAGGAGTAGGTCCAAGGTATTGTCCATCAATAGAAGATAAAATAGTTAAGTTTGCTGAAAAGACGAGACATCAAATATTTTTAGAGCCTGAAGGGTTAAACGATCATACAATTTACCCAAATGGAATTTCAAATTCACTACCTGAGGTAGTACAGGCTGAAATACTCAATAATATCAATGGTTTAGAGAATGTAAAAATAATTAGGCCAGGATATGCCATAGAATATGACTATGTGGACCCTAGGGAGCTCTATCTAACTCTTGAGACAAAAAAAATTAAGAACTTGTATTTGGCTGGTCAGATAAACGGTACTACTGGATATGAAGAGGCTGCTGCTCAAGGATTAGTAGCTGGTGTGAACGCAGCTTTGTCATATATGAATAAAGAGCCATTCGTCCTAGATAGGTCAGATGCTTATATTGGAGTGATGATAGATGATTTGGTTACCAAAGGTGTAGCAGAGCCCTATAGAATGTTTACTTCAAGAGCAGAATACAGGCTGAGCTTAAGAGCAGATAATGCCGATTTGAGACTTACGAACAGAGGTATTAAAATTGGTTTAGTATCTAGTGATAGAAAGTTAAAATTTGAGGATAAATTTGCTAAGATGGGTGAAATATCTCTTCAAATGTCCAGTTTAAGCATATCTCCAACGAAAGCAGAAAAACATGGTATTAAAATTGCAAAGGATGGTATTTTACGTTCAGCAGATGAAATTTTAGCTCAAAAAGGTGCTAATATGAGTAAAATGCGTGAGATTTGGCCTGAAATTAAGGATTTTGGGCTCGAAATTGATGAACAAATAGAAATTAATTCTCATTACAAAGGCTATTTAAAAAAACAAAATGCAGACATTATAGCTTTTAAAAGAGATGAGAACCTAATTATTCCTGAAAATATTGATTATGATCAATTTTCGGGTTTATCAAATGAGGTAAAAGCTAAATTCAAAGAAATAAGACCAAAAACTATGGGTCAAGCTCTACGAATAGATGGAATTACCCCAGCTGCAGTATATATTTTGTTGTCACACGTTAAAAGAAAGTCTATTAAGCATATAGCTTAATGGATTCGATAATTTTTAAAAATTACTCTCAAATTCAAAAACTTCATGTTTCACGTGAAACTTGTAATGAGCTTGAAAGCTTAATAAGCATGATCCAAAAGAAAAATGAGGAAATTAATATAATTAGTAAAAAAAGCTCAAAAAAGAAGGATATTAGACAAAGGCATATTGTTGATTCAGCGCAAATAATTGATTTTATTGATTTAAAAAGTAATACAACCTCTGATTTAGGTACTGGGGGCGGAATGCCTGGTCTAATCATTGCAATATTAATGAAAAGATTGAAAAACAGCATGAAAATAAAACTTTATGAAAAAAGTTATCACAAATGTGTTTTTTTAAAAGATGTCTCAAAAAAATTAGAATTGAATACGGAAATAATACAAAAAGATATTTTTAAAATTAAAAATATTGAAACTGGAACCATTATGTCCAGAGCTTTTAAACCAATGCCAATAATTCTTGATTTAGTACAAAAAAATTTTAGGAAATATAAAAATATAATTCTGTTTATGGGAAAAAGTGGAAGAAAAATCTTAAATGATACTCTTAAACTTTGGGATTTAGACTACGAGGAAAAAAAAAGTTTAACAAGTAAAGATTCTTTTTTGTTAAACATAAAAAATATGCAAAAAAAAATTTGATGAAAACTATTTCAATAATAAATCAGAAAGGTGGTGTTGGTAAAACAACAACAGTAATTAACCTAGCGTCTGCATTAACTCAACTTGGAAAAAAAATTTTAGTTATTGATTTAGATCCTCAAGGAAATGCAACAACTGGCCTTGGTTTATCTAATTTAGAAAGGTCTGACGAAACTATTTATGGAATTTTAAATGGAAGTAAGTCTATTTCACAAGTAATTAAAAAAACTAAATTTGATAATCTTGATTTGGTATCTTCGAATGTTGATTTGTCTGGTTTAGAAGTTGAGACAGCTGGGGATAGCAATCGGGCGTTTATTTTGAAGGTCAAATTAACTGCGTTTTTAAACGATTCTGGAGGACAATATGATTATATACTAATAGATTGTCCACCATCTCTTAGTTTATTGACTGTTATGGCTCTTGTATGCTCAAACTCGCTTTTAGTCCCTCTTCAGACAGAATTTTTTGCATTAGAGGGCTTAACTCAATTGATGAAAACAATTGATCGCATAAAAATTAATTTAAATCCTAATTTAGAAATTCAAGGGATACTTTTAACAATGTATGACAGAAGAAATAAGTTATCATCACAAGTTGAACAAGAAGCAAGAGATTATTTTAAAGAAAAAGTATATCAAACTGTAATTCCACGTAATGTCAGATTATCTGAAGCACCATCTCATGGAGTGCCCGTCCTGATATATGATAAAAATTGTTCTGGCAGTAAATCATATTATAGTTTTACGGATGAATTTATTAATCAAGAAAGTCAAATTGGTAGCGCAGCTTAATGGACAAGATAAAAAAAGGACTGGGTAGAGGATTGTCATCATTAATTGGAGAGACCAAAATTGAAGAAAAAACAAACAAACTATTAATTGGTGATCTTTATCCAAATAAATTCCAACCTAGAAAAATTTTTGATGAAGATAGTTTGAATGATTTAGAAAAATCAATAAGAGAAAGAGGTATTATTCAGCCAATTATTGTTCGTAAATCTGATGAAAATTCTAAATATGAAATCATAGCTGGTGAAAGACGTTGGCTTGCAGCTCAAAAAGCTGGTCTTCATGAAGTCCCTGTTGTTGTTACTGAAGCAGATGATTTGAAATCTTTGGAATTTGCAATTGTTGAAAATGTTCAAAGAAATGATCTTAATCCACTGGAAGAAGCCCAGGGCTATCAAAGATTAATAAATGATTTTTCTTATGATCAAGAAAAAGTTTCAAAATTTATTGGAAAAAGTAGAAGTTATATTACCAATTGTTTGAGGATTTTAACTTTACCACGTGACGTTTTAGATTTGATTGAAACAAAAGAAATTTCAGCTGGTCATGCAAAAATATTGGTTGGACTTGAAAATGCAACCTTTGTTGCACGAAAAATCATCGAAAAAAAACTTTCAGTTCGTCAATCAGAAAATTTTGTTAAAATCTTTAAGAAAAAAAAGAGTTTTTTAGCAAAATCTAGTGATCCAAATATTCAAAATCTTGAAAGATCAATAACTGATAGAATTGGGTTAAATGTCTCTATTAAAAATAATAAAAAAAATAAAGGAACAATTACCTTTTTTTATCATGATATTGATCAACTAAATAAAATAATAGATATTATCAAATCTAATTACTAGCTTCTAAAAGACCTTCCTCTAAAATAAAGTTAGTCACAATCAGTACAGAATTATTATAATTTTTCTTAATTTTTAATTCAACATCATTAATTTTATTGATAAGCACTTTGATTTTTTTAGATTTCCATTTTTTAAGTTGTACTTTTACAATCTCTTTATCTTTCCAAAAGATGGGTGGTTTAGCTGAGTTTATTGTTTTGTTAATGTCGTTATTTTTTTCTAATTCTATTGCAAGTTTATGAATTCTTTTGGCTTTTGATAAAAAGGTTCTTAAAATAATTATGCAATCCTCTGCGTTATAATTATTTTCATTTAAAATATTAATTATTTTAGTTCTATTTTTTGCTAAGCTATTGTCTATTAGTTCAGATAATTCGTAATTTTCAGACAAATTTATTAACTTTAAAATTTCTCCAGTTGATATCTTTTTTTTATCTTTTCCAAAAATTTTTATTTTCTCAATTTCAATTTTTAAGTTTTTTCTATCTCCGTTACATTTTTCAACGATCAAATTTATATTTTGTTGTGAGATTGTAATATTTTCTTTTCTAAATATATTTGCAGCTAACTTAGTAAGAGTATCATTATTGTCTGGATAAGTTGGTATGCAAATTAAATCTTTATTTTTTTCAAAAAGAGATCTTAGTTTTGATCTAGTTTCCAAAACACCAGCATTAATTATGATCTTAGTATTATTTATATTTCTTTCAATCAAATCTAGAACTATATTATAAATCTTGTCTGATGCTCTATTAATCAAAATGATTTTAGTGTTCTCAAATAGCGAGCCAGATAATAAATTTTCATAAAAAGACTCTGTCTGATCTTTAATTTGGTTTTCATCATAGTTAAAAACCTTTCCATCATTTTTTTTTAAAATTTCATTTATACATTCAGTTTTTAAACCTTCATTTTTACCATATAATAAGTGAAAAATTGTATTTTCTGAGATTTTATTTAATTCAAAAGATTTTAAAATCATTAATTTAGAGCCAATCTAAGAATTAGTTTTTGAGAAATTGAATTGGCTAAATTTTTCTTGATAGTTTGTTCATAATTTTTTTCCTCATATTTATCAGTCATTTTTTGAAAATTAAATTTTTCATTTACAGAAAAATTTTCAGAATTATTTTCTTTTTCAATCGTAAATTCTGTGATTACTGCAGCTTGGTAATCAGTAATTGTTCCAGCAGCATTTCTAGCCAAGATATTTTTCATATACTTTGTATCAAAACTAATATTTAAAATTTTATTAGAGTTAATTTTGCTGTTTCTTTTTAGGATTGTAGAAATTAAATTGTTAATCTCTTTATCACCAGTAAAACTTGTTACAACTATTTTGTAATCTACTTTATTTTGTTGTGAATAAACTGGTTTATAATCACAATGATTTAACAAATTTAGTAATAAGATTATAAAAAAAATTTTTTTTATCATTTAAATAATTATATTCAAAAGTTTATCCTTAATATAAATTTTCTTTTTAATTTTTTTCTGATCAAAATATTTTATTATTTTCTCATCATTCTTAATTATTTCAAAGAGTTTTTCCTCTGCAATATTAGGTTTTGTTTGAATAAGACCTCTTTTTTTTCCATTAATTTGTATAACAACGTTAATAGTTTCCTCTTTTAACATTGAAGTATCGTATTCTGGCCACTTAAAATTTTTAGCTTTTATCATACTTAAGCACTCGTTAGCAAAGTGAGGAAGAATTGGTGTCATTGTAATTAAAATTTTTTGATAATTTTCAATTATTGTATGTTTTGTGTAAGTTTTTTCTATTTGTTTGTTTATGTAAGAATACATTTCATACAAGTTAGCTATTATTTTATTATAACTGAAACTCTCAAGATTATCGTAAACTTTCTTTAAATACTTATTAGTATATTTTGTAATCTCCTCATCCTTATCTTTGTTATGATTTTTGTTAATTTCATTTATGATTTTTTCATTTAATTTCCAAAGTTTTTGAATAAATTTAAAAGATGACACTATACCTTCCTCAGACCATTGGACGTCTTTTTCTGGAGGACTATCTGACAATATAAAAAGTCTTGCTGAGTCAGCACCATAATTAGCAATTATATTTTCCGGATCTATAGTATTTTTTTTTGATTTTGACATAGATTCTGAAGGCCCAATCGAAATCAACTTAGATCTATCTTGTTTAAGATACTTCTTTCCATCTATGTTTTCAATTTCTTCAGGACTTATCCAATTATTGTCTGGATCTTTATAAGTTTCATGACATACCATTCCTTGTGTAAATAGACCACTGAAAGGTTCTAAGATATTAAAATCACTATTTTTTTCAGATAAAGCTCGCATAAAAAATCTTGAGTAAAGTAAATGTAAAATTGCATGTTCAACACCACCGATATATTGATCTACAGGCATCCAGTAATCGATATCTTCTTTTTTAAATCCATACTCAGCTTCTTTTGGTGAACAAAATCTTAAGTAATACCACGACGAACATACAAATGTATCTAAAGTGTCTGTCTCTCTTATCAATTGTTTTCCATTTATAATTACTTTTCTCCAATCATTTTGGTTATCTAGTGGATTACCTTTAACATTAAGATCTATATTTTCAGGAAGCTCTACTGGTAACATTGATTTAGGAATTGGGTAAGCAATACCATTTTCATCATATGCTATTGGAATAGGACATCCCCAATATCTTTGTCTAGATACACCCCAATCTTTTAATCTAAAATTAATTTGTTTTTTTCCCAATTTTTTTTTTTCTAAAATTTTAATTGTTTCAAGAATAGAATTTTCTGGTGCTTTAAGACCATTTAGAAACTCTGAATTAATCAAAACACCTGGTCCTGGATATGCCTCATCGAGTACTTTAAAATTTTCATCTTTATCCATTGGTCGAACAACAGTCTTTATTTCTAGATCATATTTTTTTGCAAAATCAAAATCTCTTTGATCGTGCGCTGGGCAACCAAAAACAGCTCCAAATCCATAATCCATTAATACAAAGTTTGCAAAGTATACTGGCACTTTTTGTTTTGGATTGAGGGGATTTACAGCTACAAGATTCGTTTTAAATCCAATTTTTTCACCTACTGCTATAGCTTCTTCAGTCGTGCCAGTTTTTGAACATTCTTCTTTAAAACTTAAAAAATTCTTGTCATCTTTAAAGAATTTAGAAACTTCATGATCCGCTGATAATGCTAAAAAAGAAAACCCAAAAAGTGTATCTGGTCTTGTAGTAAAACACTTAATATTTTCAACAGGCAAGTCTCCTTCTATTTTAAAATCAATTTCGCACCCAAATGACTTTCCAATCCAATTTTTTTGCATCGTTTTTACTTTGTTTGGCCATGTATTTAATTTTTCTAGGCCATCTAAAAGTTCTTGGGAAAATTTGGATATATTAAAAAACCATTGGTTTAATTTTTTTCTTTCAACTATAGCTCCAGAACGCCAGCCCTTACCATCTATAACTTGCTCATTTGCTAAAACTGTTTCATCTACTGGATCCCAATTAACATACTTTTCTTTTCTATAGACAAGTTTTTTTTCAAATAGTTCTAAAAAAAAGGCTTGTTGATGTTTGTAATAGTCTTTATTGCAAGTAGAAATTTCTCTATCCCAATCAATCGATAAACCCAGTTTTTTTAATTGAGTCTTCATATTTGATATGTTTGTTTCTGTCCATTTTTTTGGATCTAGATTATTTTGTTTTGCCGCATTTTCAGCGGGCATACCAAATGAGTCCCAACCCATCGGATGTAACACATTATATCCTTTAAGAGATTTGTAACGAGCAAGCACATCTCCTATAGTATAATTTCTTACATGGCCCATATGAATTTTTCCTGATGGGTATGGAAACATTTCAAGGCAATAAAATTTTTTTTTTGAAGGATCTGTTTGAACTTTGAAGCTTTTATTTTTTTCCCAATAATTTTGCCACTTTGCTTCTACTAATTTGAAATTATATCTGTTCATAACTAATTACCAAATTGATTAATTAGTCACCAGCTGGTTCTATCAATCTTTAACTTGTTTTTTATATATCGCAGCTTTAGCTAATATTTGTTTTGTAATTTCTTTTTTGAGTTGTCCCTCTTGTTTATTGATTTTACAATTGCTAGTAGCAATACACGTTTTGTAAAATACATCAACATCAAGAGAATCTGATCTTACTTCATTACTTAGAAACTTTATCGTAATTTTTATAGACTCATTAGTATTACCTTGCTCTGAATACCAGTCGGTAATTATAACACCACCACTATAATTTACAGAGGTTAAAGGCATAAAATCAATTACATCTAAGGAAGCTCTCCATAATTCATTGGTAGTTGCAAATTCAAACGAGCCACCTCTACCTTTTCCAGTCGCTATGCCAAACACCCCAACACTTCTACCTTCTTCAATATTTTTTTTGGCTCTTTCAGTGCCAGTTGGACTTACTTTTCTAGCATCTACTGGCTTGTAGATATTACATCCACTAAATATTATAAAGAAAAGAATTATTATAAGTCTTGGTAAAATATGCATTAAATTATTAGAACCTGTTAAAAAAGGTTAGTTATCACATTAAATACCCCAAATAAACGAATAAAAGTGTGATAATTTTGCAACACAAGGTATAAAAAAATAAAAATTTTTTCTATTTTAAATCATGTCAAACCAAAATTTGTTAATTAATGGTACTTATTATTAATTTTAATAATAAAAACAATAAATAAACAAAGGAAACAATATGAACATTAAAAAAGTAGGGCTTACAGCTCTTGCTGGTTCATTAGTTGCAACATCTGCATTTGCAGGCGAGTTATCACTAAGTGGTGGTGCTAAACTCAGTTATGTAAATAAGGGTGGAACTCTTGAAACGACTAATGTCGTAGCGAGTGGATTCGCAATGGACCAAGAAATCAGTGCAAGTGGTTCAGCTGAACTAGACAATGGTTTTACAATATCGTTGTCACATGGTTTAAGAGGAATGCACACTGGCGGATCTGATACTTCATCTTTAACATTAGACATGGGTGATTTGGGTTCAGTAGGATATAACGATACTGATGGTCACTATGGATTAGCTGGTTTAGAAGATAAAATGCCAATGGCATATGAACAAGCTAACGATGGTCTAGGAACATCTGGTGTAGCAGCTACTATGGCTAAAATGGCTTCTGGTGCAGGTTTCGGTTATTCAACAACTGTAGGCGGTGCTTCAGTAAGCGTTGGTTGGTCTGATAACTTAGGTGCAACTGCAAATAGATCTGATGGTAGTCAAGATACGACTTCAACAAGTGTTGATTCATCATCATCTGTTGCTGTAACTTATGCTGTAGAAGATATGGGTCTTACAGTGTTTGGTGGAGTAGGTACTGAAGGACAAGCTGATGGTAAAGAACTTGACCATTCAACTATCGGTGCAACTTATGCATTCGGTCCAGCTACAGTAGGTTACCAAATCAATGATGAGGATGACTCTGCTACAGGTGGCACTGACTATGAAACTGAGATTTACGGAATTTCATTTATGGTAAATGATAACTTCTCAATTTCTTATGCTGAGCACAATACTGAAAAATCAGGTACTTCTGTTGATCAAGAAGCTGACAGTATTCAAGCATCTTACTCAATGGGTGGTATGACAG
>CACHSP010000006.1 GCA_902582605.1 uncultured Pelagibacteraceae bacterium | reverse complement strand
ACAAACCAGATTGCTAGTGTCATGAATAGCAAACCTCTGGATTTTTCCCAGTGTTGTTCTTGTTTTGACATTTATACCTCTCTCTTTTTAGTTATAACTGGCAAAAACCATAACCATTATCGAAGAGATTTAAAGTGTTAAAATTGCTCAAATTAGTCCGATTTATGGGTTATAACTATCAAAAATAGCTTATTTTATGGGAAAATATAAACTTACCTGGAAAGATCTTACCTTGAGGGACTTCAAGATCTATCTATTTGCACTTTTTAAAGCATTTATCCCTAAAAAAAAAATAAAGTCATTAGATGAATTAGAGGATTTTATTCAAACAAAATCAGCTTGGGTGTCACAAGTTACTTTGTATGGTTATTTAAAGACCAGGATGGGCACTAGGTATGTTCTTCATTTTGAAAATGATGAATTTATGAAGTCAGTTAATTTAGCTAAGTGGAATATCTATGCTGTGGCTTTGCAAGATCTTACGTTTTTTACCTTCTCTTATTTAAAAGCAACTACAAACTATGAAGATACCAATATGGCTAAAGAAATTTTTTTTAAAATTCTAGACGATGAAATTTCAAACAAAATGCCTTTAGATATTATCGAAAACACCAAAAAAAATTTTGATGAAAGATTTGAGAAAATGAATTGGGATACTTATCATAGTGATCTCCCTTTTAATCCTAGTGCATTATCTTTATATAAGTGGGCCCCAATCGCTGAGGAGCTAAAAACTTTAGATCGTAAAATAGTTTTGAATTCAGTCATTCTCAAATGGGACGTCGTTAAGAAAGAATTTCAAGAAAGATTAGGTTTCTAAGTATTTTTTCTATTGTCAACTAAACTATCAACAACACTTGGATCAGCTAAAGTAGTAGTATCACCTAATTGACCATGTTCATTTGCTGCAATCTTTCTAAGAATTCTTCTCATTATTTTTCCAGATCTTGTTTTTGGAAGCCCTGGAGTAAAGTGAATCAAGTCAGGAGTTGCTAATGGACCTATTTGTTTTCTAACCCATAATTTTAGTTCTCTTTCAAGATCTCCTGTCTCAGTTTCACCTGCATTAAGAGTTACGTAACAATATAGTCCATTTCCTTTAATGTCATGTGGATAACCAACTACAGCAGCTTCAGCAACTTTAGGATGAGCAACAAAAGCACTTTCAATTTCAGCAGTACCCAAGTTGTGTCCTGATACAATAATTACATCATCTACTCGTCCAGTGATCCAGTAATATCCATCCTTGTCTCGTCTGCACCCATCCCCAGTAAAATATTTTCCATCAAATTGAGAAAAGTAAGTATCAATAAATCTTTGATGATCGCCATAAACAGTTCGCATTTGGCCTGGCCAAGACTGAGCTATACAAAGTCTCCCTTCTCCTGCACCTTTAATTTCTTTTCCATCCTTATCAACAAGAACAGGTTTAATTCCATAAAAAGGTTTTGTTGCTGATCCAGGTTTTAAAGGTATAGCTCCTGTTTGAGGCGCAATTAAAATTCCGCCTGTCTCTGTTTGCCACCAGGTATCTACGATTGGACACTTTGAGTTTCCAACTGTTTTGTAATACCACATCCAAGCCTCTGGATTTATAGGCTCTCCGACTGTACCCAATAATTTTAAAGATTTTCGAGATGTTTTATTTACTGGATCATCACCCTCTCGCATTAGGGCTCTGATAGCTGTTGGAGCAGTATAAAAAGTATTAACTTTATATTTATCAACAATCTGCCACCATCTTGAGCTGTCTGGATAATTTGGTACTCCCTCAAACATTATTGTAGTAGCTCCATTGGATAAGGGTCCATAAATAATATAACTATGACCTGTTACCCAACCTATATCTGCAGTACACCAATAAATATCTTTAGGTTTATAGTTAAATATGTATTGGTGAGTCATTGAAGCATAAACCATGTACCCGCCAGTTGTATGTAGTACACCTTTCGGTTTACCTGTAGATCCAGATGTATAAAGAATAAACAAAGGATCTTCTGCATTCATTTCCTCAGGTTCACAATGACTTGGGACATCTTTAATTAGATTATGATACCAAACATCTCTGTCATCATCCCAATAAACATAGTTTCCTGTTCTTTTGACAACAATACATTTTTTAACATCAGGACAATTACTTAGCGCTTCATCGGTTGTTGCTTTTAATGGAATTGTTTTTCCACCTCTAACACCCTCATCAGCTGTTATAATGTATTCTGATTTACAATCATTTACTCTTCCAGAAATAGACTCTGCTGAAAACCCTCCAAATATTATAGAATGAATAGCTCCTATTCTTGCACAAGCTAACATTAAAACAGCCAGCTCGGGTATCATCGTTAAATATATTGTTACTCTGTCTCCTTTTTGTATCCCTAATTTTTTTAGACCATTAGCTGCTTTTGAAACTTTTTGATGAAGTTGTTTATAAGAAATTTTTTGAGTATCCTTAGGATCATCGCCTACCCAAATAATGGCTGTTTTATCTTTTTTATCTTTTAAATGTCGATCAATACAATTAGCAGAGGCATTTAAAGTTCCATCTTCAAACCATTTTATTTTAACTTCATCTTTACTATACTTTACATCTTTAATTTTTTTGTATGGTTTTATCCATGTAATTCTTTTTCCCTCTTTTTTCCAAAAAGCATTATTGTTCTTAATAGAGTCAGTATATTTATTCTGATATTGAGATTTATTAACTAAACCACTTTTCACCCACTCTGGTTTTGGTTTAAAAACTAGTTCTTGTGTTGAGCCCTCGTTACTAATCTTAACTTTTTTATTCTTACTTCTAATCTTTTTTTTTCTTTTTAGAATTTTTTTTCTTTTCTTAACGCTCTTTCTTTTTGAGGTTTTTTTTCTTGATTTAGATTTTTTCTTTTTTTTAGGCATAAATATTATTTTTAAATCTTACCCATGTTATTTAAAATTTTCCAGCTTTTAGAGTCTATTGGCATTACTGATAGTCTGCTTTGTTTAATAAGTGATAAATGGCTTAATTGCTTGTTTTTCTTAATATCCTCAAGACTTATAGGCCTATTTAATTTTTTTAGAAATTTTACTGTAACAGCAACAAATCGACCAGATTTATCTGTCTTGTCTAAATATGCTTCCTTGATAACTTCAACAATACCAACAATTTCCTTTCCTATGTTCGAATGATAGAAAAAACATTGATCTCCTTCTCTCATTGATTTTAAATTTTTGGCAGCTTGATAATTTCTTACTCCATCCCAAGGAGCACCTTTAATACCAGCTTTTTTTTGTTGATCAATTGACCAAACGTCAGGTTCTGACTTAAGCAACCAATATTGCATTAAAGTTTAACCCCAGCACCTTTTAAAAATAATGCCCTTTCATCTAAGGGCCATCTTGGTTTTGCTGGATGATCTAGTTTATTAAATAGTTTTAATTTATATTTTTCCAAACCTACCATTGCTATCATTGCAGCATTGTCCCCACATATTTCAATTGGTGGAAAAACACTTTGATAATTATTTTCTTTACACAAGTTTATCAACATAGATCTTATTTTTTTATTTGCTGCTACACCACCCGCAATAACAAAAATTTTACCTTGCATATCATTTTGTTTTTCAAATTCATTAAAAGCAATTTTGGTTTTTTTTTTCAATATTTCTTCAATTGTTTTTTGAAAAGAAGCTGCCAAATTAAATTTTTCTTGCTCTGTTTTAATGGTTTTACTTATCTTCAGGATTGCAGTTTTAAGACCAGCGAATGACAAATTACAACCACCCTTATTAATAATAGGTTTTGGTAGATCATAAGAATTTGGATCACCTTTTTCTGCCCAAAGCTCGATTTGGGGTCCTCCAGGAAATTCTATTCCTAAAAGTTTTGCAGTTTTGTCGAAAGCTTCACCTAGCGCATCGTCAATAGTTGTTCCTAGTCTTTTATATTTTCCAAGACCTTGAACATTTAAATATTGTGAATGACCACCCGAAATTAATAGCAGGAGGTAAGGATAATTTAAGTTTGAAACTAATTTTGGACTCAATGCATGTCCTTCTAAATGATTTACAGCTATAAAGGGCTTATTTATTGAAGAGGCAAAAGCTTTACCAAAGCTTAAGCCCACTGACAAACAAACTATTAGACCAGGACCTGCAGTCGAAGCTACTGCATCAATATCTTTGATTTTTATTCCACTATCATCCAAAGCTTTCTTGACAATTAAATCTATTTTTTCGATATGTGATCTGGCCGCTAACTCTGGAACTACACCTCCAAATTCTTTGTGGACATCAGTTTGGCTAGAAACAATGTTTGATAAAATTATGGGTTTCCCTTGGTCATTCTCAGTTATAACTGAGGCAGCTGTTTCATCACAACTAGTTTCAATTCCAAGAATTAAGGGTTTTTTAATCATACAAATAGTTTTTAATAATTGTACATTTCCAATACAAGAAAGAAATAAATTTATTTATGACTAAAAAAATTATCATAGGTTCAAGAGGTAGTAAATTAGCATTGTTGTATGCTCAAAAAGCAAAAGAACAAATTATTAAAAAAACTACTTTAGATACAAATGATATTGAAATTAAATCTATTTCAACAAAAGGTGATCAAGTTAAAGATACTAGGTTGTCTGATATAGGTGGCAAAGGATTGTTTTCAACTGAAATTGAAAAAGAGTTAGAGAATAAAAGTATCGACATTGCAGTACATGCATTAAAAGATATGCCAGCAACAGAAACTAGCGGACTTAAAACAGACTGTTTTTTAGAGAGAAATGATCCAAGAGAAATTTTGATAACCAATGATAAGAAAAAATTAAATGATCTTAAGCTGAAATCAATTATAGGAACGTCTTCATTTAGAAGGGAATTTCAAATTAAAAAATTAAGATCTGATCTAACATGCAAAATAATTAGAGGTAATGTGGATACTAGAATTAAAAAATTAAAAGATGGAAATTATGATGCAATAATTTTGTCTTATGCAGGGATTAAAAATTTAAATCTTGAAAATGAAATAGCTGAAATTTTCTCAGCACAAGAAATTATACCAAGTGCTGGACAAGGAATAATTGCACTCCAATGTCGTGAAGCAGATAAAGAAATTATTTCAATTTTAAAAAAAGTAAATCATGAAGAAACCCATAAAAGAGCTCATGCTGAGAGAAATGTTCTTAAAGTTTTAGAGGGAGATTGTGAAACAGCAATAGGCGTTTATTCAAAAGTAGAAAGTGATACAATTGTAGTTGAGGCAGAACTTTTTTCAATAGATGGCTCTCAAAGATTTTATGAAAAGAAATCTGGCCAGATTGATAAATTTAAAGAGTTAGGTAAACAAATTGGGCAGAATTTAAAAATGCAATCAAATAATTCTTACAAAAAATAATATGCATATTTTATTAACAAGACCACTGGAAGATTGTTCAGAAATGATTTTAAAGTTTAAATCATTAGGTCATCAAGTTTCGCACATCCCACTGATTAATATTGAAAAGGTTAATTATGAGGAAATCAAATTTTCTGAATATGGAGGAATTATTTTTACCAGCGCTAATGCAGTGAAATATTTAGATCAAAATAACATAGACAAAAATATCAAATGTTTTTGTGTTGGTAATTTAACAGAAAAAAAGGCTAGATCATCAGGATTTCAAAACACAGTAGCTGCAGAGGGCAATGTTTCTAACTTAAAAGAGTTAATTTTACAAACTTACGAGACAAAAAGTAAAAAGTTACTTTATGTCAGCGGTGAAATTATATCTGTTGATTTAGATCAACAACTCATGGAAGAGGGCTATGGAATAAAAAGAGTGATTAATTATCGAGTAAAACATAATCAAAAATTCAATGAAAGTTTTGTAAAAGATTTAAAATTGAACATGCCTGATATGGTTTATATTTATTCACAGAATAGTGCTCAAAGTTTTTTGAGTTTTGTCAAAAATCATCAATTTGAAAGCTTATGGATGAATACTAATTTATCGTGTATTGGGGAGAAAACTTCATCTATATTGAATGAAATTAAATGGAAAAAAATATTTCTTTTTAATCCTGGAGAAGAAGAGTTTTTGTTATATAAAATTTAATTATGGAATTGTTTAATAATTTTTCTGAGATATTTTTATCTGTATGGAGCAAAGGTATTTTAGGTGTTGATATCTTGCAAATATTAATTGGTTTAGGAATTTTTTTAATTTTTTTAATCTTCAGAGGTCTAATTAGTAAACTTGTAATAAAAAAGTTAGAAATTATCTCAAAAAGAACAACAAATAAATTAGATGATACTTTCGTAAAATCTTTAATTGGTCCTGCAAGATTTTTACCAATTGTTTTAGGTTTTTTTATAGCAAGTTATTACATGACATTTTCTATGGAAGGTAGAGAAATTGTCGATACTATAAATAGAACTCTAATAACCATATTAATATTTTGGGTTATTCATCAAATTATAGAACCAGTTTCATATATCTTAAGCGGTCTTGATAAATTATTAACTAGAGAACTCATTGGATGGATTATTAAATCTTTAAAGGTATTAATATTCATTTTAGGACTTGCAGCAGTCTTAGAATTATGGGGAATAAAGATTGGACCAATTATTGCTGGTTTAGGTTTGTTTGGAGTAGCAGTTGCATTGGGCGCTCAAGATTTGTTTAAAAATTTAATTTCTGGGATTTTGGTATTAGTTGAAAAACGATTTAAAATCGGTGATTGGATTTCTGTTGATGGAATAATAGAGGGTATTGTTGAAAAAATTGGTTTTCGATCAACAACAATCAGAAAATTCGATAAATCATTGGCAATAATTCCAAATTTTCAATTTGCAGAAAATGCTGTAGTAAATGTGAGTGAAACTTCAAACTGGTTAATTAGTTGGATTATTACTCTTCAATATGACACTTCGGTTGATCAATTAAAAAATATTAGAGATCAAATTGAAGATCACATAAAAAAAAGTGATGATTTTGACACTAA
This sequence comes from uncultured Pelagibacteraceae bacterium, assembly GCA_902582605.1. Taxonomy (GTDB): domain Bacteria; phylum Pseudomonadota; class Alphaproteobacteria; order Pelagibacterales; family Pelagibacteraceae; genus Pelagibacter. The sequence continues at coordinate 45,850 of CACHSP010000006.1, read as the reverse complement.
CATAGGAATTGCAGTTAGGGTCGATAAGTTTTCAGATAGTTCTATAGACATGTATGTGCGTTGTTTCACAAAATCGGATAGTTGGAACGAGTGGCTTTCAGTAAAAGAAAAACTTGCAATTGCAATAAAACAAATTGTTGAAAACAATAAGGCTTCTTTCGCATTTCCAAGCTCTTCGATTTATATTGAAAAAAAATGATTGCTATCTTTTATTTAGTTTTACAATTATTAAAACTTTATTCTTATGTAGTGATAGCCAATGTTATTATCAGCTGGTTAATCGCTTTTAATGTATTGAATACTCAAAACAGATTTGTTTATGCAGTTTTAGATTTTACTTACAGATTAACAGAACCATTTTTAAGAAGAATAAGACGATTTTTGCCAAATTTGGGAGCGTTGGACATTTCTCCAATTATTTTACTGCTATTGATTTGGTTTATAGAAATGTGTATGAAACTCTACATCGCACCAATGATATTCTAGAATTTATGATTTTAATTGATGGAAAAAAAGAAGCAGCATTATTAAGGGAACAGCTTAAAAAAGAAGTATCTGATCTTAAAGTCAAGTATAACAAAGTTCCAGGTTTAACAGTAATTTTGATCGGAGATTTAACCCCTAGTCAGATTTACGTTCGAAACAAAGAAAAATCTGCTGTTGAAGTTGGACTTAAATCAGATGTAATTAAATATCCAGATAGTGTTGAAGAAAAAGTCATTTTAGAGAAGATAGATGAATTAAATAAAGATAACTCTGTGTCTGGTATTTTAGTTCAATTACCATTACCAAAACATATTGATAAACAAAAAATTATTGAAGCGATTGACCCATCAAAAGACGTAGATGGATTTCATCCAATGAATGTTGGAAATCTTTCATCAGGTTATGAGAGTTCCGTTCCATGCACACCATTAGGATGTTATTTATTAATTAAAAAGATAGAACCTAACTTAAATGGTAAAAAAGCAGTTGTTGTTGGTCGGTCTAACTTAAATGGTAAACCAATGACTCAACTTTTACTAAAAGAAAATTGCACTGTTACTATAACACACTCTAAAACAAAAGATTTAAAAGCAGAGTGTTTAGAAGCTGATATTATTATTGCAGCTGTTGGTATTCCCGAGTTAGTCAAAGGTGATTGGGTTAAAAAAAATACTATCGTGATCGATGTTGGAATTAATAAAACTGAGAAAGGTATCGTTGGTGATGTTGCATTTGATGAAGTTTCAAAAAATGCTAAAGCACTCACGCCTGTTCCTGGTGGAGTTGGTCCAATGACAATCGCTTGCTTGCTAAAAAATACGATTGAATGTTTCAAAAGATCGCAAGTATAATATTGAATTCCATAAATTTTTTTTGATAAGATAGGTTATGAAAAAACCTAGATACCCCTTTAGAATTGCACTTCTTATGCTCATACTGACAGTTCCACCAATTGGCGCGACACAATTAGGTTGGTATTTATATGATAAACAAACTGGATTTGATTATGGTATGATAGTTGGAACATTTTCAGTAATTTATGCTGCTTGGTTAATGTATGAAAAGAATTGGAGAGAAGATGATGAGGATTAAATTGTGGAAAAAATAATTTTTTTTGGATTAGCGATACCAATTTTAGCATTTGTCCTTTACTTGGGTGGAACAGCTATCATGAAAGGTTTTGAGGCCAAAAGAGAAAATAAATCTAATGAGAGTTTAGAAGATCAGGACCATGAAGATAACTTATCTGATAATAATGATAAGTTAACAGATGAATTGAATAAATTAAATCAACTCCTTAAAGATGGTGTTTTAACAGAAGATGAATTTAAAAAAGCTAAAAAGAAAATTTTAGATAATTAATTATAATCGAGTAATTTTTTTAAAGATCCAAATTCACCTATTTTATAAATAATTGCATCTTCTTTTTTAAATCCATATTTTTCCGCTCCAGCTTTAAATCTTACAGGTGGCTCCATGATTGGTTCTAGGGATAAAACAAATGTGCCCCAATGCATTCCAATCACTTTTTTACTCTTTAAATTTTTTGCAACCTCTAAAGCTTCTTCCGGATTTGTGTGATAAACCGACTTATCTTTATAAGGCATTATTGGATAAAAATTATAGGCACCAATATTTATAAATGTAAGATCAATTGGACCATACTTATTACCTATATCTTTATAAATATTTCCTACTCCGGTGTCACAACCAAATAATAACTTAATATCTTTATATTCGATCAAAAAATTTCCCCATAAAGTTTTATTAGTATCTGTTAGACTTCTTTTTGACCAATGCACAGCAGGTAAAAAAGTAATTTTTAAATTTTTATTTATTTCAATTTTATCATACCAGTCCATTTCATTCACATTGCTATAACCATTTCTGGTAAAATATTTACCAAGTTTTAATGGAAGTAAAACTTTAGAATTTTTAAAAGGAAATCTTCGGATCGTCATCATATCTTGATGATCATAATGATTATGGGTGAGTAAAAAAATATCTGTTTGTGGAATTTCGTTTAATTTTAGTGCTGGTTTGGTAAATCTCTTTGGCCCAAAAATTAGCGGCCCAGCATTTTTTGAAAATACTGGATCTGTAATAATTGTTGTTTCACCAAGCTTAATTAAAAATGTTGCATGGCCAATCCATGCTACATAATCGTCTTTTTGAAACTTTTTTAAGTCTATTAAAACTTTCTCTCTTTCAATAACATGTTCTTTGGGAACTGTCATATCAAGCTTTTTTTTCTCTCTATTAAAAATTTTAAAAGACCATTTAATATTAGGATCTGGTTTTGGTGAACCTTCAGGATTTCTAAAAGTACCGTCTGGTAAATGGTGATAAGGCTTTTTTTCCACTAAAACTAATTTTTTTTATTGTTAGTTTTTATAATTATCTCCTCTAAAGTTCTACTTATTATTATGGTACCTTTTTCATTTGGATGTATACCATCACTTAGATTAAACTCTGGCCTCATAGCCACTCCCTCAAGTAAAAAAGGAATAAGCTCTATTTTAAATTTTTTGGCTAAATCAGGAAAAATTTTGTCAAATTTTTTTTTATAAGAAAAACCATGTGAGGTTGGAGCAATCATCCCAGCTAGGATAATTTCAATATTTTTACCTTGAGCAATTTTTATAATTTTTTCTAAATTACTTTTTGTCTCTTTTGGTTGGATGCCTCTTAACATGTCATTAGCCCCTAAGCATAAAATTATAAGATCTATATCTGGCTCACTTAAAGTCCAATCAGCTCTATTTAATCCCCCTGACGATGTACTACCAGAAACACTGCCATCAATAATCTCAATATTGTAACCCTTGGCTTCTAAATTCTCTTCTAAAACCACTGGTAAACTATTGTCATCAGACAAACCATAACCAGCCATTAAACTATCACCAAATAATACGATCTTTTCGATTGCATATGCATTAATGGTTAGTAGACAGATAATAATTATTTTAATAATAAAACTTTTGCTCATGAGTACTCTTCTTAAATTAAAAAAAATAAATCTTAAATACCAAACTGGTAAAGATAATATCAGTGTTTTAAAAGATATAAATTTGACCACAAAAAAAAAAGAAACTATTTCAATAGTAGGTGAGAGTGGTTCAGGAAAAACAAGTTTAATCATGTTAATTGGCGGTTTAGAGCGTCCAACTTCAGGCAAGATATACTTTCAAGACCACGAAATTACAAAATTAAGTGAGGATGAAGTATCAAAAATCAGAAAAAAAAATATTGGTATAATTTTTCAGTCTTTTTATTTAATTCCAAATTATACAGCCCTGGAAAATGTAACCTTAATTCTTGAATTAAATAAATTCAAAAATCCTGAGAAAGAGGCCAAATCTCTTTTAGATAGATTTGGCTTAAAACATCGACTAAATAATTTACCCAGTCAGTTATCTGGAGGAGAACAACAGCGTGTCGCTATCGCGAGAGCTATTGCTATGAAGCCAGAGCTAATTCTGGCTGATGAACCTACAGGAAATTTAGATACAGAAAATTCTGATATGATTTCTAAAATTTTATTTAGTTATGTTAAAGAGGAAGGTTCTTCATTAATTATGGTAACACACGACACAAAACTTGCTAACCGCGCAAGTAGAAAAATTAAAATTAAAGATGGAAAAATTAAATAATTTTTATCATTACAAGTTTATCTTAATATATGCTCTGCGAGATTTAAAAAGGAACTATAAAAAAATCTCTAGTATAATCATCACCCTGTTCATCAGTCTTTTTATATTAAGTGCAATATTCACTATTGAAGATAGTTTTGAAAAAGAACTCAAAGAAAATGCTAAAGAGCTTTTAGGTGGAGACTTAGAAATTGATTATAATAGAAATAAAGGAAATATAGATTTATTAAATAAAGTTGAAGAATTTACAACTATATCAGAGATGGTTGAATTCAGCACAATGCTTTCGACAACAAATCGAGAGAAAAATAAATCTTTATTCACTAGAATAAAAACAGTTGACCAAAAATATCCTTTATATGGTGAAGTAACTTATGAACCTGCTGATGCCTATGAAAGAATGCAAACTGAACCTTATACAATTTTAATTAATGAGAGTTTATCAAAAACCTTAAATATCAAAACAAATGAAATTGTAAAAATTCAAGATCAAGAATTTCTTGTTATTGGTAAGGTAAGATCTGTTCCAGATGTAAGTGGATTTGTGACTTTTGGAGATTGGGTTTTAACAGGTAAACAAACTTTGGATATCTTAAAACTTAATGGAATAGGAAATTTTTTAAATTATGAATACAAAGTAAAATTTAATGACAATGATAACCCAGAAATAATCATAAAAAAAATCGAAAGTATTTTTAAAGACGATCAAAAGGTAAAAATTAGATATCCAGAAAATGCAGCAAGTGGATTAAAAAGAGTAATTGGTAACTTTTCACAATTTTTATCCCTTGTCTCAATAAGTGCTATGCTTATTGCTGGTATTGGTATTGCTAATACTCTTTTGTCTTTTATAAATCAAAATAATTTGTCTATAGCAGTAAGAAAGTCCTTAGGTTTCTATTCCGGTAATATTAAAAAACTTTATTATCTTCAATTGATAATATTATTATTTATAATTTCTATTTCAGCATATTTAAGTAGTTTATTAATTGTGCCATTAGCAGACAAATATTTGTCCAGTAGCTTTGGACTTAATATAGATTTATTTTTTTCTTTTTTTAATTTTTTAAAAATATTTTTAATAGGTTTATTAGTTTTAATAATTTTTTCGATTCCTACAATTAGTTCTATCGATCAAGTCAAAGCTTCAAGTCTATTTAGAAATGTATTTCAAAACTTACAATTTTATTATTCAAAAAAATTAATTGGAATGAGTATTATAATGTTATCGATTTTGATTTTAATATTTACTTATAGATCAGAAAATCTTGTTTATAGTCTTGGGTATTTTGGGGCATTTTTTATTTGTTTGATTATCTTTTTTTTACTTTCAAAGTTAATTATATTTTCTTTAAAAAAGTTTAAATTTAATTCAAACACTCCTTTAAAAGTATCTATTAAAAATATTACACAATCAAAAAGTATTACACCTATAACAATTATGTCTTTAGGCCTTGGTGTTACATTACTTTTGACCTTGGCATTAGTTGGAACTAATTTTAAAAGAGAGATAGTAAAATCAATACCCGACATCGCTCCCGATTATTTTTTTGTAGGTATTCAAAATGGAGAGCGTGAAAAGTTTGAACAAAGAATTTTATCAATGGATCCTCGTGCAGATATTGAAATTGTGCCAATGGTTTCTTCAGGAATAGTTAAAATTAATGGTATAAATCCAAACACATATATTACACCTGAAAATGATAGTTATTGGGTTATAGGTAGTGAGCGGAGATCATCTTGGACAACAGAAGTTCCTGAGGATAATCTAATTATTGATGGTAAGTGGTGGGATTTGTCTAAACCAAATCAACTTCAGATATCATTAGACGCTAAGGTTGCAAAAGATTTTAATATTAAATTAGGGGATATATTTACTTTAAATATCTATGGTAGAGAAATTGATGGTGAAATAGTCAACTTTAGACAAGTTGATTATAGAGATCTAAATATAAATTTTGCAATGCTTTTTAACCCTGACTTTGCAAAAAATATTCCTCACGAATATTTAGCAACAACAAAGTTCTATAATTTTAATAAATTTGATGAAACAAAAATGCTTGAAATTTTCCCTAGTTTATCAATGATTAAAATTGCAGATTATTTAAATAAAGTAACTAATGTTTTAAATAAAGTTTTCATAGCAGTTATTGTAATTTCAACAGTCACTATCGTCATTGGTTTAATTGTAATATCAAGTGCAATAATGGTCCAAGGAAAAGTAAGAGAATATCAAAATTTGGTTTTTAAAATTTTAGGTTTTTCAAGAAAAGAGATTGTTTTTTCTTCGCTGATTGAATTTATGATTATTTTTATATCTGTAATAATGATTGCAGTTTTGTTTGCTGTAGTTGGTTCAAAATTTATTATTGAAAGTATATTTGAGTTATTCTGGAAGTTTGATCTTAAAGTTTTGATTTATCTTGGTTTATCCATTGGTTTAGTAACGTTGGTATTAATATTATTAACTAATATTAAATATTTAAATCCAAAGGTTTATCCTCTTATAAGAAATCAATAATCACTAAGATCTATTTAGCCTTCTCCATCAGCCAAAGGTTATCACTCGCCAAAAAGTAAATTTTTCCATTTTTTGGATGAACCTGGATATCTCTAATTCGTCCGATCTCATCTTTAAAAATTACATCTTCTTTTATGTTGGACAAATCATTGAAGATTAGTTTTCTTAAGGATTGATCTTTTAATGATGTAATTAATGCATGACCATTCCATTCATTAAATTCGTTTCCTTTATAAATTGTAATTGCACTTGTTGCAATCGAAGGCACCCAATATTGTATTGCTTTTGTAAAGCCAGGTTTCCATTTTGGACCAATAGGAAACCCAGAATAATTTTTTCCTCCCCAGCCTAATATTTTCCAACCATAATTTTCACCTTTTTTTACTTCACCAAACCAATCACCACCTTTGGCACCATGGTTGCTCATATAAATTTTACCATCATATGATGATAAAGTTAGACCTTGAGGATTTCTGATACCAATTTGATAAATTTCAGGTAGCCAATCTGGCTTATCTACAAATTTAGGATTATCATTTGGAATACTTCCATCAAGTTTAATTCTTATAATACTTCCAGGATGTTTTGAGGGGTCTTGGGCAATCATGCCTTTACCTCTTTCACCAGCAGAGGCAAATAAGTGATTATCTTTGATCGCTAACCTTGAACCAAAATGATAACCAGAATCAATAGGAGGTTCAGCTTGAAAAATATTTTTAAAATCTAATTTTTTTTTATCAAAAATAGCTTTAGCGATAGAGGTGCTTGTTTTGCCATTACCTCTGTTTTCAGAATATGAAACATAAATAAAATTATCTTTATATAAGATATCTAAAAGACCACCCTGTCCGTGTTCTAGAAAATTTAGGTTATGATCAATTTCAACAGCTTTTTTTTGGCGTATATCTATGATCTTAATTTTTCCACCTTTTTCAGTAATAATTAGTTCTTTATTATTTAAAAAAGACGAACCCCATGGGTCGTTAAGAACAACTAGTTTTTTAAATTTTAAATTTTGAGCAAATAAATTAGTTGAAAAAAATATAAAAAATATAATTACAAAAAAAAGCTTTTTCACCTTATGAAAGTTTAGATCTTCCACCATCTACTGCAATAATTTGACCTGTTATCCAAGAGCTATCTTCAGTTATTAAAAATCTAGCTAAAGAGGCAGAGTCTTTTCCTTCGCCCAATCTTTTTAAAGGATGGGCCTTTGCAATACCATCTGCTAGGGCTTTATTCTTTAACATGGGCTCAGCAATTTTTGAATTAGTCAAGCTTGGCGCAATACAATTCACTCTTATGTTTGGAGCAAATTCAGCTGCAAGTGAGACTGTTAAACCCTCAACAGCTGCTTTTGTTGATGCAATAATTGCGTGATTGGTAAATCCTCTTTGAGCAGCAACAGTTGAAAATAAAACTATTGAGCCTTTATTTTTTTTCAAACTCTCTTGATAACCCTTAATAACTTCAACCGCAGAATAAAGATTTAATTTCATACATTTTACAAAATCTTGTTCTGTTACCATTCTCACAGGTTTTAAGTCAATTGACCCAACACAATAAGCAACACCCTTTACATCAGAAATATCATTTTTAACTTTTTCTATAAATCCCTCTTCCAAAACATCTGCGATAGTAAAAGAACACCCTAATCTCTCTGAAATATTTTTAACCTCATTTTCATCTCTACCTACTAAATGTACACTATTTCCAGAATTTACTAATTGTTCAGCCAAGCTTGATCCGATTGAACCTGTCGCACCAAAAATAAGATATTTTTCTGACATAAAAAATTTAATTAGTTATATTTAATTATGAAGTTATTTTTTATACTGGGCAATCAATTATTTCCATCAAAATACCTAGACCGCTTCAAAAAAGACCACCTTTTTTTCATGGCTGAAGATTACGAGCTTTGTACTTATGAAAAACATCACAAACAAAAAATTCTTCTATTTTTATCATCAATGCGATCTCACGCAGATGTACTTAAAAAAGATAAATTTAAAATAGAATACTCAAAAATAGAGGATAAAGAATTTAAGGAAAGTTATTTTAAAAAGCTTAAAAAATTAATTAGCACAAAAAAGATTAAGGAAATATCCAGTTTTGAAGTTGAGGATAAGTTTTTTGAAAAAAAAATTAATCAATTTGTAAATAAAGAAAAAATAAAATGGAATATTATCCAGACGCCAATGTTTTTAAATTCAAGAGAGGATTTTAAAAAATATTTGTCTAAATCCAAAAAACCATTTATGGCAACTTTCTACAAAGATGTCAGAAAAAAATCTGGAATATTAATGGGTGCTGATGGGAATCCTACAGGAGGTAAGTGGAGTTTTGATGAGGATAATAGAAATAAATTACCAAAAAATATTTCAATCCCAAAATTTCCAAAAATGAATGAAACTTCTCATACTAAAAAGCTAAAACCTATTGTTGAAAAGCTATTTAAGGATCATCCTGGCAGTACCAAAAATTTCTGGTTTGCTACAGAACACAATGATGTTTTGAAGCTTTTAAATTTTTTCATTAAAGAAAAATCAAATTTATTTGGTGATTACGAGGATGCAGTTGATCAAAAAGATAATATTTTGTTTCATAGTGCACTAAGTCCATATGTAAATTTAGGTCTTATAACTCCAGAATTTATAATTAAAAAAATTTTAGAATTTCATAAAAGTAAAAAAATAAGACTAAATTCTTTAGAGGGATACGTTCGTCAAATAATTGGTTGGAGAGAATTTATGAGAGGAATTTATCAAAGTTATTCTAGTGAAATGGAGACAGGAAATTTTTTCAAACAAAATCGTAAGATGAAAAAATCCTGGTATGACGGCACTACTGGATTACCACCATTGGATTATGCAATAAAGAACGCATTAAATCATGGATGGTCTCATCATATTGAAAGACTTATGATTTTATCAAACATAATGAACCTATGTGAGATCAAACCCACTATTGTTTATAAGTGGTTTATGGAAATGTTTGTGGACTCCTCAGATTGGGTGATGGTTCCAAATGTTTATGGAATGGGATTGTTTAGTGATGGTGGAATATTTGCAACTAAACCATACATTTGTGGATCAAGTTATTTTATGAAGATGATGGATTTTAAGAGGGGTGATTGGTGCAATATAATGGATGGGCTTTATTGGAGATTTATAGATCGAAATAGAAAGTTTTTTTTAAAAAATCCAAGGCTTTCAATGATGGTGAGAATTTTCGATAAGATGAAAACTGATAGAAAAAAATTGATTTTGTCAGCTGCAGATAAATTCATTAAAGAAAATACAATTTAGTGAAAAAAGAAAATTTACCAATTAAAGTTTGTCCAATATGTCAAAGGCCATTTAAATGGAGAAAAAAATGGAGACTTAATTGGGAAAAAGTTAGGTATTGTTCAAAAAAATGTTCATCAAGAAAATAAAAAATTTTTATAAATATTCAATTTTATTTTTATTAATAATTCTTACAAACAACGCTCGTGCAGAATTTTTTGAGGATCTATCAAAAATTATTGAGAATAATGAAAAAAGACTGAGCTATGGTATTTCAGTGACAGATTTTAATATGGATGGAAATAATGAGTTTTTAGTCACAGGTTTTGGTTTTCCGAATTTAGCGTTATCTTTTCAAGATGGAAAATTGAAGAATATAAACCAACAAAAAATTTTCTCAGATATTTCAAAGAAATCCATTGGAGTTGCTGCATGTGATATTGATAAAGATGGCTTTGAAGAAATCTACTTTTTAAATACCGATACATATAGTGGAGTTAAAAAATATTCAGACAGATTATTGGATATAAAAGATAATAATTATTTTGATTTATTTGAATTAGAAAAAAATAAAGAAAATCTAAATTTAACAGCAGGAAGATCTGTTGTTTGTGTAGATAGAAAGGGAGATGGTGAATATGGAATTTATGTTGCAAACTACGGAGGACCAACAAGGTTTTATGAGATTGAAAATGAACTTATCAAAGATAAAGCTGAGAATTTAAATCTGGATAATATTACTGGTGGAAGAGCAGTTGTATCTGGGCATATTTTGACAGAAAGAGCCGATATCTTTGCGGCTAATGAGAGAGGAGCAAATTTTCTTTTTAAAAATAATAATGGAAATTTTGATGATGTTGCATTTGATTATAGATTAGATGATGCAATTCAAAATGGACGGGGTACAGCTTTATCAGACATATATTACCGGGGTAGATTAGATATTTTAAGTGGTAATTGGCTTGGATATCACAGAGCTTGGGTCCTGGAAAATAATGAATTTAAAGACATTGGAAATAAAGATTTTGATGAACCCTCTAGAATAAGAACAATTATTTCTGCAGATTTTGATAATGATGGTTTTGATGAAGTTTTCATGAACAATATAGCAGAACCAAATAAGTTATTTCGTATTAAAGATAATGGAAAATTTGAGCAGATAAATTTTCAGGTAGGACTCGAAGCTAATGGATATGGAACTGGTGCTGCAGTCGCGGATATAGATAATGATGGAATTTTAGAATTATTAGTTTCTCGTGGTGAAAGTAAAGCACAAACATTAACTTTGTATAAAGCAAAAGTTGATAAAGGAAGTAAATACTTAAGGATTAAACCATTAAATAAGTATGGTGCGCCAGCAAGAGGAGCCACTGTTACCTTAATAACTAATCAAAGAAAACATTCAAAAACAATTGATGCAGGATCTGGTTACTTATGCCAAATGGAACCTGTGGCACATTATGGAATTAGAAAAAAAGAAAAAAATTTTAAAGTAGAAATTAGATGGACAAATGGAAGTAAAGAAATGATTGATATAAAGAAACTTAACCAAACAATTATTGTAAGACAGAAATGAAAAAAATATTCAATATATTTTTAATTGTATTTTTAATATCATTTCAACTCAAGTCGTTTGCTGGAGAAAAAAATTATCACAAAGAGCTTATTACTGATTGGTCTAGAATATTCCCTGATAAAAATAGAAATGCCGCGGGACCAAAATTTTTTAAATACATCATAGATAAAAAAATTACTTACAAAGACTTTGTTGAATTTAACAAATTATATTGTGCAGTTTCTGGGTCTTTAATTGACCCAAATAGTGATTCAGAATTCTTATTTATTAAAGAAAATAAAACGAATAAAAAAATTTGTGGAAACTATTATAGGTGTTGTGTTCCATGTTCATGTGATCTTATGAAGTATTCTGAAGCTCAAAAGATGAAACATAAATTTGAGGATGGTTTTAAAGAATTCTATGTTTTAACAATAAAAAATCCTTGTTCTAAAAAAGATTTTCCCAATAGAGTAAATAAAGATTATTTTTGTAATGGTAAAAAAATCAATAAGTCAGAAGTGTATAGTCTTAACGATCGAATAGTAATAGGTTTATTGCACAATGGAAAAAATTGTGCGAAAGATGAGGTAGACTTTGTTAAAAGTCATCAAGTGACGGGTAGATATTGTGAGTTGAGAAATAATACACCTTTAGAAAATTTAGATGCTGGAATGGGTGATATTTTTATAAAACTCGCGAGATAAATAAATATGAATAATAAAATTTTTGAGTGGGCAGGTGTTATCACTGCAATATTGTACTCATTATTTGTAGCTATGAATATTGGTATAGAGTTTTTTGGTTTTTGTTTACTACTAATATCTGCAATTCTAATTGGAATTTGGGCTTATCGAGGCGGTCATAGAGGAATATTATTTTTACAATTCTTTTATGCTACAGCCGGGATTATTGGAATGTTTAGATGGTTTTAGTTAAGTGTTGAAATAATTTTTGGAATATAATTTTTAAAGTTAAAGAAACCTTTATTACAATATTGCCAAGAGTTTTGATCAAGTTCTCTATAAAGGAAATTGATTTTAAAAGTATTTGAATTCAAATAATCTAAATTTTCTCCAATAGTTGGATACAACCCCACTGCTTTTTCTATCTTTTTAATTTCGCTAATATCTATAACTTCACAATCAATAGATTGATTTTTAAATCTTTGTTCCTGGTCTTGAATAAGTGAAGACTTAAATTTTAGAACTTTTTCACTAAGTTTGATGCATCTATTTTCATTTTTATTCGAAATTATATAAAATTTTTTAAATTTATTATTTTGAAAATCACTTGTTTCAAAACAGAGGTTATTCTCGAATATTATCAAATTATTTTGATCAATATTTTCAGGATTAGTAAAATCCTGTTTTAAAATTGAGTATTTCTTTTCAGAAATCTTGGGTGGAGCGTTTTCATTTAATTTAATATTACTAAATCTATTATTTGTAAATTTTTTGATATTCCACTCACTTGCTAAATAATGTTTTCCCTGTGTTTGAACACCTGCAACCCATCTCCATCCAAGAGTGTTTGATGCAGCGTCTCCATCATAAAGATGTTGCATAAAAAATTCCGCACCCAATTGCCATGGCAAATTTAGTGTAAAAATCCAAATACTAGCAAACCACATTCTAGTATGATTATGCAAATAATTATTTTCTTTGAGTTCGTTGACCCAATAGTTAAAGCACTCTACGTTTGTTTTTCCCTCAATCGCGTTTTTATAAGTTTGATTGTTTTGAAAATCTTCTTTAATCTTTTTTAGTTCAATTAAAAAATCTGTCCAAACACTGGGTCTTAATTCTAACCAACCTTTCCAATATGTACGCCACAATACTTCTTGAATAAATTTTTCATTTTTTGCTAATGAAAATTTATTAAGAGATTTTTTGATAACTTCCTTTTCATTAATAATTCCGTGAGTAATATATGGAGATAAACAAGAAATATTAGACCTGTTATCAGGTCCGTAATCAAAGTTTCTAAGTTTTGAATACTCTGAGAGATTGTTTTCCACAAAATAATTTAGTTTGTCTAAGGCCTTAGCCCTTGAAGCTTCAAAATTCATTTTTAATTATTTCGATTTTTTTTTCTTTAGACCTAATTTATCGCTATGTCTTAATCTCAAGATTACAATAGCACCTGCAATTAAAACTATTGCTACCGCCTCATATACTAACGCACTTGGATCCATTTCTTTTCCTTGTAAAATAATAAATCGTGCTAATGCTGTAATAGCTATAAGTAGTGGTAATGTAATACTTATAGATTGCTGGTTCCAAAAAACTCTTACCATCGCTAGCACTTCTAAGTAAAGAAACATTAGCAGCAAATCAGCTAAGGTTACTGATCGATTTTCAAACATTTTATAAATCTCTATTCCAACTGCAATTACAGTGCTTACTAGAATGATGCACATTAAAAGAAGTTGTAAGTTTTTAGCTATCTTTTCCATTATTTATCTTTACTAAATGGTAACCATTTTTCAAATACTGATTTTGAGGAACCATCATACGGAATTGAATAAGAATATGGATTTGGACTCGTCAACACTTCAATCCCTTTTGAAAACACGAATATAAAAACAATTACAAAAACGAGCACCATTATTTTAAATGGGTCAAAATTTTTTGTTTTAAAAACGCTGGCAGAATTTTCCTCAGCTCTATGAAAATGTTTAAATGTCAAATATACCGCAAATATCAATCCAATGTGGGCTAAAAAAAGTCCAGTCCAACCAAATACAAAAGTTGTATATGAGAATACGTACAAACTAAAAACAGTAGTCCAAATAAAACTTAACACCAATAAAATTTGTAATCTTACAGTTTTAGGTAATGATCTAAGATCATTTTTGCTATCATCGAACAAAATGTTTGCTGTATCTTTCATCCAATTTTTAAACGATTCCATGAATTTAAATTAAGTTTTTTTTCAAAAATAAACAATCCCCAATTTGTCACCAAATAATTAGCTAGTTTCTTAACTTTTTTTTATGAAAATTTATAAATTTCTCTACATTTGATTTAATAAATGATTTATTTTCTTCAAACGAAACTTTTTTCATTGAGTAGGCATTGCTTTTTGTCATTCTTGATTGAATTGTAATATTGCCTTTATAAAGTTTTAGTTTAACAGATCCATTTATTTTATTTTTTTTTAAATCCACAATTTTTTGAAGTTTAAACCTTTCTTTTGAAAACCAATATCCATTATAGATCAATTCTGCGTACCTTGGCATTATTGCATCTTTTTTGTGCATTGTTTCTTTGTCAAGCGTAACTGACTCAATCGCTCTATGTGCATGGATTAACAATGTACCTCCTGGAGTTTCATAAACTCCTCTAGACTTGATGCCTAGGAATCTATTTTCAACAAGATCAACTCTTCCTATTCCATTTTTTCCCGCCAATTGATTAAGTTTTAATAATAATTTTGCTGGTCCAAATTTTTTTCCATTAAGACCAATGGGGTCACCATTTTTAAAATTAATTGTTACATGAGTAGCTTTGTTAGGAGCTTTTTCTGGAGAAACAGTTCTTTGAAAAATAAATTCTGGTGCGGAATTTTTTGGATTTTCTAGCAACTTACCTTCAGTTGATGTATGAAATAAATTATCATCTACTGAAAAAGGAGATGCACCTTTTTTGTCTTTTGGGATAGGAATATTCCGTTTCTTCGCATAATTAATTAAATCTGATCGAGATTTTAAATTCCATATTCTCCATGGTGCAATAATTTTTATTTTGGGACCAAAATAATGATAACCAAGCTCAAATCTTATTTGGTCGTTTCCTTTTCCAGTAGCCCCATGAGATACTGCATATGCTTTGAATTTTTTTGCGACCTTAATTTGATCCTTTGCTATCAGAGGTCTGGCGATTGAGGTTCCTAATAAATAAACACCCTCATAAATTGCATGACCACGGATCATTGGAAATACATAGTCTTTAACAAAAATATCTTTTAAATCATTTATAATTATTTTTGTGACACCAAATTTTCTTGCATTGGAAAAAATTTTTTTTCTATTTATTTCTTGTCCGATATCTGCGGTGTAACAAATTACTTCTGCATCATAATTTTCTTGAAGCCATTTAAGAATAATAGATGTGTCCAAACCGCCTGAGTAAGCTAATACAATTCTTTTTTTTGATTTCATTAACTAGCTACAAGCTTTTTTTGCAGTGTTATATGCTTTAGTGAATCCCAATAATGAATAATGATCGATTGTTTGAGAGCCTTTTTCATTGTATCCAGTTACCATTATTCTTGAACCTTTTTTCATAATCTTGACCATAATCTTTTCTTTTTTATTACTAGTCATCCATGCAAAACCTTGTTGCTTAATATCAAATTTAAATTTGTTATTTCCAGAGGTTGCTAATACAGTATTATTTTTATTAAATTCATAACCAGCAGTAGTACTGATTTCATTTGCAATTTTTTCACCAGGTCTAAATGTTACAAATAATCTAGCATCTCTTTTATTTGTTTTAGGAGATTGCAGAATTGGAGAAGACTGAGCGAAACATACTTTACCAGATGCTTCTGCTAAAACCATTGTTTCCCAGTCTTTATATTTACCAATTTTTTTTAGATCTTCTCCAAAAGATTTTGATGTGAATAAAAAAGTAAAAAGTGTAAATATGAATAAAATCTTTTTAATCATGGACATGGGTTTGGGAACATTTTTTGAATTTTATTAATCTCATTTAAAATTTCGCTTGTTAAACTTACATTTACACTTTCTATGTTTGTTTTCAACTGCTCGATTGTCGTTGCACCTATTATTACACTTGTCATAAATGGCTGAATTTCACAAAACTTCAATGACATTTGAGTAAAATCAATATTGAATTTTTGCGATAACTTAAAATACTCTTCGATAGCTTTTTGACCATTTTCATTTTTATATCTTGTGAAATCTTTAAATAGTTTCATTCTAGATTTTTCTGGTAAATTATTATTTCTATATTTTCCTGTTAAGTATCCGAATGCTAAAGGCGAGTAGGCTAACAAACCACTTTTCTCCCTAACAGAAATTTCCGCAAGTCCAACTTCATACGTTCTATTAAGTAAATTGTATGGATTTTGCACCGACATCATTTTTGGTAAATCTTTTAATTTTGATATCTCAAGAAATTTTGACAAACCCCATGCAGTTTCATTAGATAGACCAATGTATCTAATTTTACCTTGTTCAATAAATTTTTTTAAACTTTCAAGAATTTCTTCAAATGGTGTCCAATCATTATCGTTTTCGTCATGTTCATAACCATGTTTTCCAAAAAAATTTGTATTTCTCTCTGGCCAATGAAGTTGATAGAGATCGATATAGTCTGTTTTCAATCTTTTGAGACTTTCCTCTAAAGCTTCAGAAATTTTTTTTTTCCCAAAATTATAACCACC
Organism: uncultured Pelagibacteraceae bacterium; assembly: GCA_902582605.1. Lineage (GTDB taxonomy): Bacteria > Pseudomonadota > Alphaproteobacteria > Pelagibacterales > Pelagibacteraceae > Pelagibacter. The sequence goes on along the minus strand of CACHSP010000006.1, from coordinate 28,933 downwards.
ACCCCTGATATATTTGTTTGAAGTATTACCACAAACTTTTGTTGCTATAACAACCTTGTCTCTTTTTTTAGTTTTTTGAAACCAGTTACCAATTATTCTCTCTGTTTCCCCATATGTTTCTTCTCTCATTGGTATGGAATAGATTTCTGCAGTGTCCCAAAAGTTTACACCATGATCTAAAGCATAATCCATTTGCTGAAATCCCTCTTCTTGAGTATTTTGTTCGCCCCAGGTCATAGTACCGAGACAAATTGTACTCACATCAAGATCCGTATTGCCTAATTTTTTATAATTCATAGTGATTTTTAAAGTATAATTTTTTATTAATCTTTTAAGGTATCTTGAATATTTAGTAAAAGACTATATATCTATAGAAATTATGGCAACAGACAAAAAAGGTATTCTAGCAAGAGCAAGAGCAGCAGCACGTGAAACCACTGCGGTTACTGATGAGGGCTTAAGAGCCTACATGTTAAAAGTTTATAACTACATGGCGACTGGAATATTACTTACAGGAATTATAGCGTTGATAACATTTAAGATGTCAGTTGTCACTGACGCAAGTGGTTCTATTGTGGCTTTAACTGAAGTTGGAAATGCCGTTTATTTATCAGGACTTAAGTGGATAGTTATGTTAGCTCCTTTGGGTGTCGTATTTTATATGAGTTTTGGGATCAACAAAATGAGTGCATCAAAAGCTCAGACAACTTTTTGGATTTTTGCTGCTTTAATGGGTTTATCACTATCTTCAATTTTATTAGTTTACACAGGTTTAAGTGTAACAAGAGTATTTTTTATTTGTTCAGCTACTTTTGGTGCTATGAGCATTTATGGTTATACAACAAAGAGAGATTTAACTAAGTTCGGATCATTTTTGATGATGGGACTAATAGGAATTATTATTGCATCATTAGTTAATATTTTTCTTAAATCTTCAATGATGTATTTCGTGATTTCAATTTTAGGAGTTTTAATTTTCGTAGGCCTTACTGCTTATGATACTCAAAAAATAAAAAACATGTACTCTGCTAGTGATACTGGCGAGTTAATGGGTAAAAAAGCGGTAATGGGTGCTCTGACTCTTTATTTAGATTTCATTAACCTATTTATTATGCTCTTAAGACTTTTCGGTCAAAGAAGATAATTTTATTTTAAAGTTTTTTCCAATTAGTATTTTTTAACAACAAATTAAGTTCTGAGGAATTCTTTAGTATTTTACCATTGGTATCCGTAATTAAATATTTTAAATTTTTATTTTTTGGCTTAAAGTTTTTGCAAATTTTATAAATAGCATTTTCAGCTGCATTTTTAAAAACACTAAATCCTACCTGTTTGCTTGAAATATTAAGACCGTAATCTTTCCAAGAACCCTCTGAAACCATTTTTGCATATAAATCTAATATTATTTTAAGCTCATTTTTTTCAAAAAAATGATTTTCATTAAATTTTTTTTTATCAAGATTATTAACAACCAGTCTTAAATTATTCTTCATGAGTTTTATATTTATTTATTAAACCGATTTGAAAGGCTGTAAAAATGAAAGTTATTGGAAGTAAACCCCAAACTTTAAAGTTGACCCAAAATTCCTCAGATTGTGTTCTCCAAACTAATTCATTTAAAATAGCAAGTCCAAAGAAAAAGTATATCCATCTTTTACTTAACAATTCCCAACCTTCGTTTGTAAGCGGTATTGATTTTCCCATTAATTTTTTTAACACAGGTTCATTTGTAAAATATCTTCCAAATATTAAAGCCAGACCAAATAAAATATTAATGATTGTTGGCTTGATGTAAATAAAAACTGGGTTATCAAAATAAATTGTAAGGCCACCAAAAAAAGTAATTAATATTCCACTCAACAAAGGAACTTTGGGTATTTTTTTTTCTAAAAACCAAACAATCGCTAATGCTATAATTGTCGCAATTATAAATGGTGGAATGGCTACTCTTAAATCTTTTCCACTATCGTAATAGTAGTAAAAAAAAATTACTAAAGGTCCAAAATCAGTAAGAAACTTTAAAAAAGATTTATTCACTGGAAGAATATTAACATAAATAATATTTTCACAAAAACTATAAATTTTTCTTATTGATTTTTATTTTTAAATACCCATACTAATCTTAATGGCAATTCAAAAAGCTAAATTTTCAATAGGCGATATTGTTAAACACAAACACTTTGAGTTTAGAGGTGTGATTTATGATGTAGATTTTGAGTTTAATAATTCTGAGGAATGGTATCAATCTATCCCTAAGAATGTTAGACCAAGAAAAGATCAACCATTCTATCATCTGTTAGCTGAAAATGATGAAATAACTTATGAAGCCTATGTGTCAGAGCAAAATTTATTGACCGATGACTCTGATGAGCCAATCAAACACCCATTAATTGAGGAAATTTTCTCTGGTAAAAAAGGTTCAAGCTATTTTAAGCCGTCAAATTAAGTAAATTCACTTTTTAAACACATTTAGCTCAAATCTTTGTCACAGGGCATTGTTAAATTTAATCAATTCTGATCAAGAGTGTTAAATTTTACCCTTCGTTATTATCTCCCTCTACATTCTTGATCAGATAATTATTTCGTACTAAATAACCCTAATATTTATTTTAAAAATAAAATTTTATGTTTCAATTACTAGAACCTAATAGAATTTTTTCTATAACTTCTAAAGCACCAAAATACGTTTTATTATTATTTATTTTGGTAGTCTCTATAGGTTTAACTGAGGCTCTAATTCTCTCACCAGAAGATTATAAACAAAGTCACTCTGTAAGAATAATGTATGTTCATGTTCCCGCGGCATGGATCTCACTAGGTATCTTTTCTACTATTACTATTCTTTCTATCGTTGGCTATATATTTAAAATTAAAAATTTCTTTTTAATTTCAAAGAGTTTAGCTCCGTCAGGATTTGTTTTTAATTTAATTGCTCTTGTAACAGGTTCTATTTGGGGAAAGCCCACGTGGGGAACATGGTGGGCGTGGGATGCCAGAATTACATCTATGTTAATATTGGCATTATTTTATTTGATGTATTTAATTGCTTGGAGAATTTATGAAGATAAAGAACAAGTTTTTAAGGTAACCTCAATTATTACAATTTTAGGAATAATAAATGTTCCTATAATTAAATATTCTGTAGACTGGTGGAACACACTTCATCAGCCAGCATCAATTAATATATTATCAAAATCTACTATTCATTCTTCGATGCTCGTTCCTTTACTAATTATGACTGCGGCATTTGCCCTATTCTCATTGCTAATTTTTTTAATGAAATATAATACAGAACTGATAAAAATTAAAAATAAGGGTTTAGACAGATTATGATAAGTGAAATTTTTTACATGGACGGATATGGAATTTATGTTTGGGGTTCATTTGCTTTTACTTTTTTAAGTTTTATGTCATTGTATCTGGTAATTAAAAATCAATATGAAAGAGAAAAAAATAAGTTTATTGTTAAATTTGGAAACCTAAACTCTGAAAGAGCTGCCTCTGCTAGACTACAAAGAATTAATAGAGAGATTCTATCCAACACTTCAACTATTTAACTTTTAAACCATGTATGGTCGTAAAGTTAAACTAAGATTTTTTTTTATATTCTTAATTGCTGTTACATTAAGTTTAACGATATTCCTTATTCTAAAATCATTAGAGGAAAATGTTGTATATTTTAAATCTCCATCAGAAATAAAAACTTTATCTGAAATGCAGCAGAAAAAGATTAGAATTGGAGGAATGGTAAAAACTGACTCAATTTCTATTGTAAATAAAGAATTAAGTTTTGTTATTACAGACTTTAAAAGTGAAATTAATGTTGTTTACTCAGGATTAATACCCAATCTTTTTGAAGAAGGTAAAGGTGTTGTTGCGGAGGGATTTTTAAAAGATGAGAATTTTTTTTCAGCAACGAAAATCTTAGCTAAACATGATGAAAATTATATGCCTCCTGAAGTAAAGGCTGCTTTAGAGGAGAAATAAATTGTCGAGTTTAATTGGATATTATTCTTTAATCTTTGGTGTCGGTGTTTCAATTTTAGTTATATTTTTTTCAATTAAAAATTTTAATGATACTCAGAAGTTAGATACTAAAGTAATATTCTTAGTATTCTTACAACTTTTATTTGTAATAATAAGCTTCTCAGGCTTAATTTTATCTTTTGTTAACTCAGATTTTAGTAATGAGACAGTTTTTAATCATTCCCACACAACTAAGCCGTTGTTTTATAAAATCTCTGGGACCTGGGGCAATCATGAGGGTAGTCTATTATTATGGTTGTTAGTTTTAACATTATTTATATTTGTCTTTTTACTGAGGTCAAAAAATCAACCAAAACAATATAAAATTTTAACTTTATTATTCCAGCAGATAATAATAGTTGGTTTTTTTATTTTTCTAATACAAACCTCCAATCCTTTTAATCATGTTTTTCCAGTTCCAAAAGAGGGATTAGGTTTAAACCCTATATTGCAAGATCCTGCATTAGCAATTCACCCGCCGATTTTATATTTAGGCTATGTTGGAACTTCCATAATTTTTTCCTCAGCACTAGCAGCAGTTTGCTCCAATAATATTACAAAAATATGGGCATCACATATCAAAAAATGGGTTTTAGTTTCTTGGATTTTTTTAACTTTAGGAATTTTACTTGGATCCATTTGGGCTTACTACGAGTTAGGATGGGGAGGTTTTTGGTTTTGGGATCCAGTTGAAAATGTATCTTTAATGCCATGGTTTGCATTAACAACACTATTACATTGTGTATTAGTTTTAGAAAAAAAGTTAATTCTTACCTCGTGGGTTGTTGTGTTATCAATTGCAACTTTTACCTTAAGTATGTGTGGTACTTTTTTGGTTCGATCAGGTATTTTAAATTCTGTCCATACATTTGCTAATGATCCAGAGAGAGGTTTGTATATTCTAATATTTTTATTTATTTTGATATTCTTATCTTTTTTTATATTTTTAATTTTTCATAAAAGTGAAAACAACAATTCCAAAACTTTCTACTTATTAAGTAAGGAAACATCAATTCTAGTTAATAATTGGTTTATGATGTATTTTTTATCTGTTGTTTTAATTGGAACAATTTATCCAATATTTTTTGAGGTTATTTCATCTCAAAAAATATCTGTAGGTCCACCATTTTTTAACAAATTGATCCTACCATTTTTAATCCCATTTATGTTAGCGATGGCAATAGGACCTAAATTAAAGTGGATTAAATCAGATATTGAAGACAAAATTTATTTAATTTCATTTTTTGCAATTTCTTTAATTTTATCAGTATTGATAATTAGAAGTTTAGATATTAATTTTCTTTACAATACTATTCTAATTACAGCAGCTTTTTATTTATTTTTTATAACTCTTAGAGATTTTTTTCACAGAAAATATAGAAACCTGTCGCAAATTACTGCTCATTTTAGTTTTAGCATTTTGATACTTAGTATTTTATTTAATAATATTTTTTCATCTGAAGTTATTACAAATTTAAAAATTAATGAAACTTACCAAGCTCAAAATTTGAAGATTAATTTTGAGAGCATTGAGCAAGAAAATAAACAAAATTTTAAAGCAATTAAAGGTAAGTTTATTGTAGAGGATCAAAGTGGATTAATTGAGGTTATGCAACCTGAACTTAGAATATATAATCAACCAAATATTGTTACAAGTGAAGCAGACATCAAAACTAATATATTCACTGATAAATTTATGACAATGAATTACGTCCAAAATCAAGATTATTTTAATATTCGTTATCAAGTAAAGCCATTCATGATCTGGATTTGGATTTCCACAATTCTATTGTGCCTAAGTGGCTGTTTATCTTTGATTAGAAAAAAATATGAAAACTAAAATTTTTCCAATATTTTTAATTTTTACATTCTCAATAATTTTCTTTGTTTTTTACAAAGGTTTACAAAATACAAATGTTTATACACCTACAATAAAATCAGAAATTAAAATTCCAAATTTTGACGCAAAAGAGTTTTTTTCAAAAGACAAAATAAATTCAGATCAGATATTTATAGGAAGTGATTATTATTTATTAAACATTTGGGCTTCGTGGTGTGTTCCTTGCAAAGAGGAACATAAGTATTTAATGGATTTAAGTAAAAAAGAGAATATCAAAATTATTGGTCAAAACTATAAAGATAATTTTGAGAATGCAAAAAATTTTTTGATAAATTTAGATAATCCATACGACTTAATTTTTTTAGATAATGATGGTACAATAGCAATTGAATGGGGTGCATATGGGGTACCTGAAACCTTTCTAATTCAAAACAATAAAATAATAAAAAAAATAATTGGTCCATTGAATGAAAAATTACTTTTTGAGATAAAAGAATTGACACAATGAATATTTTAAAATTTTTAGTTTCTTTGATTTTTTTGATTTATTGTTTTTCTTCCGATTTAAAAGCTAAAAACTTAGAAATTGAAATAACAAAAAATTTAAGATGTTTAATTTGTCAAGGACAATCAGTGTATGATTCAGATTCTGAATTTGCTAATAGTCTAAAAATTTTAGTAGAAAAAAAATTAAATGAAGGATTAGACGAAAAACAAATTTATGATTATCTTAAAAATAAATATGGAGATTGGATTCTGTATGATCCAGGATTCAGTAAAAATACCTATTTTCTTTGGGTATTACCTATATTGATGTTTGTATTTGGTGGTGCAATAATACTCAAGAAAGTTATATTAAATAAAAAAAAATTATGAATTATCTAAGAATTTGTTACTTGGTAATATTGTCTTTTTTAATTTCTTCTTCAATTATTGCAGAAGATACTCAAATAAGTAATGATAATACAAAGTTTAATATTTATTCAGGGATGTTTGACTTTAGTGATAATGGAAAGAGATCTGCTTTAATTGGATTTCAACATCAAAATACAGATTTAAATAGAGATACTTTTCTTGGCAACCTATCTCCCATAACAGGATTTATGTTTACTGCTGATAGTGCTGCTTATCTGTATACTGGTGTGCAGGCTCAATATTCATTAGGAGCATTAAACATAATACCGAGTTTTACCCCGGGTCTTTATAATAAAGGAGACGGCAAAGATCTTGGACATTTGTTAGAATTTAAAAGTGAAGTTCAGATTTCTTTAGATTTATTCCAAAATAGCCAATTAGGTTTTTCATATAATCATTTATCCAATGCAAGTTTAGGGGATAAAAATCCTGGGGCAAATAGTTATATGTTTAATTTTCTAAAAACCTTTTAAAAAACACTTTATGATAATGAGATTAAAAGATTGTCACAACTTTGGTGATTTTAGAAAACTTGCTAAGCTAAAGCTTCCATCTCCTATTTTTCATTATATTGACGGCGCAGCTGATGATGAGATTACATATGCTAGGAATACTAGTGCCTTTGACGATGTAGATTTAGTTCCAAATGTTTTAAGAGGTGTTGAGAATGTAGATTTGTCCACAACAATTTTTGGAAAAAAGTTAGATTTACCATTTTATCTTTCACCAACAGCATTACAAAGACTTTTTCATTATGATGGTGAAAGAGCAGTTGGAAAAGCAGCTAAAAAATTTAATACAATGTTTGGTGTTTCTGCATTAGCGACAGTTAGCGTAGAGGAAATATCCTCGTTGATTGATACACCTAAAATGTTTCAGTTTTATTTTCACAAAGATAGAGGTTTAAATGACTCATGTTTAGAGCGAGCTAAGGCTGCTAATTTTGATGTTATGGCTCTAACTGTTGATACCATTACAGGAGGAAATCGTGAAAGAGATTTAAGAACTGGTTTTACTTCTCCACCAAAGTTGACACTATCAAGCTTATTTAGTTTTGCGACTAAACCAATGTGGGGAATAAATTATTTAACAAAAGGTAAATTTGAATTACCTCACCTCCAAGACTTTGTAAAAGAAGGTACAAGCACAAACTCTTCCATAGGCAATTATTTTTCAACAATGTTAGATCAATCTATGAATTGGAAAGATGCTGAAAAACTTTGTTCTCAATGGGGAGGTCATTTTGCACTTAAAGGAATAATGAGTGTAGAAGATGCTAAAAAAGCAGTTGATATTGGATGTACTGGTATAATGGTTTCAAATCATGGTGGCAGACAACTTGATGGATCGAGATCACCATTTGATCAGCTCGCAGAAATTGTTGATGCAGTTGGAGATAAACTTGATGTTATATGTGAAGGAGGAATTCATAGAGGAACACATATGCTTAAAGCATTATCTCTTGGTGCAAAAGCATGTTCTGGTGGAAGACTTTATCTTTATGCGCTTGCAGCAGCAGGCCAACCAGGCGTCGAAAGAGCTCTTGAGTTGTATAAATCTGAGTTAGTTAGAGATATGAAGCTCATGGGATGTACAAAAATTTCAGATCTTAATAGAAATAATCTTAGATTTAGAAAATAGTGAGTTTACAAAATTGTTATAATTTTGACGATTTTAGAAAACTTGCAAAAAAAAAATTACCTTCACCAATATTTCATTATATTGATGGTGGTGCAGATGATGAAATAACACTCAAAAGAAATACAAAATCTTTTGATGAATGCGATTTAGTTCCTAATATTTTAGCAAGCGTCGGAAAACCAGATCTCTCAACAACTATTTTCGGAAAAAAAATTGATATGCCACTCTTTTTATCACCATGTGCCATGCAGAGACTTTATCATCATGACGGTGACAAAGCATCTGCTAGAGCAGCTGATAAGTTTGGAACATTTTATAGTATGTCTACGATGGCAAATAACACTATAGAAGAAATTTCAAATATTTCAGGTGGACCAAAGTTATTTCAACTTTATGTTCACAAAGATCAATCAATCACTGATGATTTAATTGATCGTTGTAGAAGATCAGGATTTGATGGAATGTGTTTAACTGTAGATACTTTAGTAGCAGGTAACAGAGAAAGAGATCATAGAACAGGTTTTACAACCCCTCCAAAGTTAACTTTACAAAGTTTAATGAGTTTTGCTCTTCATCCTAGTTGGGTATTTAATTATCTTACACATGGGAAATTTAAATTAGCAAATGTGGCTACAAAAACAGATAAGGGCACCAATATTGCAAAATCAGTTATAGAGTACATTAATGAACAATACGATCCAGCAATGAACTGGAAGGACGCAGAATATTGTGTGAAGAAATGGAATGGACCTTTTGCACTTAAAGGTGTTATGTCCGTTGAAGATGCGAAAAGAGCAATAGATATTGGTTGTACGGCAATCATGATTTCAAATCATGGTGGCAGACAACTTGATGGATCAAGATCGCCATTCGATCAAGTCAAAGCAATCTCAGATGCAGTTGGAGATAAATTGGAAATCATATTAGACGGGGGAGTTAGAAGAGGAACTCATGTATTAAAAGCGATCGCTGCAGGTGCAAAAGCCTGTAGTTTTGGTAAAATGTTTTTGTTCTCTTTAGCCGCAGGGGGACAACAAGGTGTTGAGCATTTGCTTAAAAATATGCACGAGGAAATCAATAGAAATATGGTTTTAATGGGATGTAAGAACCTAAAAGAGTTGAATAGTTCAAAATTAATTTATAGAACTTCTAATAAAATATAAAAGTTATGGAACTAGCAAAGAGTTTAGATAGATTAGGAACAGAGTCTGCTTTTTCGGTATTAGCAGAAGCAAAAAAATTAGAAGCTCAAGGCAAACCGATGATCCATTTAGGTCTAGGACAACCAGATTTTAAAACACCTAAACATGTTGTTGAAGCGGCAAAAAAAGCTTTGGATGATGGTCACCATGGATACGTGATGTCAAATGGAATTCCTGAGTGTCGACAAGCTGTAACAAGATGGATTAAGAAACGTTATAAAGCCGAGATTGATCCTGAAAGAATTTTAATCATGCCAGGCGGAAAACCTACAATGAGTTACGCGATACAATGTTACGGAGAACCGGGAGTAGAAATAATCCATCCTACACCTGCATTTCCAATATATGAGTCCATGATTAATTATACAGGTTCAACGTCTGTGCCTTATGATTTAACTGAAGATAAAGATCTTAAATTTGATCCAGATAAAATTTTATCTCTTATAACTAAAAAAACTAGATTACTGATTTTAATAAATCCAAACAATCCAACAGGAAGTTTTGTTGAGAAACCTGTAATTGACTATTTTGCAAAGGAGTTAGAAAAACATCCTCATGTTACTATTTTAAGTGATGAAATTTATAGTAGACAAATTTTTGACTACAAAGAAATGCCTTCTTTTTTCCATTATCCAAATTTAAAAGATAGGTTAATTGTATTAGAGGGTTGGAGCAAAGCTTATTCGATGACGGGATGGAGATTAGGTTGGAGTTATTGGCCTAAAGAACTTATTGAGCACGTAAATAAATTATTGATTAATAGTGTATCATGTGTAAATGCTGCTGCACAATATGCTGGTATTGCTGCATTAGATGGCCCCGATGACTCAATCAAAGACATGTTAGATAAGTTTACTTTGAGAAGAAATTTAATTCATCAGGGATTAAATGATCTACCAGGAGTGGAGTGTAGTTTACCTGGAGGAGCCTTTTATGCATTCCCAAAAGTCATTGGTACAGGAATGAATGGATCTGAATTCTGTAAAAAAGCAATGCATGAGGCTGGAGTAGCAATAGTGCCAGGAACAGCCTTTGGTAAAACTTGTAATGATTACGTGAGATTTAGTTTTGCAGCATCAAGAGATAACATTCAACAGGCTTTAGAAAACATAAAGAAAATGCTTACTAAATAAGCTGTATTTTTGATAAAATTTTTACTAATATTCTTTTAATGAACGAGCAAGTCCAAGCAGAGTTTAAAAAAATTTTTAATGGAAGATTTTCTACCTCTGAGTCAACAAGAGCAAATTATGCTAGAGGTGAGGATACTTATGATCCCGTTTTGTCTAAAGCTGTAGTTTTTCCTGAAACAAATGAAGAGGTCTCTAAAGTGCTCCGTTTATGTAATGAGCACAAAATTCCTGTTGTACCTTTTGGAACAGGAACATCCTTAGAAGGTAATGTTGTCGGTAATGAAAAAGGCATAACTATATGTCTTGAAAAAATGAATAAAATTTTAAGCGTAAATGTTGAGGACTTTGATTGTCGAGTTCAGGCATGTGTAACTAAAGAGCAATTAAATGATTATTTGAGAGAAGACGGAGTTTTTTTTCCGATTGATCCTGGTGCCAATGCAGCAATTGGAGGAATGGCCTCAACATCAGCTTCAGGGACAATGGCTGTGAAATATGGAACAATGAAAACTGTAATCAGTGGACTCACAGTAGTTTTGCCTAATGGAGATATTATAAATACTGGTAGCAGAACTAAAAAAACATCAGCAGGTTATAATTTAACCAATTTATTTATAGGTTCAGAGGGAACGTTAGGAATAATTACAGAAGTTCAATTAAGATTATCACCAATCCCAGAGAGCATTATGTCTGCAGTTTGTCATTTCCCAACTTTAGAAAATGCAGTTCAAACTGCTCAACAAGTTATTCAATATGGAGTCCCGATCGCTAGAATTGAGATGCTAAACAAAGATCAAATGGGTATCAGTATTAATTACTCTAAGTTGAAAGATATTGAAGCAGTGCCAACTTTATTTTTTGAGTTTCATGGATCCGAGGCATCTAATAATGAAAATATTAGAATTGTTGAGGAAATATCGAAAGATAATAATGGAAGTTCTTTTAAATGGGCAAAAGATTTAGAAGAGAGGAATAAGCTTTGGAAAGCACGATGGGATGTTTACTATTCTGTTAAAGCATTGATAAATAATGGAAGAGTTTATTCGACTGATGTGTGTTTACCAATTTCAAATATAACTGAATGTGTAAATTACGCAGAAGAGCAAGCAAAAAAATTTGGATTAAGAGCTCCGATGGTAGGTCATTTGGGCGACGGAAATTTTCATGTGCTTTTGCCTTTTGACCCTGAAAACAAAGAGACATATAAAAAGATAAGAGAATTTAACGACTTATTAATTAATAAAGCGCTTGAATTGAAAGGTACAATCACCGGAGAACATGGAGTTGGATTACATAAAAAAGAATATCTTTTAAAAGAACATGCTGACAACATTCCATTAATGAAATTGATTAAGAGGAGCATTGATCAAAATAATATAATGAATCCTGGCAAGATATTCGATCTAAATTAGTTAATTCAATATTTAAATGAAAAAAATTCTTATCACTAGAAAATTAATTAAGGAGAGTGAGGACAAAGCTACTAAAACTTTTGATCCAATGTTCAATAATAATGATGAGCTATACTCTCAGTCAAAAGTAATAGAAATGAGTAAAGGATGTGATGGAATTTTATCTTCTCTCACAGATAAAATGGATAAAGAAACAATCAACAAATTGCCAGATACGATAAAAATTATTTCAAATTTTGCAGTTGGATTTGGAAATATTGATTTAGATGCCGCAAAAAAAAGAGGCATTGCAGTGACGAATACTCCTGAGGTTTTATCTGATGCGACAGCTGAAATTGGGATACTTTTAATTTTAGGTGCATGTAGAAGAGCCTCTGAGGGAATAGTATCTGCTCAAGAAGGTGGATGGAAGTGGTCAGCAGACTATTTAATAGGTAAGCAATTGACAGGCTCCAGACTTGGTATTCTAGGCATGGGAAGAATAGGACAAAAAATTGCAAAGATTGCAAAGTCGTTAGGCATGATAATTCACTACCACAATAGATCAAAGTTAAGTGATGAAAAAGAACAGGGAGCGATTTATCATGATAATATTAAAAGTCTTTTTTCAGTTTCTGATGTCCTATCAATTTGTTGTCCTGCTACTAAAGAAACAGAAAACATGATCAATAAAGAAACCGTTGAATATTTTCCTAAAGGAGCAGTAATTACTAATGTCGCTAGAGGAGATATAGTCGATGATGAAGCCTTGATTGATGCATTAAACCGGAGAAAAATATATGCAGCTGGATTAGATGTTTATAAAAATGAGCCAAACTTAAATCCTGGTTATAATAAAATTAAGTCAGCATTTATTCTTCCACACCTAGGAAGCGCAACAAAGGATACAAGAATTGCAATGGCAAACTTAGCAATCGATAATATTGATGAGTTTTTTAAAACTGGAAATTGTAAAAATAAAGTAAATTAATTCTACTCTGGATTGAATCTAATTCAACTATTGCGACATCTACGCCTTTTTTTAGAAAGACTCTAATCTGATTCTATGTTTTAATTAATCAAGTTAATTAACTTTAATAGGAGTAATAATGACTAAAGAAAATAAATCATTGAAGGTGAAAACATCTTCAAGACGTAAGTTCTTTAAAACTGCTGCTAAGACTGGTGCTATAGCTGCAGCCGCTGTTGCAATGCCATATGTGAAGGCAAATGCAGCAACAACTTTAAAGATGCAAGCTGCATGGCCAAGTGGAGCTAACATCTTTTTTGAAATGGCTGGAGACTATTGTAACATGGTTAAAGAAATGTCTGGAGGATCTCTTCAGATTGATCTTCAACCGGTTGGAGCAGTTGTAAAGACTTCAGAAATCGGACAAGCGGTTAGTTCCGGTGTAGTAGATATGGGTCACTGGGTGACTGCATATTGGTATGGTAAAAACCCTGCTGCATCATTATTTGGAACTGGTCCTTCATACGGAATGTCATCTCAAGAAGTTATGGGATGGATGGAGTATGGTGGAGGAAGAAAATTATATGACGAAACACTTGCAAAAGTTGGTTTCGATTATGTTGGTTTTTTCCATATGCCTATGCCAGCTCAGCCTTTTGGTTGGTTCAAAAAGAACGTAACTAAAGTGTCTGATGTTAAAGGTATGAAGTACAGAACTGTTGGTTTAGCGACTAACGTTTTAACTGCAATGGGAATGGTAGTTAGACAATTACCAGGTGGTGAAATTCAGCCAGCGATGAAAACTGGTTTGATTGAAGCTGCTGAGTTTAACAACCCTACTTCAGACTCTCAGTTTGGTATGCAAGATGTTTCTAAGCACTATCACTTAGGAAGCTTCCACCAATCTCAAGAGATGTTTGAGATACCAGTTAACAAAAAAACATATAATAGTTTATCACCTGCACACCAAGCAATATTGAAAAATGCTGCTTATGCTGCAAATAGTGATAACTACTTTAAAGCTTTAGTAAGATACTCAGCTGACTTAGCTAAGTTAATGAATGAGCATAAAGTAAATGTTTACCAAACTTCTGATGAAATCTTAGCTCAACAATTAAAAGGTTGGGATAAGGTAATCGGTGATTTTAATAAGAAAGATCCTTTCTTTAAGAAAATCGTAGATTCTCAGAAAGCGTATGCGAAGAGAGTAATGAAATACTTGCTGATGAATCAGCCGAATTACAAACTTGCGTATGAAAATGAGTTTGGTCCAATAGCAAAAGTTAAGTTATAATTAACTTTTCATAAATTTTAATGAGGGGGCCTCGGCCCCCTTTTTATTTGATTAATTCAAAACAATTCAATAAGAGTCTATATCAATGATGAGATCTTATATAAAATTTGCCGACCGATTAAGCGTCTCAATGGGTAAAGCATTTTCCTGGTGTATTGTAATTTTAATGGGTGGAACGTGCTATGAAGTTTTTATGGCATATGCTTTAAATGCACCAACTTTATGGAATTTCGATTTTAGTCTCCAAATGTATGGTGCGATTTTTATGATGGCTGGTGCATATACTTTGTGTACCGAGGCACATGTAAGAGGAGACGTCATTTACAGATTATTTTCTCAAAGAGTACAAGCTTGGATAGACATAGTTTTATATTTTATTTTCTTTTTCCCTGGTGTAATTGCATTAGCCTTTTATGGTTACGAGTATGCTGCGCTAGCTTGGAAAATAAAAGAAACAAGTTGGAATAGTCCAGCTCAAATTCAAATTTATATGGCGAAATCTTTAATACCTTTATCTGGAAGTCTATTAACCCTTCAGGGAATAGGTGAAGTGTTCAGATGTATTATATGTATTAAAACTGGTAGTTGGCCAGAAAGAGGAACAGAGCGTGATGCCGAAGAAACTGAAAAAGTATTAATGAGAACTTCACAAGAAGGAAATAAAGAAGATGTTATTTAGTCTGACAAATCCTGAAGTGGCAATTATGATGATGGGTATATTTTTATTTGCCGTACTATTAGGTTTTCCGATTGCCTTTACTTTAATGGCGATGGGACTAGGTTTTGGATATTATGCTTACTTTGATCCAACTAAGATGGAACATCTTTTTGATAATAGGATATTCCAACTTTTTGTTCAAAACACCTACACTGTTATGGATAATAATGTCCTTACTGCTGTCCCGCTCTTTTTATTCATGGGATACTTAGTTGAAAGAGCAGGTATTGTAGCAAAACTATTTTTTGCAATTAGATTAGCATCTCATAAGCTTCCTGCATCAATGGCAGTTGCAGCACTGATTACTTGTGCCCTATTTTCAACAGCAACAGGTATTATAGGTGCAGTTGTTACTTTAATGGGATTGCTAGCATGGCCTGCTATGATTAAAGCTGGTTATGATAAAAAATTTGCATCTGGAATAATTTGTTCAGGTGGATGTTTAGGAATTTTAATTCCACCTAGTATTATGTTGATCGTTTACTCTGTAATTGCTCAACTATCACCACTAAGGTTATTTGCAGCTGCTATTTTTCCAGGATTGATGTTAGCAGGACTTTACATTGCATACGCAGTGTTCAGAGCTTGGTTAAATCCTTCGATAGCGCCAAAACCTGCAGCTGAGGAAATACCTCCTACTGCAGTAATTCTTAAAGAGGTTCTTGTCTCCTTCTTACCTTTATTTTCATTGATAATTTTAGTTCTAGGTACAATTTTAGCTGGAATAGCAACACCTGCTGAAGCTGCAGCCGTTGGTGCATTTGGATCGTTGGTGCTTTCATATTTTTATAAAACCCTTAAGTGGAAAAATTTTAAAGAGTCCGTCTTTTTGACAGCTAAAACAACTGCAATGATCATGTGGCTTTTCATAGGATCGTGGACATTTGCTTCTGTATTTTCTTATCTTGGAGGCCACGAGGTTTTCGAACATTTCTTTAAATCACTAAATTTACAGCCTTGGCAATTTTTAGTAATTACACAATTGATTATATTTTTATTAGGTTGGCCATTGGAGTGGACGGAGATATTAATTATTTTTGTACCAATATTTTTACCATTAGTCGAATTTTTTGGAGTAAATCCGTATTTCTTTGCAATGTTGATTGCTCTAAATTTACAAACCTCATTTTTGACACCCCCCATGGCAATGTCTGCTTACTATCTAAAGGGAGTTCAATCAAAGAATGTTGAATTGATGCAGATCTTTGGAGGAATAATGCCATTTTTAGGTATTGTGATTTTAGCTATGGTTCTAATGTATTTATTTCCAGGTATAGCACTTTGGTTACCAGAGACATTATTTGCAAATTAATTTTAGATGACAGATATATTTTCTTTAAGTCTTGAAGAACTTGCTACAAAGATTAAAGATGCTCAACTCACTTCTGTTGATGTTTGTGAAAAGTATATCGAGAGAATAAATAAATTTGACAAAGACATAAAGGCTTGGGCCCATTTTGACAAAAAAGTTTTATTAGAAAAAGCTGCAGAAGCTGATGATCATAGAAGATCTGGTAAACCAATTGGTCCACTTCATGGAGTGCCTATTGCGGTTAAAGACATTATTGGGACAGTTGATATGCCAACCGAATGTGGAACAGTTATTAGAAAAGGTAAATCATATTCACAAAATGCTGAAATAATTGATCTGCTTCATTCATCCGGAGCGATTGTAATGGGTAAAACAGCAACCTCAGAACTTGCTTATTTAGGACCCCCGGCAACCACAAATCCACATGATAAAACAAGAACACCAGGTGGTTCTTCAAGCGGATCAGCTGCTTCAGTGGCTTCGTTTATGGCACCTGCATCAATTGGATCACAAACTGGAGGATCCATTATTAGACCAGCATCCTATTGTGGAGTTGTGGGTTATAAACCTAGTTATGGTTTGATATCTAGAAATGGTGTTTTAAGAACTTCTTATAATCTAGATCATATAGGAATCTTTGGCCGAAAAGTTGAGGATGTGGCTATGTTGGCAAAAGTATTGATAAAAAAAGATAAATTTGATCCAGCAACTATACATTACTCAACGGAAAATATTTTATCTGAGACAAAAAAAGGACCTTTATTTGATCCTAAATTTATTTTTTATAAAACTGAACATTGGAAATTAATAGATAAAAAGTCTAGAGAGTCATTTGAATATTTTATTAATTCATTCAAAAAAAATATCGAGATTTTTGATACACCTTCTTATTTTAAGGATATTCACAAGTATCACCAAATTATTCATGAGACTGATTTAGCCAATAATTTTTCAGTGTATTTTAAAAAATTTAAAAAGAAATTATCGAAGTATATGCAAGATGCAATTATCAAAGGTAATAAACATTCCGCGAAAGAATACGCAGAAGCAATTGATTTTATGAAAAGAGGCTATGAGTCTTATGAGGAAGTTTTTGAGGATTATCATGGAGTTTTGTCACCAGCTAGCCCAGGTGTTGCACCGAAGGGTTTAAAAAGTACAGGAACAGCAGAATTTAATAAAGTTTGGTCTTATCTTGGCACACCATGTATTTCGTTACCTTTACTTGAAGGAGAAAATAATTTACCATTAGGTGTTCAATTAATTGGCAATAAATATGATGATCATAGATTTCTAGGAGTTGCTAATTGGTTAGAAAAAGAATGTCAGGAATAAAATGAATAAAATTACTACAATCATAGGATTATCTTTTGCAGTTTTCTTTTTAATTGGTTTAGCTACAACTTTGACAAGATCAATGATGATAGGCTTCTTGGATGTTATTCCAGTTTATCTCTTAATGGGTGCAGCTATCATCATGATGATATACGAAGCCTTTTTTGATAAAGATTAATATCAATTAAATTGAAAAATATTAAGACAGATATATTTCCATTATCATTACTATTTATACAACCAATCTTTATGGCTAGTAACTTAGTTGTTGCTAGAGGTGGTGTTGAATTTGTCCCGCCTATTTCACTTGCATTTTGGCGTTGGGCAGTAGTTTTTTTGATTTTATTACCATTTACTTATGTAACTTTAAAAAATAATTTTCATATAATTAAAAAGGAATGTAAAAAATTATTTTTTTTAGGGTCAATGGGGTGTGGTGTATGCGGCGCTTTCCCTTTTTTAGCTGGTGAGACAACAACTGTAACTAATATGGGAATAATTTATACATCCTCTCCAGTTTTTATTATTTTGATTTCATATTTCTTTTTTCAAGAAAAAATAAATTTGACAAAGGTAATTGGTTTAATTGCTTGTTTGATTGGTGTTTTTGTCATTATTATTAAAGGTGAAATTGATTTACTAATTAATCTTAGATTTACAATTGGTGATTTATGGATGTTAGCTGCTGCAGTTGGTTGGGCTTTATATTCTATTTATTTATTTTATTGGAAATCAAAATTAAAAATTTTCGATAGATTTACTATGATTTCCTTTTTTGGTGCTTTAAGTTTGCTACCCTTTTATGTTGGTGAGGAATTATTTTATAAAGAGACTATTTTTGTAACAGAATTTTATTTATGGGTGATTTTTGCTGCTATATCGCCAGGGATAATTGCCTTTACACTTTATACTATAGCTCAAAAAAAATTAGGTGCATCTTTAACTGGCTTTACGCTTTATGTTTTTACAGTTTACGGTGCAATTTATGGATACTTTTTATTTGACGAAAAATTTGAAAATTACCATATTATTGGGACTGTTCTGGTATTTTTTGGCGTATATTTAGCAAAGAAAAATAATGTTAAAAAGGTTTAGGAATAGTTTGTTATTATTTTTACAACTAACAATTTTAGTTTACCTATTTCTCTTAGTATTTCTTTATTTCTATCAAAGGAACTTAATGTATCATCCAGATGAAAATAATTATTTTGATGACAAACTCTCAGTTTATATTGAAAAAGTAAAAGTTCCAACCCAAGATGGATTAGATTTGTTGGGTTGGTATCATGAAAAAGATATAAAAAAAAATAAAACAATTCTATTTTTTCATGGAAATGCTGGATCTTTAGAAAATAGAATTCATAAATTAAATCATTTTAGAGACATGAGTGTTAATTTTTTAATAATTGCTTGGAGAGGTTTTAGTGGTAATGAGGGTAAACCATCGGAGTTTGGATTATATGAGGATGGTGAAAGTGCAATTAAATGGTTGGTAAAAAAAGGTGTAGATGAAAAAAATATAGTAATTTATGGAGAATCATTAGGAACAGGAGTTGCAACACATTTATCCCAGAACAAAGAGTTTGCAGGTGTTATTTTAGAAACTCCATTCACATCAATGATTGATGCGGCTAAAAAATTTTATCCATATATACCCGTTGGTCTTTTACTCAAAGATAAATTTGAAAATAAAAATAAAATTAAAAATATTAAATCTCCTATTTTGATAATGCATGGCGAAAAAGATCAAATAGTTCCTTTTGAAATGGGTAAAAAGATGTTTGAAATAGCTAATGAACCCAAATATTCGTATTTTACCAAATATGACAATCATATGATGGAGTATGATGAGAGTCTTGTAAAAGCACTAAACTCTTTTTTGATTAATTTAAATTAAGCCATATTCTAAACAAATATTTTTCAAGATTAAAGATTAAGCTTAAAAAGTGAAAAATGTTTTTATTATTATAATTTTATTCATAACTTTAAAAAGCTTGGCTTTTTCGAAAGATAATTCATTTTATCCTGATGATTTATTTCACATAGATCATATGGACTCACACAATAAAAAATTTGCACTATATTTTAAGGTGCGAGAGAAATCGATTTTAGCTAGAGGTGAAGAAAGTAATTATATAAATGATTATCCAAAAGATCTTTATATCTATAATTATTCAACAAAGTCTTCTTCACCATTGATCTCTTATGATTGGTTTCCCTCTCAAGCCAAATTTCATTTAGAGGAATATGACTTTCCTGTATTTCCAGACGACTTTGCTTATTATCTTTTAAAAGATGATAAAACACTGGTGATGATTAGTGCGGTTAAAAGTTTAAATGCAAACTTTAAGTATGATATTTTTAATAAGAAACTTGAACTTTACCCCACTACAGGAAAATTTGATTTTATTATTTCGTCTTTTTCTAAGGATTGTGGGCATTATAAATTTAAAGATAATTATAAGTGTAGTATTTATAAACCTTTAATCTCGAGTAATTTAATCAATTAACCTGAGTAAAAGCCTCAGCAAATTTTTCTGCATTGAATAATTGTAAGTCGTCTTCTTTTTCGCCCAAGCCTAAAGCTATAATAGGTAGTTGATATTTTTTTGCTATCGCCAGTAGAATACCGCCTTTGGCAGTTCCATCTAATTTGGTCATGATTAAACCAGTTAATGGAATAATTTTGTTAAACTCTTCTACTTGATTAATTACATTCTGTCCCGATGTTGCGTCTAAAACTAAAATAATGTTGTGAGGGGCATCCTGGTCAATTTTTTTTGTTACATTGGCTATCTTTTTATATTCCTCCATTAAATTTTTTTTATTTTGTAGTCTTCCAGCAGTATCGATTAATACTTGGTGAAAATTATTTTTGATTGCTTCTTCGACTGCTTTATATGCGACTGATGCTGGATCAGAACCTTGAGATGATTTAGTTATTTTAACGTCAATTTTATTTGCCCAGTTTTCTAATTGTTCAATAGCTGCTGCTCGAAAAGTATCAGAAGCGGCAAACATAACTTTGTTTCCATTATTTTTTAAAATTTTACCTATTTTACCAATAGTTGTTGTTTTGCCAACACCATTCACACCTGAGATTAATGTTGCATTGAGTTTATCTTTTTTTTCGAAAAAAGAATTATTCTCTAAAGGTTTCATTAGATTAATAATATATTCTTTTAAAATAAGATTTATCTCGGTTGATAAATCTTTATTTGGATCGATTTTTTTACTTGAAATGATTTCCTTGATTTCAGACGCAGCCTCGACACCTACATCTGACTCAATTAAAAATTCTTCAATTTTATTTAAATTTTTATCGTCAATCTCTTTTTTTATAATTATTTCTTTTAGTCCAGATGTCAGTGCAGATGCACTTTTTTTAAAGCCTATCTTAAATTTATCAAAAATTCCCATTATAGTTTGAACTCAATTTCTTTTATTTCTGAAACGGGTCCTTTCATGTGGATTGAATTTTTATCATCTATAAGAATTGATAATTTACCTGTTTGAAATTCTATGTCTGTTTTATTTTCAGTAAGATTATTTAATTTACCAGCAAATGCTGTTGCACATGCAGCTGTTCCACATGCTTTGGTCAGCCCCGCTCCTCTCTCCCATACCTTCACTTTAATTAAATTTTTATTAATTATTGTAGCAATTGTAACATTACATTTTTCTGGAAAAATTTTATGATTTTCAATTTCGGGTCCAATTTTTTCAATATTAAAATTTTCAATTTCGTTTACAAAAAAAACAATATGTGGATTTCCAACATTAACTACCGTCCCACCCGAATGTTCTTTGTTATTTGAATCAATAATCTTAATATTTAAATTTTTCGTATCTAGTTTTTCTGATAAAGGAATTTCGTTCCATTGTAATTTAGCTTTACCAATTTCAGTCGTAACAATGTTTTTATCTAATATTTTTGACTCTAAATTTCCATTTGAAGTTGACAAAATGATGTTTTCAGATTTTGTCTCCTCGGAGATTAATTTTGCAACACATCTAGTACCATTTCCACACGCACCAGACTCTCCTCCATCAGAATTAAAAAATTTTAAATTTGCATCACTTGATTTGCTAGATTCAATAAATATTAATTGATCACAGCCAATAAAATTTCTATCACAAATTTTTATGATTTGATCTTTAGTCAAATTGGTAATCTTTTGTCTATTATCAATTATTACAAAATCATTACCTAATCCATCCATTTTAAAAGCCCTAATATCCATATATAGTTATTTAACTTATTTATTGACTTTTTGAACCTCTATTATAGTTTATGGCAGTTTCCGCAAAAACGTAAAATTTGCGGTGTCTTTGGAAACAAAGAGATCGACACTAGTCAGCGAGGGTTCGCCCACTAGTGCGATTACTGCTGTGTGAAATAAATATGTTTGAAAATTTAACAAATAAATTTGAGGAAGTTTTTTCCTCCCTGAAAAAAGCCCCTTCGCTTGATGAGAGCCAAGTTGATGAAGGCCTTAGAGCTATTAGACAAGCCTTACTAGAGACTGATGTATCACTTGAGGTCGCAAAAGATTTTATTGAAAAAGTTAAACCTAAAGCTTTAGGGCAAGAAATTATCAGATCTACATCTCCTGGTGATATGGTTGTAAAAATCGTTTATGACGAATTAGTTAATTTATTAGGTGAAAAAAACATTGATGTAAATTTAAACGCCGTTCCTCCCGTACCAATGATGTTAGTTGGTCTACAAGGTTCAGGTAAAACTACCACTACTGCAAAACTTGCAAGATATTTAGAAAATACAAAGAAAAAGAAGGTAATGATGGTCAGCTTAGATATTTATAGACCAGCTGCACAAGAACAATTGAAATCCTTAGGTGAACAAAATGATATCTTAACTTTACCAATTATAGAGGGTCAACAACCAGCAGATATCTGTCAGAGAGCAATAAGCGCTGCAAATTTAAATGGTGCCGACATTATCTTATTTGATACAGCTGGCAGAACACAAATAGATCTTCAAATGATGAGTGAAATAAAGCAGATTGAAAATATAATCAATCCCGCTGAAACTTTTTTAGTTGCAGATTCTTTAACAGGTCAAGTAGCAGCGTCAGTTGCAAAAGAATTTAAAAATACTGTAGGTTTATCAGGAATTATTTTAACAAGAGCTGATGGTGATGCCAGAGGTGGGGCCGCGGTAAGTATGAAATTTGTATCAGAGGTTCCAATTAAGTTTTTAGGGGTAGGAGAAAAAATTGAAAATTTTGAGGTGTTTCACCCTGATAGGATTGCTAACCGAATTCTTGGAATGGGAGATATTGTATCTCTAGTTGAAAAAGCAGCACAAGATTTAGGTGAAGAAAATATTAAAAAGACAGAAGAGAATTTAAAAAAGGGACAATTTTCAATGCAAGATTATTTAACTCAACTAAGACAGATGAAAAAAATGGGTGGAATAGAGGGAATCATGTCTTTTATGCCAGGTATTTCTAAAGTTAAATCACAAATGGACGCTGCTGGTATTGACGAGAGTGTTATCACTAAGAACGAGGCTATAATCTTATCGATGACAAAAAAAGAAAGAGAGAACCCAAAAATAATTGATGGTTCTAGAAAAAAAAGAATTGCTAATGGTTCTGGAACTGATCCAGCCACTATCAATAAATTGTTAAAACAATTTAAAATGATGTCTGAAATGATGAGAAAGATGTCTAAAGGAAATCTGAAAGGTATGTCTGACAAAGGAATACCACCAGAATTATTTAATCAATTAAAATAAAAAAGGAGAATAAATGTTAAAACTTAGATTATCAAGAGGTGGAACAAAGAAAAGACCAGTTTACAAAGTTGTTGTAGCCGATAGTCGTTTTGCAAGAGATGGACGTTTCATAGAAAAAGTTGGTTTTTTTAATCCTCTATTACCTAAAGAAAAAAAAGAGAGAATAGGATTAGAGGCTGAAAGAATTAAATATTGGTTAGGCCAAGGTGCACAACCGACTACAAGAGTAGCAAGAATCTTAGGTGAAAATGAGTTAATGCCAATGCCTGCTAATGGTAATAATCCTCAAAAAGCTATTCCAAAAAAAGATAGAAAAAAAGAAGGGTCTGATGATGCTAAAAAGGAAGAAGCAGCAAAAGCAGACGCAGCACCGACAGATGGAGCAAAAAAAGAAGAAGCTCCAAAAGCAGAAGCTAAAAAAGAGGAAGCTCCAAAAGCAGAAGCTAAAAAAGAGGAAGCTCCAAAAGCAGAAGCTAAAAAAAACGAAAAAAAGTAATTTAAGGTTTACTTATGTTAAAGACACAAGTGTTAACACTTTATCCAGAAATTTTCCCTGGTCCTTTAAACAAAGGATTATATGGAAAAGCAATGGCTAAAAAGATATGGAGTCTTAATGTAGTAGACATAAGAGATGCAGCAACAGATAAACACAAAACTGTCGATGATACTCCATATGGTGGTGGATCAGGTATGCTGTTAAAACCAGACATACTAGCAAAATCAATTGATAAAAATATCCAGAAGGGGGAAAGAATTTTTTATCTTTCGCCAAAAGGTAAAAAATTTGATCAAAGACTTGCACAAGATTTATCAAAAGAAAAATCATTCAGTTTAATTTGTGGACATTTCGAAGGTGTTGATGAAAGAGTACTATCCACAAGAAATATTGAGGAAATAAGTATAGGAGATTATGTGCTTTCTGGAGGGGAAACAGCTGCTCTTGTAGTTCTTGATAGTGTGTTAAGACTTTTGCCTGGAGTTTTAGGTAATGATAAATCATCTTTGGAGGAAACTTTTGGAAATGGTCTTTTAGAGTATCCTCAATATACAAAACCTCAAATTTGGGAGGAAAAATCAGTACCAGATGTCTTATTATCAGGGGATCATAGCAAAATTAAAGACTGGCGTTTATCTCAATCTGAGGCTATAACACGCGTCCGAAGACCAGATTTGTGGCAAAAATATAAGAAGGATTAACTTGATAAATATTGAAATGAAAACGATTGAAGAAATAAATCAACATAATGTAAAAAAAATTCTTTCGGAAAAAAAGATTCCAGAATTCTTTCCAGGTGATGTTGTAAAAGTTGGTGTAAGAATTACAGAGGGAAAAAAAGAAAGAATTCAGTATTTTGAAGGTGTATGTATTGCGAAAAAAAGCAGAGATTTAAATTCTTCTTTTACAGTTAGAAAGATTTCTTTTGGTGAAGGTGTTGAGAGAACATTCCCACTATTTGGTACAGTAATTGACTCAATTAAAGTTATTCGTTCAGGAAAAGTTAGAAGAGCTAAACTATATTACTTAAGAGATAGAACTGGTAAATCAGCTAGAATTGCCGAAAAAATAAGAAAAAAGATTGGTATTGATATAGATGTAAAACCAGAAACAGTAACTGAGGAAAATTTAGCTCCTGTTTCAACAGAAGCATCTGATAATAAAGAAGATGTAACTAAGGCAGAGGCTAAGAAAGAAGAAACTCCTAAGGAAGAGCCAAAAAAAGAAGAAACAGCCAAAGTTGAAACAAAACCTAAAACTGAAGAAAAACTTGAAACTTCTCCAGAAAAAAAATAATTTTTTTTTCAATGCCTAATACTCTTTACGACAAAATTTGGAAAGAACACTTAGTTGATCAGCAAGATGATGGAACAGCTTTATTATTTGTTGATAGGCATCTCGTTCATGAAGTGACCAGTCCACAAGCATTTGAAGGTTTACGAAATTCTAAAAGAAAAGTAAGACACCCAAAGCTTACATTGGCCGTTGCAGATCACAACGTCCCAACTACTGATAGAACCAATGGTATTTCAGATAAAGAATCTAAAATTCAAGTTGATACATTAGAAAAGAATTGTAAGGAATTTGATATCCAACTCTTTGGAATGGAGGATAAGCGTCAAGGCATAGTTCACATAATTGGTCCTGAACAAGGATTTACTCAACCTGGAACAGTTATAGTTTGTGGAGATAGTCATACAGCTACACATGGAGCGTTTGGTGCTTTAGCATTTGGTATAGGCACCTCAGAGGTTGAACACGTACTAGCAACACAAACTTTAGTGCAAAAAAAAGCAAAAAATTTCAGAATTAATGTTAATGGAAAACTTCCGTTAGGTGTTACTTCAAAAGATGTAATTTTACAAATAATTGGAAAAATAGGAACAGCAGGTGGAACAGGCTCTGTTATTGAGTATGCTGGTGATTTAATCAGATCATTGAGTGTTGAGCAAAGAATGACTATATGCAACATGACTATAGAGGGTGGAGCAAGAGCAGGTTTGATTGCACCAGACGAAAAAATTTTCAAGTATTTGGACGGAAAACCTATGTCACCCAAAGGTGAAAAATGGGATAAAGCTTTAGCGTACTGGAGAAGTTTAAATTCTGATGATGGTGCAAATTTTGATAAAGAAATAAGTCTTCAAGCTAATGAAATTTCACCGATGATTACCTGGGGAACTTCACCTCAAGATGTCATTACTATTGAGGATAAAGTACCAAACCCAGACAATGAAAAAGATGAGGATAAAAAAAATTCTATTGAAAGAGCTCTAAAATATATGGGTTTAAAACCTGATATGGCTGCTAAAGATATTAAGATAGATAAGGTTTTTATAGGTAGTTGCACAAATGGAAGAATTGAGGATTTACGAGAGGCAGCAAAGATTTTAAAAGATAAAAAAATTGCCTCTCATGTTCATGCAATGGTTGTTCCAGGATCTGGTCTAGTGAAAGAACAAGCAGAGCAAGAAGGTTTACATAAAATATTTGAAGAGTCTGGTTTTGAATGGAGAGAACCAGGATGTTCTATGTGTTTAGCAATGAATGCTGATAAATTAAAACCAGAGCAAAGATGTGCATCTACATCAAACAGAAACTTTGAGGGAAGACAAGGTAGAGGTGGAAGAACACACCTTGTGAGCCCAGGAATGGCAGCTGCAGCAGCAATTTCTGGAAATTTGGATGATGTAAGAAAGTATCAAAATTAATGCAAAAATTTTCTACATTAAAAAGTATTCCAGCATATTTACCAATAGTAAATATCGATACTGATATGATTATCCCAAAGCAGTTTTTAAAAACAATTAAAAGAACTGGACTTGGAAAAAATTTGTTTTTTGAAATGAGGTATGATGATAATGGAAATAAAATAGGGGATTTTATATTAAATAAAGATCCATTTACAAATTCAAAAATACTGATAGCAGGAAAAAACTTTGGTTGTGGATCCTCAAGAGAACACGCTCCTTGGGCATTATTAGATCACCAATTTTTTCACACTTTGATTGGTCTGCAAATTTATCAACTATATCAATAATTGTGATTTTCTTTTTTAAAGTACTTAACGCTTTTTTAACTTCTATGTGTAATTGTCTATCAACAACAAGAACTTTAGCATCACTATGTTCTAAAATATAAGCAATAGTTTTAGCATCTAATCTTATGTTAATTGTATTTAATACTGCACCAGACATAGGAACAGAGTAATGTCCCTCAAAAATTTCAGGGGTGTTGAAAGCTAAAAATGAGACAGTATCTCCTTTTTTAATTCCAATTTTATTAAGGGCGCTTGCAAATTTAATAGTACGTTTGTAAACATCAGCCCAGGTGTATTTACGATCTTCATAGATAATTGCTTCATAATCAGGATAAATCTCTTTTGCTCTCTTCAAAAAAGTCAAAGGAGTTAAAGGAACATAATTTGCACTATTCTTATCTAAATTAGTATCGTAATGACTCATTTAATTGAATTTAAAATTCATAATATTGGAGCTTCCAGAAATTGCTGATTTGTAATGTTGTTCAGCTCTTGGTAGAACTTTATCAAAATAAAACCTAGCGGTATCGATTTTGTCATCATAAAAGATTTTATTTTCATTATAATCTTTAAAACTTACCTCTAGTACTTTTATCCATGCATAAGCAATCGAAACAAATCCGAGAGTTTTAAGATAATCATTAGCAGCAGCACTTACATCATCTTTATCTGTTTTAGATTTCTCAATCATCCAATCACTAAATTTTTTTAATACATCTAAATAATTATTAAAATCTGAGATGAATGGTCTTATTTTTTCGTTGTTAGAATTACATTCATTTTTAACCTGATCTAAAAATTTATAAATTACGTTCCCATTCTTATTTGATAATTTTCTAAAAACTAAATCAGCAGCTTGTACAGAATTCGTGCCCTCGTAAATAGGTGTAATTCTATTATCTCGATACAACTGCTCTATTCCTTGATCTTTAGTATAACCATATCCGCCATAAATTTGCATTGCATCACTAGTGATTTCCATTGCTAAATCTGTAAACAAGGATTTAACTACTGGAGTCATTAATGAGACATAATCAGATGCCTCCTGCCGAGCTTTTTCATCTGGATGGTATAGGCTTACCTCAGTTTGTTGAGATAACCAAAAACATAAGGCTCTCTCACCCTCAATAATAGATTTCATATTTAACAACGATCTTCTAATATCTGCATGCTCAATTATAAAATCAGCACCATTTTTAGATTTTGAATTATTCGACTTACCTTGCTTTCTCTCTTTTGCGTATGAAAGTGAATTTTGATAAGCAATCTCTGATATACCCAAACCCTGTATCCCAACAACGATCCTCTCAAGATTCATCATCGTAAACATTGCACTCAAACCTTTTTCCTTATCACCAATCATGTAACCAGTTGCTTCATCAAAATTAAGAACACAAGTTGCTGATCCTTTGATTCCCATTTTTGTTTCGATAGAACCAGTTGATATTCCATTTCTTGGACCAACATTCCCATCTTCTTTTACAATAAACTTTGGAACTAAAAACAGACTGATGCCTTTCGTGCCAGCCGGAGAGTCATCCACTCTTGCTAAAACCAAATGAATAATATTTTCAGTTAAATCGTGATCACCAGAGGTAATAAAAATTTTCTGTCCAGTCAATTTGAATGTACCATCAGATTGTTTTTTAGCCTTTGTTTTTAATAGCCCTAAATCAGTACCACATACTGGCTCAGTTAAGCACATTGTTCCACTCCACTTACCTTCTACAATTTTTGGTAAATATTTATTTTTTATTTCATCGCTAGCATGATGATTTATACAATTATAAGCACCAATACTAAGTTCACTATAGAGTTTAAAAGAAAGGCTAGCAGAGGATAGCATTTCATCAAAA
>CACHSP010000005.1 GCA_902582605.1 uncultured Pelagibacteraceae bacterium | reverse complement strand
ATAGGGTTATTCCTGTAACTTCACACTTAGCATTTTTAGCAATATCAATTGCTAACGATCCCCAGCCACATCCTATGTCTAAAACTTTTTGGTCAGGTTTAATATTTAATTTTTTAATTATATGTTGAATCTTATTATTCTGTGCAGTTTCAAGACTATCATTTTCATTTTTAAAATAAGCACATGAATATTGTCTTTTAGGATCTAAAAACAAATCATAGAGATCATCTTTGATATCATAATGATGTGAAACATTCATTTTAGATTTTTTGATAAAGTTAAAATTGGTAAGATATCTGTAAGACCCCCTTAGTTTATTTAAAAGATAACTAAAAATGTTTAACTCGTTTCTTCCAATATTCATCAATGCTAGATCTAAAAAATCTGTAAGAGATCCATTTTCGATGACAATATCTCCATTTGTATATGCCTCCCCAAAGTAAAGATCTGGATGGAATAGTAATTTATAATGAAGTTTCTTATTTAGAATTTTTAATTTAATAGGATCATCAGTTGGCTGACCAATAATATAATCCTTGGAGTCAGCATCGGTAAGGATAAACCCTCCTTTTTTAAACACTTTATTAAGAAATCTTGCTAAATACATCTCAAGCTGCCAATTGTGATTTTGTTTCAAAATTTAAATCTTTTAAACTCTGCAAAAGATTTCTCTCATCAACTTCGCTTAGTAGACTTAAAGGTGGTAATAAATTTCCATAAATTTTGTTCTCTTTTGAAAACAAAGTATGAAGAGCTGAAATTAAATTATATTTTTCAAAAGTATTTCTGACATTAATTAATTTTTGGTTTAAAGAATGATCTTTCTTTTCTTTAAAATCATCGTAAACTTTTCGAGCTAATTGAGATGTAGCATTGCAAGTTGCAGTAATAATACCTGAGCAACCATTTTCTAATCCTTTAATTAATTTTGACTCTGAACCTGGCATAACTGAAAAATTTTCCAACTTTAACTTTTCAAATAAATTGTAAGAACTATCCTTCACACCTACAATTTGATCAGGAAATTTTTGAACTAATTTTTCTACACATTCAATACTAAATTTATATCCACACAATTTTTCAAAATTATAAAGTATAATTTTAGAATCTGGTATTGCATCAATAATTTTTGTGTAAAAGTTTATTACATCCTTATCTTGATATTTATAATAAGCTGGTGGCATGATTAAAAATTTTTTAAAATTTAGCGACACTGAAATTTTCATCAAATTAATTGTTTCATTTAAAGAATTTAAACCTGTCCCAATTATATGTTTTTCTTTGTATTTACTTTCTGAAAGATGATTTAGTAATCTAATCTTTTCAGCGATGGGAATTAATTGTGCTTGGCCAGTGCTTCCAAATATTGCTGTGCCATGACAACCTTGATCAATTAAATTTTCTGCATGTGATATGGTTTTTTCAATATTTAAGCTTAAATCAGAGTTCAAAATCGACATTGAAGCTGCATATATCCCACTTATTTTTGTCATATTAAAAATTTATATAAAATATAAAAATTAGTAAAGTTTATAAATCGAATATGAAAATATTAGCTGTCCAAAATAGAATGGGAATCGGTGATACTGTGATCTTTTTACCTTTCATAAAGGCTATATCTGAAAAATATAATTCACCAATAAGTTTATTGGTAAAAGAAAATTCTAAGGCTAATGAGTTTTTATACGAGACAAATTATATTGATGAAATTCTTATTTTAGAAAGGGGTAAAAATTCTAATAAAAAAAGACATAATGGTTTTTTTGGTTCAATAAATTTAATTCAAGATTTAAAAAAATCTAATTTTGATAAAATTTTTATTTTTAATTCTTCTCTAAGATTTAACTTAGTTGCAAAACTATCTGGAATATCTGAAATTTATCAATACCCATTATTTAGTAAAACTAACCAGCATATAATTGATACACCAAAAAAATTTTTGAGAGATAAATTGAATATTAATGAGATTGGGGATCCTGAGATTCATATAAACGATGACACAATTTTACAATCAATTCAAAAATACAAAATTGATAAAAATGAAATTAATATACTTTTAGGAATTGGTGGCTCTGGACCGACAAAAAGAGTTCCTCCCAAAATATTTATCAATTTTATAGATAAAATTTCAAAAGTTAAAAAATGTAGATTTTTTCTTGCTACTGGAAAAAATAGTGATGAACAAATTATTTTAAATGAAATAATTGGATCAAAATTTAAAGACATATGTTTGCCTTTGGATGATTTACCAATCAAAGAAATATTGCCGATTATAAAGAACTGTAAATTATCTGTTTGTAATGACTCCAGTTTTAGTCACTTATCTGCAGCTTTAGGTATTAAAACCATAACTTTAATGGTTGATACTCCAGTGATTTATGGAAATTATAACTCTAAAATGTTTCCCATTATTCCAGATGGTGAGGTAACAGTAAGTCATTTTACCTCTGGAAAAGACAAAATTAATCCACAGAAAATATTTGATAAAGCTATAGAGATATTAAATTAGGAAATATCGTTCAAAACTATATCTTTTGCTTCATTTACAATTGAAGACAATCTAGCAGTCTCCGGTGAAATATCCGGATGGATTTTTTTTTGTATTTTAACATAAGCTTTATTTACATCTTCTTTTGTAATTTTTTTATTCACATCTAAATTTAATATTTTATATGCTTCAGTTACTGAAATTGAAGATGAGTTATTTAGGTTCGATTGATTAAAAGAAAATCTTCCTGATCTTCTCAATGTTTGAATTAATCTATAAAGCGATATTAATTGAAAAATAGATAGACCTTTTAATTTCAATAATGCAAGACTGGCTAATGTAAAAGGCAACGTTAATAAAAAACGCCCACCGATTGCAAATAAAATTGCTAATACAATAAATCCAAGTATTAATAAAATCCTTAGACCCTTTGATATTTTTTTTGAAGAAATCTTAGATATAAATTTCAATAGAAAGTATAAAATAGTCAAAATGACTAATGTATAAATTATGATATTCATATAGTTCTTCTTTTTAATGAAAATACCACAACTTAGAAAAAAACTGGAAATAAAATCTTGTCACAACACAAGTTGGGAAGATAATTACAGCTGGATACATCAAAAAGATATTCTTGAAGTCTTAAAAGACAAAAATAAGTTAAATCCAGAAGTAAAAAAATACTTGATTGAAGAAAACAATCATACTGATTATCATCTTAAAGATACTAAAGACTTACAGAAAAAACTTTTTGATGAAATAAAGGGGAGAATAAAATTAGATGATGAATCTCTTCCTTTTAGAGACCATACTTATGATTATTGGACAAAAACAACAACAGAAGGAAATTATTCTATCAAACTACGTAAAAAAATTAAT
This sequence comes from uncultured Pelagibacteraceae bacterium, assembly GCA_902582605.1. Taxonomy (GTDB): domain Bacteria; phylum Pseudomonadota; class Alphaproteobacteria; order Pelagibacterales; family Pelagibacteraceae; genus Pelagibacter. The sequence continues at coordinate 56,957 of CACHSP010000005.1, read as the reverse complement.
ACAGATAATGTTGAAGAAATTTGGAACGGAGATAAAGAAAAAGAAAAATTAGGCGTTGAATATTTTGGAGTGGGAGATTTAGAAGTAAGCCATAACGATAAATTACTTGCATATTCTCTGGACACCAAAGGGTCGGAATATTACAAAATCTTCATAAGAAATATTTCAACAAATAAGTTGGTCACAACAGAAATTACGGACACATCTGGTAGTATTACTTTTAGTCTAGACGATAAATATATTTTTTACTCAAAATTAGATGAAAATCATCGTGCGCGAAAAATATATAGACATAAAATTGGAGATCATTTAAGTGAGGATTATTTAGTATTTGAGGAAAAAAGTGAAGCTTTCACAGTTGGAATAAGCTTAACCTCTGATGAAAAATATTATCTAATAACAACTTCTGATCACAACACATCAGAGCAATACTACTTTGGTGTTGATGAAATAACTCCAAAACCAAAATTAATCATTAAAAGACAAAGAGGAATTTTATACTCTATAAATTCTTGGGCTAACAATTTTTACAATCATACAAATAATGATGCTGAAGATTTTAAGATTGATATCTCTTCAAGCTTAGAGAACCAAAGTTGGAAACCTTTTGTGCCTTCAAAAAATGAGGTTTTAATTGGTGGTTGTGTGTTTTTAAAAAATTGGATAATTCGATCAGAAACTTCTGATGCATTAGATAAGTTATTCATAAGAAATATATCAACAAATTTTGAGGAAGAATTAATTTTTTCAGATGAAAAAGTATACGTACCAAATATTTCTCTTAAACAAAAAGATCGAAACACAGACGAAATTTACCTTGGATATTCATCGCCGAAAACTCCTTCAAGAGTTTATTCATATAATCTTTCAGATAAATCTAAAAAATTAGTAAAAGAACAAGAAATTCCATCAGGCCATAATTCAGAAGATTATATTGTAGAGAGAATTGAATATAAATCTCATGATGGAAGAATGGTTCCTTTAACAATAACAAGACATAAGAAAACTAAGATTGATGGAACTGCAAATGTCTTATTGTACGGTTATGGTTCATACGGAAATTCAATGAGCCCTAGTTTTTCATCTACACGTTTGAGTTTGATCAACAGAGATATCATCTGGGCTACAGCTCATATTAGAGGTGGAATGGAAAAAGGTATGAAATGGTGGAAAGAGGGAAAATTAACAAACAAAAAAAATACTTTTGAGGATTACATTTATGCAGCTAAATATTTAATTGAAAATAAATACTCTTCCGCTGGTAAGATCATTGGTATGGGTGGATCTGCAGGTGGATTATTAATGGGAGCAGTGGTAAACCAATCTCCAAAATTATTTTTAGGAATTATAATGGCGGTTCCATTTGTTGACTCTTTAACTACTAACCTTGATCACTCTCTACCATTAACAGTTGGTGAATTTGATGAGTTTGGTAATGCCAAAGATAATAAAGATCACTTTGATTATATATTTTCTTATGCTCCCTATAATAATATAAAAAAAATGGACTACCCTCATATGTTAATTACCACTAGTTTAAGTGACAATAGAGTATTGTTTGACGAGCCTGCTAAATTTACTGCCAAGCTAAGAGACTTAAAAACAGATAATAATTTATTACTTTTAAAAACAGAAATGGATGCAGGTCATGGTGGAAAGTCAGGTAGAGATGGTGCTATAGAAGAAATAGCTTTAGACTATGCTTTTGCACTAAAAATTTCAAAAAAAATTTAATTTCTCAATCTTGAAAAAACTTAAATCGTTCCTACTTAAGTAATGTAGGTCGCCTAATGGGGCCTGTAAATAAACTTGCTTAACAAAGGAGGATATATGACAAGTAAGGATCTATCTATATTTAACTCATTAAGACCATTCTCGATTGGGTTCGACGATATGTTTGATCAATTTGAGAATATGTTGGGAAATGGTGCAATGACAATGCAATCCAATTACCCACCATACAACATCAGAAAGACTGGTAAAGATAACTACGCTATTGAAGTTGCTTTAGCAGGTTTCAACAAAAAAGATGTTGAGGTTGAGTTCGAAGATAATTTATTAACTGTAAGAACAAAACAAGTTGATAAATCTGAGGATAAAAATGCTGATGGAGAGATCATTCATAAGGGAATATCTCAAAGACAATTTGCTAGATCATTTACAATTGCTGATGACGTTAAAGTAAATGGTGCCGAGCTCAAAGATGGTCTTTTAACAATATCTTGCGAAAGAATTGTACCAGAGCATAAGAAGAAAAAACTAATCGAAATTAGATAAGTTAAAGCCTTGCTTGCGGGGCAACTAGCTCCGCAAGTAAACTAAAAACATCCTTTTGATGAAAATCCAATTACCACTGAGTTAGTGTCTACCTCAAATTTTCTTTCACAAGAAATACCATATTTTTTTGTTTTATATACAAGAACTTGATTTCCTTTTTCGTTCTTAAAATCTTCATCAGGATTTCCTAGATCAATTTTAATTTCACTGGATAATTGACCTATGTATTTACCCAATCTTTTATTTTCTTGCTCAACAATTTTGTCAGTTTTTTCTTGTACCGTCTGGCATGCAGTGACCATTAAGAAGAAACTAAGTAACAACACGATTAATTTAAAATTTCTCATTTTCATATTCTAGCTTCTAAATATGACCAAAATATAAACTTCTTAGTTGAATTATGTTGATAAAATTAGATTTGGCTAAGTATTTGTCAAAAGAATCATCTATTTAGTCAGGATAGGAGGAATAATGTTAGACAAATATTTTGAGTACAAAAAACACAAAACAGATTTTAAAACAGAAGTAATAGCCGGAACTACTACTTTTTTAACCATGGCTTATATCATGTTTTTAAATCCGTTTATTTTATCAGGTGAATTTGCTGGGCCCGAAAAAGGTTTCTTTGATTTCGGCGCAGTTTACACTGCAACTATTCTAGCAACTGCCCTAGCTTGTTTCATAATGGCATTTCATGGAAAAACTTGGCCTATTGGTCTTGCGCCAGGAATGGGGATTAATGCTTTTGTAGCTTTTGGAGTTTGTGCAGGTATGGGATATACACCGCAACAAGCTTTAGGTGCTGTATTAGTTGCTGGTGTATTATTTTTAATTATATCATTAACACCAATAAGAGCGTGGCTTATCAATTCTATTCCTAAGAGTTTAAAGTTAGGAATTGGCGCAGGAATTGGTTTGTTCTTAGCAATTATCGGTCTTCAGATAATGGAAGTAGTTGTCGATAATCCTGTAACATTAGTACAGCTTGGAAATTTAAGTGATCCACTTGTTTTATTAGGATGCGCGACTTTTATTGCAATAATTGTTTTAGATAAAATGAATGTTAGAGGTAATATCATTATTGGTATTTTAGTATTTAGTATAATTGCTTGGGCTACAGGTCTTGCAAAGTTTAATGGTATCGCAAGTGCTCCACCTTCAATGACTTATCTTTTTGAATTTGATTTATCTGCAGCTATGACAGCTGGAATGTCTACAGTCATATTTACTTTATTGTTTGTAGACTTTTTTGATACTGCAGGAACTTTAACTTCAGTTGCCAATGTAGCTGGAAAAGTGGGCAAAGATGGAAAAGTTAAAGACATCAATAAAGCAATGTTATCAGACAGCGTAAGTACTGTTGCGGGAGCTGTAATGGGAACCACAACGGTAACTAGTTACGTTGAATCTGGGGCTGGGGTAAAAGCTGGTGGAAAGACTGGCATGACCTCTTTGGTAATTGGTATATTATTTTTAGCATGTATATTTTTTGCGCCCTTAGCAACTAGTTTGCCAAAACAAATTGATGGTGCTGCTTTACTTTTTGTTTCAGTTCTATTTATAAGAAATATTACTGATATAGAGTGGAACGATGTTTCAGAGTCTGCTCCAGCAATTCTTGCAATGATCGCTATGCCTTTAACTTATAGTATAAGCAATGGTATTGCTCTAGCTTTCGTATCATATGCTTTAATCAAGATATTCACTGGTAAATTTGCAACTACTTCACCAGCTATTTGGGTAATAGCAATTTTGAGTGTTGTAAGTTTTGCAGTTGCTTAAATATTAATTGAACAGGGCTGGTATAAACTAGCCCTGTTTATTTTTTTTCACAATCTCCTCAATAGACAATTCTTCATAATGTTCTGTAGGTTGAACAATCCACGGATCTGAGTCTAATCTGATAGGACAAAAATCAGGTTTGAAAGTTGACGATTTCTTTTTCCATAAACAAGCAGTTTTTACTTCTTTTATATAATCTTTAGTTGGGCCATAATTTTTTAACCACTCAATGCTTTTATTAAGCGTTAAACCGGTATCGGAGAGATCATCTATTAGAAGAACCTTATTAAAATCTTTGTTATTTGCCAAAGAACTTATTTCTCTTGCAAACATCAATTGGCCCTGTTGATCCTCTAAACCTTTACCTGAATAACTTTGAATAACAATATATGCGATTGGTAATTTCAAAATTCTTGATAAAATATCAATAATAGGAGCTGCCCCTCTCATAATACCAACTAATACAGTTGGTTTATATTTTTCATGAATTTGTATTGCTAACTTTTCAACAATTTGAGTATATTCATCAAAACTGATAATTAATTTCTCTGCCATGAAATTTATTATCATAATTAAAAATAATTAAAAAGGAGAAATCATGAAGGCTTATTGGATAAGTTTGTATACTAAAGTTAATGACCAAGAAAATTTAAAAAAGTATGCAGAGACAGTAACTCCAATTATTAAAAGTTATGGTGGTTTACCTTTGGTTAGAGGTGGCAAACATACAACTTTCGATGGTGATGATTTTTTAAGAACTGTGGTTTGGGAATTTCCAAATTACGAGCAAGCTTTAAAATGTCATCAATCTAAAGAATATCAGGCTGGTTGGGATTTAGCCAAAAAGACCACTATAAGACACATGCAAATCGTTGAGGGATTTAGTACTGAATAGGCTCAGGATCTATACTTCTCCACAAATACCATGTAGCTACTGAGCAATAAGGTGAAAATCTTTTTTGAAGTAAAGACACAAATTTTTCTGGTGGAAAATATTTTTTATTATAATTTTTAGAAATCGCTCTCAAAAGCCCAATATCTTGTGTAGGCCAAATGTCAGATCTATTATAAGTAAAAAGTAAAATCATTTCAGCCGACCATCTACCTATTTGTCTTAAATTAGATAAATAAACTATAGCTTCCTCATCACTCATATTCTTTATTAATTTAGGATTAAAGGATTTATTAATGATTTGTTTTGCTAAACTTTTTATTCCTAAGACTTTTTGCCTACTTAATCCACAATTTCTTAGTTGTGTTGAGGTCAATTTAGATACAGTTTTTGGATTAATTTTATTTTTACATTTTTTCTTAAATTTTAAAAAAACTGAATTTGCTGCAGCAACACTTATTTGCTGACCAATAATACTTTTGCATAATGAAAAAAAAATATCCTTTCTTGAGGTAAGAATCGTTTCATTGGGGCTTTGATAATTTTTAATTAATCTTGACATTATTTTATCCCTTTTGGATAAATATCTTTTGGCTTTATTCCAATATTTTGGAACTTTAGTCATTGATTGTTTTAGAAGTGATTATTTTTTTATTATAAATTTCTCTTCTAAAAATAATTAATGTTGAAATAATTACCAAAGAGGCTCCAAGAAGCGTTTTGATTGTTGGAACCTCACCCCAAATGAAATATCCAAAAATTATTGCAAATAAAAGAGCTAAATATTTTAAAGGAGTTACCAAAGAAACCTCTGAATATTTATATGACTGACCTAACCATAAATTTGCAACGCCTCCAAAAATGCCAACAAAAGATAATAAAATAAAATCCTCTAAATTAGGCATAACCCATCCTTGTGGAATAGTTAAAAAACTCAATAAGGTTATTGATAATGAAAAATAGAATGAAATTAACCAAACTGGTTCTGTGGTCGATAACTGTCTTATTGATATCGCTACATAAGATAGACCAAGACAAAATATTATGGGAAAAATATAATAAATGTTTAGTTCACTTATCCCTGGTTCAGTGATTACTAATATTCCTATAAAACCAACTATAACAGCTAACCATCTATAAATGCCAACTTTTTCACTTAATAAAAAAATTGAAAATATAGTTGTAAAGATTGGAGCAGCAAAAGAAATACTTACCACAGTTGCGAGAGGTAATTTTCTTAAAGCAATAAAAATTGCTACTAAAGCAATTAAACCCGACAAGCACCTTAGGGCATGCAAGCCTGGTCTTTTGGTTTGATAAAAATTGTGAAGTCTATCTCTTGGTATAATGAAAAAATAAAATAGTATTCCAAAAAACCCTCTAAAAAATAAAACCTGTCCAATCGGATAATCGACTGACCACTTTACAATTATATCCATTAGTGAAAATGCACAAACAGACATAAACATGTACAAAAATCCCAATTGATTTTTACTAAGCATACGAATAATTTGTAAATTAATTTAAATCATAATCAATGGAAATAGCAGTTTTAGCACTTGGATGTTTTTGGGGACCTGAAATCAAATTCAGCAAAATTAATGGTGTTATCAAAACTGAAGTTGGCTATTGCGGTGGTAATAGTTCACAAACCACCTATAAAGAAGTTTGTACAGGGAGTACAAATCATGCTGAAGTTGTTAAAATTGATTTTGATGAGAAAGTAATTACTTATGAAGAAATTTTAAAAATTTTTTTTGAAATTCATGACCCAACCACACTAAATTCTCAAGGACCAGATTTTGGTACACAATATAGAAGTGAAATCTTTTATTTAAATGACAATCAAAAAAAAATTGCAGAAGATGTTTTGGACCAGGTCAATAAAAAGTTATCAGGGAAAGTGGTAACAAAAATTTCCCTACTAAAAAACTATTGTATTGCTGAGGAATATCATCAAAAATATTTAGAAAAGAGATAATGTCATTAGTAGAAACTGATTGGCTCGAAAATAATAAAGACAAAGTAAAAATAATTGATTGCTCGTGGCACATGCCACAAACGAAAAGAAATGGTTTTGAAGAGTATAAAACTCAACATATCCCGGAGTCCATTTTTTTTGACCTAGATGATAATTCGGACAAAAATACAAATCTTCCACATATGTTAGTGAATAAAAATGAATGGGAAAAAATAGTCTCAAAGATGGGAATCAAAAATGAGGATATGATTATTATTTATGATAATTCTGATGTTGTTAGCTCATGTCGCTGTTGGTTTAATTTTATCTATTATGGTCATGATCCTAAACTAGTTCATGTTTTAAATGGGGGTTTAAAAAAATGGATAGAAGAAAAAAGAAAAGTAACAAATAATTTATCTAAAGTTATGAAGTCAGACTACAAAAGTTTTGAAAATCAGGAATTAGTTAAAAACAAAGATTCAATTAATCAAAATATAGAAACCCAAAATTTTAGGGTTGTTGATGCTAGAAGCAAAGAAAGATTTGAAGGAAAGGTTCCTGAGCCTAGAGAGGGATTAAAAAGTGGAAATATTAAAAATTCTGTTTGCATACCATTTGGGTCTTGTCTTAATCAGGATAGAACTTTTAGAAATAAACAAGAGCTTGAAAAAATTTTTCAATCTTCCTTAAAAAACTTAAATGATAAAAATATTGTCTTTTCATGTGGATCTGGGGTAACCGCGTGTGTTTTGGCACTAGCTTATTCTTTAATAAATGATAAATATCGACCCTGTATTTATGATGGCTCTTGGGCTGAATACGGGCTAATTTAAAAAAAATGAAAAGATCGACTAAAACTATATCAATTATTTTAATATTTTTTCTAATCATTGCAGCAGTAATTATTGGTAGAACAATGATTGGAAATCATTTTAAAAAAAAATTTAGTAAAAGACCTCCTCCAGGAATAATTGTCACCGAAGTGGTAAAAAAGGATTTTGCTGAAACAATAGAGACTTTTGGTACTGCAATCTCAAAAAAATCTGAAACCTTCAAAATAAAAAAAGATGATCTTTTTGAAGATTTAAAATTGAAAGACTTTGTTAAAAAAGGAGATGTATTAATCAAGTTGAAAAGTGGAAATATTATAGCTCCATTCAGCGGAGTACTTGGTTATACTGGTCTTACGGAAGATATTCTTGTATCTAATAATATATTCATCATAACATTAGATGATAATTCAACTATTTACTCAGACATTAAAATTCCAGAAAATTATTCGGCATCTATTAAAAAAGGTCTTCCAGTTGACGTAAAATTATCTAGTTTTAAAGATAAAACTTTTTCAGGTGAAGTTGATTTTGTATCAAGCAGGATTAACGCCGATACAAGAAGTATATTATCCAGAATTAAAGTACAAAATAATGATCTCGAACTAATTTCGGGATCTCTTTTAGAAGTAAGCGTTAAATTTAATCTTAGAAACTCATTAAGTGTGCCTGATACAAGTGTGATGATTGAAGGTGACAAATCCTATGTTTACAAAGTAAATGGCGAAAATGTTGCAAATAAAACTGAGGTTAAAACAGGTCTAAGAAGTAATAAAAACATCGAGGTAATTTCTGGACTAAGTGAAGGGGAAATAATCGTCGCAGAAGGATTAAAAAAAGTAAGACCTAGAGGAAAGATAAAACCTATTACAAAATAAATGTTTATTACTGAACTGAGCATAAAAAGACCAGCTGTTTCTTGGGTAATGTCTTTAATCTTAATTATTTTTGGTTTATTTGTCTTTTGGAAATTGCCAGTTAGAGAATTACCCAATGGAATACAGCCGCCTGTAGTCCAAGTCCAAGTAGATTACAAATCTGCATCAGCATCAATTGTGGATCAAGAAGTTACTCAAGTCGTTGAAGATGTTATTGGAGGTGCTGAAGGTATAAAAAATATAGACTCAAAATCTGAGAATGGAAGAAGCACAATTAATGTAGAGTTTGACACTAGTATTGATTTAGATAATGCTGCAAACGACATACGAGAGAGAGTTGCGAGAGTTGTAGATAATTTACCATCTGAGTCTGATCCTCCTCAAATATTAAAAAGGGCAGCTGGTTTTACTACGACTATGTGGTTGTCGTTATCATCTGCAACTTGGAGTGATCTTGAATTAGGGGACTATGCAGAAAGATATTTAGTGGATCAGTTTTCTAGTATTAAAAATGTTGGAAGGATACTTGTTGGTGGTCTAAGAGAATTAAGTATCAGAGTTTGGATAGATCCAATTAAACTCGCCGCGAATGATTTAACTATTAAGGAAGTTGAACTTGCAATGCGTGGAGAAAATATAAGTCTTCCAGCTGGTACTCTTGAGGCAGATAATATTGACCTAACTTTAAATTTAGATAAATCATACAACGATATAAATTCGATAAAACAGTTACCAATAAAAAAAACAAATAATAAAGTAATTCAGTTATCTGATGTTGCCGATATTGAATTTGGACCTGTTTCAGAAAAAACACTTTTTAAAGCCCAAACAAAAGATCAGGTTAATTTAAAGACAGTAGGTATTGGTATTTATGCAAGAAGTGGAGCCTCAACAGTCGAGCTTTCTAATGAAATCAAAAAAAAGATAGTAGAAGTTAAAAAATCTTTACCAAGTGAATTGGATTTAAGAGTTTCATTTAACAGAGCAAACTATGTTGAGGCTGCTATTGAAGAGGTATATAAAACTCTTTTGATTGCTTTTGTATTAGTAGTACTAATAATTTATTTATTTCTCGGAAATCTTAAAGCTGTCGTCGTTCCAGCAATCGCTCTTCCAGTAAGCTTAATAGCATCCTTTTTAGGTCTTTATATCTTTGGATTGTCCATAAATATATTTGTTCTTTTAAGTTTTATTTTAGCGATTGGAATAATTACTGATGACTCGGTGATTATGACTGACGCGATATATCGAAGAATTGAAAATGGGGAAACCCCACTAGTTGCTGCTTATAAAGGATCTAAACAAATTTCATTTGCAATCATAGCAACAACATTAATTCTAGTAGCTGTATTTTTACCACTGATATTTATCGAGGGAATTTCAGGAACATTATTTAGAGAAACAGCGATTGCATTATCATTTTCAATAGTTGTCTCATCATTTGTTGCTCTTACCTTGTCGCCAATGCTCGCAAGTAAATTTTTAAATAAGAAGGCTTCAAAGAGGATTTTTATTCAAAAATTTGAAAAAATATTTTTAGGATTTTCAAAATTTTATAAAGAGACTTTAGATGTAATTGCTCACAAAACAAAATCAGTAGGTTCTTTTATTATATTTATAATTATTTGCTCTGTATTATTGTTTAGTTTCTCTAAAAAAGAATTATTGCCAATGGAAGATCGTGGTGCTTATTTAATTATTGGCGCAACGGATGAAGGAAGCTCTTTTGAGTACACACAAGAACAGGCACAAAAAGTCGAAGCTAGATTAATTCCACTTTTACAAGCTGAAGATAGTCCATACTCAAGATTTATTATGAGAGTACCTGGATTTGGTAGTTCTGCAAACTCATATAATAGTTTTATCATAATTGCACTTTTAGACGACTGGAAAAATAGGAAAAAAGGACAACAAGTCGTTTTAAGAGAGGCTATTGGAAAAATTGTTACATTACCTCAAGCTCTTGCTTTTCCAATATCTCCACAATCAATCAGGGTATCTAATTATAATAAGCCAGTGCAAATGGTTATTTATGGAAGTACCTATGAGGAACTTGAAGAAATTCAAAAAAGAGTAATTAGAAAATTAAGGTCTAACAAAAGTCTCTCAAGAATTGAGTCTGATTACAATCGAAATAAACCTGAAGTGAAATTAGTTATCAATAAAAATAAAGCTAAAGATTTAGGTGTTTCAACAAAAGCAATAGGAGAAACACTTGAAACTCTTTATGGTGGGAAAAAAATTACAACTTTTAATAAATTAGGTAAAGAATACCCAATTGTAGTTCAGCAATATTTGTCTGATAGAAGAAATAAAGAAGGAGTTTCTAAAATTTTTGTTCGTTCTGAAACAAACGGAAAACTAATCTCTTTATCAAATTTAGTTAGTTTTAAAGAGGAAGGTTCAGCAAAACAACTTGCAAGGTACAATAGACAACGAGCAGTCACGATATCTGCAAATATTAATGAAGGATACACCTTAATCGAGGCGATAAAATTCTTTGAGAATATTATGGCAGATTTGGCTCCAAAAAATCAAATTACCTGGAAAGGTAAATCAGAGGAAATTAAAGAGACTAGTAATGAATTATTTGTAATTTTTGCTCTCGCATTACTAACAGCTTACTTGGTGATGGCAGCAACATTTAATTCATTCATTCATCCATTCATTATAGTGTTAACAGTTCCTTTGGCAATTTTTGGTGGGTTAGTATTTATTTTATTTTTAAATAGTTCAGTTAATATTTTTTCTCAGATCGCTCTGATAATACTTATTGGTATATCGACTAAAAATAGTATTTTAATTGTTGATTATGCCAATCGAATAAGGACTACAGGAAAAAGTATTGAATTAGCTGTGAAAGAGGCTTGTGCGGTTAGATTTAGACCTATCATTATGACATCATTAAGTACAATGATAGCAATGATACCTTTGGTTATAGGAAATATCGGCCCAGGTGCAGGTGAGGGGTCAAGATTAGCTGTGGGAGCAACCATCTTGGGTGGTATGATAATTTCAACTTTTTTCACATTATATGTTACTCCATCTATGTATTTAGCTTTAGCAAAAAACACCAAAAGGATTGATGTAATAGACCTGGAGTTAAAAAAAGAACTCTCTAAAAAATAATATATTTATTTTTATTTAAAGAATTGCTGCAACTCAATAATTGTTTTTTATAAATATTAGATTGTTTCTCAACTTTTTTAGCTAATCCAATAACTTTTTTATTTTTTTTATAATGCTTAAAATTTCCCCAGCCCTCATGATAGGCCAAATATTGTTTAAAAGCATCTTGTTTGGAAATTTTTAAAATTGTTTCTGATTTGCTGGTATACCAACCAATGAAATCAACACTATCTTTAAATCTAACTCTTGTTGCTAACTTATTTCCCGTTTCTTTTTTATATTGTTCCCAAGTCCCTTTGACTGCCTGAGAATATCCAAATGAACTTGATGGGCGTTTATAAGGGATTACTTTAAATATTTTTTGTCTAGCTGGTTTAGCTAACCAGTCAAAATCTGACTCCATTTTTATTATAGCTAATTGAATATAAATAGGAGTTCCCCATTTTTGCTCTGTTTTTTTCGCATACTTATACCAGAGATAACGCTCATTAAATATTGAACAACTATTTGCAGTATTTGATGGAATTGATGAACATCCTGTTAAGAAAAAAATAAATAATACAATAAGTTTATTCTTTAGTAGTACCATATTTATTTATAAGACTCTTAACAAAAATTACAACTACTACCCCTAATAAATTTCCAAACAGATCTGACCACTGAAAACTCCTTTCAGGAATTACTATATGAAATACTTCTAATAGAACTGAAATTACTAAAAGATAATATAAAACTTGTCTTAATCTTTCTGAATTTAAAAAAGTCAAATATCCTAAAATAGTAACTAAACCAAAAGCGTAAAAATGGTTAGATGATATTATAAAATCTGATGTAATTTGTGGTTGCACTTTACAATTATTAAAAAAAATACATCCCAATAAACTTCCAGGGAATAAATATAAGACAATTAATAATAAATTAATTACAAAAAAAAATATTTTAAATTTTGAAAAAAAATTTATCATTCAATTTGATAGTTTTATTTATAAATTTAATTTAAAGATAATTATATGAGTTTTTTAATCTTAGTAAGACATGGACAAAGTACTTGGAATTTAGAGAAAAAATTTACTGGTTGGGTGGATGTTGATTTGACCGAAAAAGGTATATTGGAGGCAAAAAAAGCAGGATCCTTATTGAAAAACAAAAACATTAAAATTGATTTTTATTACTCTTCTCTTCAATTAAGAGCAAATAACACTCTTAAAATAATTCAACAAGAATTAGATGATAAAAAAAATTTTACTAGAGCTTGGCAATTGAATGAGAGACATTACGGAGCACTAACTGGTTTAAATAAAATTGAAATGAGTAAAAAAATTGGTGAGGATAAAATTCATGAGTTTAGAAGATCATGGGATCTAAGACCAGATCCGCTAAAAAAGGAAAGTCCGTATCATCCACTTAACATTGATACTTATAAACAAATTCCGAAAGAATTATTGCCTAACACTGAGTCTTTAAAAGATACTTATGAAAGAGTTATAAATTTTTTTGAAGAACACGTGAAAGAAAATTTAAAAAATAATAATGTTTTAATATCTGCACACGGAAACTCTATCAGAGCTTTATGTAAAAATTTATTTAATTTAGATAATACACAAATTTCTAATTTAGAAATCCCGACTGGAAACCCAATGTTTATAGAATTTAAAGAAAATTTTAAAATAGCAAAATGTGAATATCTTGATAAGGAAAGAGCTAAAGATCTTTTAGTTTTTTAAAGACATCTAAATTTGTTAAATGATAAAATTTTTTTTTACTTTGAAAACCATTTAATTTATTTTTTTTTTGTAAATTATCCCATATTTTTGAAATAGAAAAATTCGAGATTGTATATTCTTTAAATAAACTTTTGTTCAGAATTTGACAACCAATATATATCAAATCATTTTTTTCATTTTTTTTTAACAAATTATTTTCCAATGTAAAATCACCTAAAAAATTTTTATCGAAACTCAATTCTTTATTTGATAACAGGAGTACATTATCTAATTTATTTGAAAAATAAAAATTTTGCATTTGAGTGATTTCATGAAAATAATCTTTGTGCCATAAAGTATCAGGGTTAAAGATTATGAAATCATTGTTATCTGAATAATTGATCAAATTTAATATTCCCCCACCTGTATTAAGTATTTCATTTTCTTCTTTGATTATTTGAATATTTATTGGAAACTTTTTATTTTCAATAAATTTTGAAATTTGATCACCTAAATGAAATGTGTTGATTAAAATATTTTGGACACCCAGTTTCATAGTTAGATTTATGCATATCTCTAACATTGTTTTATTATTCAATTTTAAAAGAGGTTTAGGTGTCTTTAAAGTAAGAGGATTTAACCTTGTTCCGAGGCCTGCACATAATATCAAAGCTGTTTTAATTCTCATTTAATCTTTTTAAAATTCTGATTTAATAAATTTTTCAAATCAATGAATGTTTGGTTTTGATCAATACGCATATTAATCAGTTGCCAAGTGTAGGGAATTAATTTTAGGTAATTTTTTTTTTTATCCCTGAGTGAAAGACGGGTAAATATTCCAATAATTTTTAGATTTCTTAAAACTGATAATATTTCAAAATCATTCTTGAATTTTTTAATGTCCAATTTTTTTTGTTTTTTTATATAAAATTTAAAGATTTTATCTTTAAATGAGTTAGGAGTTTTTAGTCTTACATCATCTATCAAAGAAGCTAAATCGTAAGCTTTGTTGCCAATTAATGCGTCCTGACTATCAATAATACCTATTTGGTTTTTAACTAACATTAAATTTGAAACATGAAAATCTCTATGGACGAAAATATTATCTTTTAATTTCAATTTTAAAGTTAATCCTTTAATAATCTTTTTAAAATTTTTACAAAATTTTTTTTTCTTTAATTTTGATAAATTATTCTTTACATACCAATCACAAAATAAATTTGCCTCATTTATCAAAATTTTTTTATCGTATTTTGGAATTGTATAATTTTGATTTTTAAAATTTTTTACTTTTCTATGTTTGATAGTCTGCATTTGTATTAGCAATTTAATTATTTGATTAAAATAGCTTAGTTTATTTTTACCCTTTTTTTTCAATATTTTGAAAATAGTTTCATTTCCAAAATCTTCTATTTCAATGAAATTTTTATCATATCTTTGAGTATATAATCTTGGTGATAAAATATTATTCTTGCTTAAAATTTTATTTACTGCATCGTATACAAGTAAATTTTTAAATTTTTCTTTTTTGGCGTAAACAACAATAGAAGATTTACCATTTACTTTCTTTCTAAAAAAACTTCTAAAAGACGCATCCCCCTTTATTTTTATTAATTTTGGCATTCAGGAATAGAAGCTATAAACCTTTAATTTGCACAGATCTAGTTTTGTGATCTTTTCCATACTCGAAAAATAATTCTATCAAATTTTTTGGTTTTTCTTTAATTATTTGTGGCCATTCTACTAAAGTAATTATGTTTTTATTATCTTCAAATAAATCTAAATTTTTAATTTCCTCGGCAGATTTTAATCTAAATAGATCATAATGATTTATCTTGAAATCATTTATTGGATATTCATTTAACAAATTAAAAGTGGGACTTGTAACCTCTGTTATCTCTAATTTATAAAGTTTTTGAAATTGATTAATAAGATATCTAATAAAAGTAGTTTTTCCAACTCCGATTTCACCATATAAAAAAACACAAGATCCAGGCTTGATTTTTTTTAAAAATGTACCAGCAAGTTCCTCTGTTTCTTTTTCTAAAGATAAATCTATTCTATCACTTTTAATAGCGGTAGGCATTAGGTTTAAAAGGACCTTCGACTCCAACACTTATATAGTCCGCCTGTTCTTTTGATAATTTGGTTAATTTTGCTCCAACTTTCTTAAGATGAAGTGTGGCAACCTTCTCGTCTAGATGTTTTGGTAAAACATAAACTTTGTTCTCGTAGTTTTTATGATTATTCCAAAGCTCTATCTGTGCAATCACTTGGTTAGTAAACGATGCGCTCATTACAAAACTTGGATGACCTGTGGCACAACCTAAATTAACTAATCTACCTTCTGCTAATAAAATAATCCTTTTTTTACTTGGTAATTCTATCTCGTGAACTTGAGGTTTTACTTCAGTCCATTTATAATTTTTCAAAGCTTCAACTTGAATTTCATTATCAAAGTGTCCTATGTTACACAAAATTGCTCTATCTTTCATTTCTCTCATGTGATCAGCTGTAACAATATCTTTGTTACCAGTCGCTGTAACGACGATGTCAGCTTTGCTAATTGCCTCTTCCATCAAAACCACTTCGTAACCCTCCATTGCTGCTTGTAATGCACAAATTGGATCAGCTTCTGTAACTAATACTCTAGCACCACTTTGTCTTAAAGATGCAGCGCTTCCTTTACCGACATCTCCAAATCCAGCTACTATAGCAATTTTTCCAGACATCATAACATCTGTAGCTCTTCTTATGCCATCAACTAAACTCTCTCTACATCCATAGAGATTGTCAAATTTAGATTTGGTGACAGAATCATTTACATTTATTGCAGGCACTAACAAAGTTTTCTCTTTTTCCATTTTATTAAGAGCTTTAATGCCTGTTGTTGTCTCCTCTGAAACACCTTTCACATTTTTAAGTAATTCTTTATACTCTTGGTGCATCATTGCAGTGAGGTCTCCTCCATCATCTAAAAGCATGTTAGGCGCCCAATCTTTTTTACCCTCAATAGTTTTTTTAATACACCAAATATATTCCTCTTCAGTTTCTCCCTTCCATGCATATACTGGAATCCCAGCTTTGGCGATTGCAGCCGCTGCATGATCTTGAGTTGAAAAAATGTTACATGATGACCATCTTACCTCTGCACCTAAAGCAACTAGTGTTTCAATTAAAACAGCTGTTTGAATAGTCATGTGCAGACATCCAATAATTTTCGCTCCTTTTAGCGGTGACTTTCCAGAGTATTCTTCTCTTAAAGCCATTAAGCCAGGCATTTCACTCTCTGCTATTGAAATTTCTTTTCTTCCAAACTCAGCTTGGGTCAAATCTTTAACTTTGAAATCTTCCATGGTGCGTCTTCTAACAATAAAGAATTAATTAATCAATAGAACTCTTTAAGCATTTGGAAATATAATTTCCATACTTGCTCCTTTTCTGTCTAATCTGTTAGATGCTCTTATTTTAGCATTATGTAAATCGACTAAATTTTTAACTATATTTAAACCAAGTCCTGAATGTTGTCCAAATTTATCAGGTCTATTACTATAAAATCTTTTAAATATTTTATTGGTATCTTTTTCTTTAAATCCTTGTCCTTCATCTAAAATATTAATTGAAACTTTGTCATTTTCTAATTTTGAAACCTTAACAATTACATCTTTATTATCACCACTGAAAGATATTGCGTTATCCAAAAGATTAGCAACTATTTGTTCAATCCTATTTTCTATTCCATTTATCAAATATTTGTTTTTTCCATCGTTCGAATAAGAAATATTTATTCCTCTTTTTAGTTTATAAATATTATTAAAATCATCTACTACTGATTTAATAATTGGCTCGATATCAAGTTTTTTAATTTTTTCTTTACTTAACGCAACTTCATCTTTTAGCATTTGTGAATAATCTGTAATTAATCTTTCAATTCTTTGAACATCATGACTCAAAATATCAATTAATTTAATCCTTTGCTCAACATCAGTAGTATCATGTAAAATTTCAGATGCACTCTTGAGAGAAGCTAGTGGATTTCTAATTTCATGAACTAAATCTGTTGAAAAATTTTCAGCATGTGAAATCCTTTTAGTTAATTCATTTGTCATATCATCTAATGACTTTGAGAGTAGTCCCAGTTCATCATTTCTTTTTTTTAAAATATCAAGATTAGTAACTTTTGGATCTTTATTTCTGATTGTTTCAGTATACGTTACTAAATTTTTAATTGGTTTTAAAAAATATCTATTTAAAACAAAGGAGAAAATTAATATTACCAAACCAATAGCTAGAGCTGTTCTAATTACGAAAGTCTTTCTTTCATCTATAGCTGCTTTAACATCATTTGCATTTTCTGTAATAGCTAAATAACCAATGTTTTCACCTTTTTGCATTACATTTTTAATTGTTGTCAGCTTAAATTTATTAAACTCTTCTTGGGTAAAAGTAAAAGGTGTTCCAAAATTTTTAGAGGATGCATAATTTAAAAGTACATCATTAAGAGAAACAACGTTATTATTTCCAACATCAATATTTTTTTTCTCAGTGATTTCTTTAGTTTTTTTTTCAGTTAACACCTCAAATTCAACAATATCCAATCTTTGTGAAAATGATCTTGGATCAAGATCCAAGGTATCTGTATCACCAATTAAGTTTAGTTGATTATCAAAAAATATCACTCTATCTAAATTTTGAAAAAGAAATCTTGTGGAAAAAAGAAATTTCCTGATGTCATCTTCTACAAATTCGACATTTAGTCTTGTCAAATTATCAATTGTATTATTAATCACTTCAATGTGATTAGATGATTTTTTTTTTATCAAATTTGGTTGAACATTTTTTAAGTAAATAAAAAGAAAAATTCCAATAATTGTAAAAAAAATAAAATTAATAAATAAAAATTTTTTTAATATAGATAAGTTTTTAAGAAGGTTGCTTAACATCAGCTAACATTCCACCTATATCCACTTCCATATCTGGTTTCTATAGCTGAAAATTCAGGGTCAACCTTTTTAAATTTTTTTCTTATTCTTTTTACATGACTATCTATTGTTCTGTCCTCTATATCAGTATCTTCTCTATAAGCTATATCCATCAACTGAGCTCTTTCTTTGATTATACCTGGTCTTTTTGCTAATTCCTTAACTAATAAAAATTCAGTCGTAGTAAGTTTATCTGGCAATTGTTTACCATTCCATTCACACTCTAATTGTGAAGGATCCAGTTTTAACTTACCATGAGATATTATACTTTTATTTTCCTCTATAATTTCTTTTGAGTCTTTCTTTCTAAGTTGCACTCTTATTCTCTCAATCAACACTTTAATTGAAAATCCTCCAGATTTTTTTATGAAATCATCTGCTCCTAATTTCAACCCAAGCAATTCATCAATTTCATCATCTTTAGAGGTCAAAAAAATAACTGGTAATGAAGTTTTTTTTCTTAACTTTTTAAGTAGTTCTTCTCCATCCATTTTTGGCATTTTAATATCAACGATTGCTAGATCCGGCGGGGTTCTGGTTAAGCCAATTAAAGCGCTTTCACCATCGATATATGTTTGAACTTTAAATCCCTCTTTCTCTAAAGCTATACTCAAACTTGTTAAAATATTTCTATCATCGTCGACAAGGGCAATAGTTTGTTTCTGCATACTCAATTATAAAAATACTAAATTGTTCTAATTTGGGCAATTAAATTAATGAAGTGTACCCCAATTTTCTCCGATATTTAGATCAACTGTTAAAGGTATGGAAAAGGAATGCTGTTCACTCTTAACAACACTGGACATTTCATCAATTATAATTTTACTGATTCTTTTTGCTTCTTCTTTGGGAGTTTCAAAAATTAACTCATCATGAATTTGCAATAACATTTTTGTTTTCTGATTTTTTTGATCACTTAATTTTTTATTAAGTCTTATCATGGCTAATCTCATTATTTCTGCCGCGGAACCTTGAATTGGAGCATTAATTGCTGCGCGCTCTTGGAAATTTCTAATATTATAGTTTTTATCGTTGATATTAATAAAATGTGATCGTCTTCCAAAAATATTATTCACAAATCCACTTTTTCTACAGAACTTTATTGTTTGGTCCATATAAATTTTAATTTCAGGGAATTTCAAAAAATAAGCATTAAGGAATTCCTCAGCTTCATGATTTGTGACATTAATTTGTTTTGCTAATCCATATTGTGAAATCCCATATATAATTCCAAAATTTATAGCTTTAGCTTTTCTTCTCTGATCTTGATTTACTTTTTTAATATCAACATTAAAAATTTGACTAGCTGTGAGTGAATGAATATCTTCGTTGTTTTTAAAAGCTTTTTTTAATCCTTTCACGTCGGCCAAATCAGCTAAAATTCTCATCTCAATTTGGTTATAATCTGCAGAAATTAAAACATGATCTTTTTTAGCTATAAATGCTTTACGGATATCTTTACCATCCTCAGATTTAATCGGAATATTTTGTAAGTTTGGATCGCTTGATGCTAATCTGCCAGTTGTAGTAGCTGCTAATAAAAAAGAAGTATGTACTCTTTGCGTGTTAGGATTGATATGCTCCGGCAAAGAGTCTGAGTAGGTATTTTTCAATTTAGATACCTGTCTCCAATCCAATACTAATTGGGGGAACTTATGACCTTTAAATGCTAAATCTTCTAAAACCGAAGCGCTTGTTGCAAAACTGCCTTTTTTTGTTTTTTTTAAATCTGCAATTTTAAGATCATTATATAATATTTCCCCAAGTTGTTTTGGTGATGCAATATTAAATTCTTTTTTAGATATTTTAAAAACCTCATTTTGAATTTTAACAATCTTTTTTTCAAATTTAGTGGATAATGATTTTAAAAATTTATAATCTATTTTAACTCCCTCAATTTCCATAAAAGCAAGAATTTTTAATAAAGGCTTTTCAAATATCTCGTAGATATTTATCATTTTTTCATCCTTCAAACTTTTTTGAAATTTTTTGTATAATCTAAATGTAATATCAGCATCTTCGGCTGCGTAATCTTTGGCTCTTTCAACATCAACTTCACTGAAATTAATCTCCTTTTTTCCTGTGCCAACTAAATCTTTAAAAGATATTGTTTTATGGTTTAAATGAATTTCTGACAATGTATCCATATTATGTCTATTTTTTCCTGCATCAAGAACATAGGACATCAGCATAGTATCTTCCATTGAAGTCATATTAATTCCGTGTTTGAAAAAAACTATAAAATCAAATTTTATATTTTGACCTATTTTTTTGATACTAGGATCCTCGAGTAAAGGTTTTAACTTTTTTAAAACTAAATCTTTTTCGATACATTTGTTAGATTTATGACCGATAGGAATATAACAAGCTTTTCCAATTTTTGAGCTTAATGAAACACCGACTAGATCTGCCTGATGAGGATCTAATGAATTTGTTTCGGTATCTACCGCAACTTCTCCTAACTCTTCAGCTTCAGTTATCCAGTTGTCGATTTGTTCCAAATTTTCAATTAGATAATATTCTTTTTTATTGATTGCTTTTTGATTTTTTTCAATTTGAACCTCATTTTTGATACTTGTTAAATTTGGTTCTCCATATGCAGAAATAGCTGAACTCAACAATCTATTAAATTCCATCTCCCTCAAAAATTTATATAGTTTATCTTTATCAATACTTTTTAATTCAAGATCAGTTAGATTTTTATTTACTGGAGCATCACTTTTTAATGTCACTAATTTTTTACTTATTAAAGCCTTATCTTTATTCTCAATAAGTGTTTCTCTTCTTTTGTTTTGTTTAATCTCATGAGCAGATTTTAAAAGTTTTTCAAGATCTCCATATTTATTAATTAATTCTGCAGCTGTTTTAACACCAATTCCAGGAACTCCTGGTACATTATCACTGCTATCACCAGCTAGAGCCTGGACATCAACTACCTTACTTGCACCTACACCAAATTTATTTTTAATATCTTCTTCTGAAATAAACTTATTTTTCATTGGATCGTAAATTCGAACGTTTTTTCTATATAATTGCATTAAATCCTTATCTGAGGACACTATTGTTGCTTTTGCACCTTCTTTTAAAATCATTTCAACATACGTTGCAATTAAGTCATCAGCTTCATAATTTATCAATTCCAATGAAGGTAGATTAAATGCTAATACTGATTTTCTTATATAATCAAATTGAGGAGCTAAATCATCAGGTGCTTCAGCTCTATTAGCTTTGTAATCACTATAAATTTCGTTTCTGAAAGTTTTTCTAGCAGAGTCAAATATAACTGCAAAATGCGTTGGTTTTTGTAAATTTTGATTTGACTTTGAGTCCTCTAGAAGTTTAAAAAGCATACTGCAAAAACCACTCACTGCACCCGTCGGTAATCCATCACTTTTACGCGTTAATGGTGGTAACGCATAATACGCTCTAAAAATGTAACCTGATCCATCAATCAAATAAAAATGATCTGTTTTTTTAATTTTTCCCATTAGAAATTAATATAGATTATAGACAGAAATAAGAGTATTATTTTTTATGGAACTTATAAAGCAAAATACACAAGCCCAAATAATTAAATCAATACTTGTAATTTTTTTAGGTTCTGTGTTACTTGCTGTGTCGGCAAAAATTAAAATTCCTTTCTATCCAGTTCCAATGACAATGCAAACTTTTGTAGTTCTTTTTATTGGAATAAGCTTTGGATATAAAATAGGTGTTGCGACAATTGGTTTATATTTAATTGAAGGAATTGCAGGTCTGCCAGTATTTTCAAATTCCCCAGAAAGAGGAATAGGTTTAACTTATTTTACAGGTCCAACAATGGGCTATCTAATTGGATTTCTTTTGGCTTGTTTTTTAGCTTCTTATGTAAAATTAAAAGATAATTTTTTAATCATTTTCTTAAAACTTATACTTGCAGTGTCAACAATCTATATTTTTGGTATTTTGTGGTTAGGGACACTAATCGGATGGGACAAACCAATATTCGATTTAGGTGTTAAGCCTTTTTTATTAGCTGAAATATTTAAGATGGCTTTACTAGTGCTTATTACTAAGAAAATTTTAAAATTTAGAAAACTTATTTAGGTGATCTTTTAGATAAAATTCTTTGAAGAGTTCTTCGGTGCATTTTTAGTCTTCTTGCTGTCTCTGAAACATTTCTGTTACACAATTCAAAAACTCTGTGTATGTGTTCCCATTTCACTCTATCTGCTGACATTGGATTTTCAGGTGGAGCCGCTTTTTTAGCAGGATCAGCTAAAAGAGCCTTTTCAACATCATCTGCATCTGCAGGTTTAGCCAAATAATCGATTGCACCCTCTTTTATTGCTGCAACAGCAGTTGGAATATTTCCATATCCTGTTAACATTATTATTCTACTTTCAGGATTAGAGGTTTGTATTTGTTTTACAACTTCCAAACCATTACCATCACCCAGTCTCAAATCAACAACAGCGAATCCTGGTTTTTTTGCTTTAACTGTATCAATTCCTTTTTGCACACCTTCAGCTTGAATGACTTCAAAACCCTTTTTTTCCATGGCCCTAGCCAATCTTTCTCTAAATGGATTGTCATCATCAACAATTAATAGTGATTTATTGTTGAAATCAGCTAAATTTTGTAATGCGCCTTCGTTTTTCATAAGTTCAATATGGGAATTTTTTTCCACAATTCAATAGGTCATTATTTGCTTTACATTAGGTAAGTATTGAATTAATTGCTCGATTCATTAAAGTTTTTTTTAAATAAAAAGGCTTTTTTTTGTTAAATTTTTTTTGGGGGGCATGAAAAATGCAAAAATTTAAGTCGGTTGAAGAACTAGTTAATCAACTGAAGCCAGACAAACCAGTTTATTGTATTAGAAAGAAATCAATTCTTTCAGCTTCCAAATTTTTTCAAAAAAACTTTCCAGGTAAAATTCTATATGCTGTCAAAACAAATCCTCATCCTGAAGTAATTAAAACTTTATTAAAAAGCGGTATTAATCAATTTGATGTTGCCTCAGTAGAGGAGATAAAAGCAGTAAGAAAATTTGATCAAGTATCTAAGTGTTCTTTCATGCATACAATTAAAAGTAGAGAAGATATAAGTGAAGCATACTTCAAATATGGAGTAAAAACATTTGCACTTGATACTAAAGATGAATTGATAAAAATTATTGAGAGCACCAGCAATGCAAAAGATTTAGAATTATTTGTAAGGGTGGCCGTATCAAATGAACATGCTGAAATTGACTTATCAAAAAAATTCGGTGCTATAAATTCGGAGGCGGCAGGACTTTTAAGATTAGTAAAACAACATTCAAAAAAGATTGGACTAAGTTTTCATGTTGGATCGCAATGTATGCATCCAATTTCATACTCAAAAGGAATTTCCGAAATTGCAAATATAATAAAGAAAACGAAAATTGTTCCAGATTATTTAAATATAGGAGGCGGCTTTCCAACTATCTATCCAGATTTAATTCCACCCTCTTTAGAAAGTTATTTTGATGAAATTAAGAAAGGTTTAGAAAATTTAAAGATTGAAAAATTACCAGAAATCATTTGTGAACCAGGTAGAGCCTTAGTTGCTGAAAGTGGTTCAACTATAGTTCGAGTTAACTTAAGAAAAAAACAAAAACTTTATATAAATGATGGAACTTATGGAACACTTTTTGATGCAGGAACACCGAATATTGTGTTTCCATCTAAAATGATAAAAGATAATTCAAACAAAATTATTTCAAAAAAATTAACTGCATTTGATTTTTATGGACCAACATGCGACAGCATGGATTATATGAAAGGACCCTTCCTGTTACCTAATAATATTAAAGAAAATGATTATATAGAACTTGGTCAATTAGGTTCATACGGCCTCACCTTTAGAACACAGTTTAATGGTTTCTATTCTGATAAAATTTATGAAGTTGAAGATAATGCTATAATGAGCCTCTATAACAAAGACAGCAACAAAGATACTTTAGTTGCTTGATGTCAAAAAATAAAAATTTAGGACATAATAGTAAAAAAGACTTTCTTAAAAATCCAGTTGAACATATAGATATTACATCTTTTGACTCTAGAAAAATTATTGCATCAATGGAGAAAATGTCATTTGTATCTAGAGAAACTGCAAATGCGGCAAACATCTATAATGAAATGTTAAAAGATAAAGATTGTACAATTTTTCTAACTTTAGCTGGTTCGACCTCAGCAGCTGGTTGTATGAATATTTACAAAGATTTAGTCAAATATAATATGGTAGATGCAATCGTTGCAACTGGTGCTTCGATAATTGATATGGATTTTTTTGAGGCATTAGGATTTAAGCATTATCAAGGCTCTCAATTTCAAGATGATACTGAACTTAGAAAAAATTATATTGATAGAATATACGATACATACATTGACGAAGATGAATTACAAATTTGTGATAAGAAAATTTGTGAAATAGCTGATAGCTTGGAGCCTAGAAGCTATACCTCTAGAGAATTTATTTATGAAATGGGAAAATATCTTAAAAAAAACTCAGTAAAGAAAGACTCTTTAATTGAAACTGCCTATGATCACAATGTACCAATATTCTGTCCTGCTTTTACAGACTCTAGCGCTGGTTTTGGTTTAGTAATTCATCAAGAAAAAAACCCGAAATCTCATATTACAATAGACTCTATAAGAGAATTTCGAGAATTAACTGAAATAAAAATTAAATCAAAAGGTTCTGGATTATTTATGATAGGTGGCGGAGTGCCAAAAAATTTTATTCAGGACACAGTCATATGTGCTGAACTTTTAGGTAAAGATGTTGAAATGCATAAATATGCTGTGCAAATTACTGTAGCAGACTCAAGAGATGGTGCGTGTAGCAGTTCAACTTTAAAAGAGGCAAGTTCATGGGGTAAAGTTGATGTCACAAAAGAACAAATGGTTTTTGCTGAGGCAACAAGTGTATTACCTTTAATTGCAAGTGATGCATATCATAAAGGTGAATGGAAAAATAGAGATAGAAAAAACTTTACAAAAATTTTTGGATAAAACATTGCAATATCTTTCAAATAAAAAAGGGTTTCTTGGAATAGATAATAAATTCAATTTTAAAGAAAAAGTTGTAATTGTTCCTTTTGGTCTGGAAAAAACTGTGAGTTATGGTGGTGGGACTAAAAATGGCCCAAAAGAGATAATTAAAGCTTCACATCAAGTTGAATTATATGATGAGGAATTAAATTGTGAACCTTACAAAAAAATAGGAATTAAAACTTTAAAGCCTTTTAAGATTGATAAAAATATTAAAAAAGCTTTAAAAAAGATAGCTAGCATAAATAAAGAAATTCTTAATAATAAACTTTTTCCAATGACTTTTGGTGGTGAACATTCAATCACACCAGGATGTATTGTTCCGTTTGTTAAAAAACATAAAAATATCTGCCTCTTACATTTCGATGCTCATGCAGATTTAAGAGAAAGTTATAATGGTGAAAAATTTTCACATGCATCTGCTATTAGAAGATGTTTAGATTATAAAAACGTTTCAATAATCTCATTTGGAATTAGAAATATTTCTAAAGAGGAGATACCTTTTTTAAAAAAAAATAAATCTAGAATTAGTATTTTTTGGGCAAAAGATAAGGCAAAATGGGATTTAAAAAAATTTAAAAAACTAATTAAAAATAAGACTGTTTATCTAACTTTCGATGTAGATGGTTTAGATTCGAGTATTATGCCTGCAACTGGAACACCTGAACCTGGTGGTTTACTATGGGATGAAGTTTTAGATATAATTAAGATTGCAGCCAAAAACTCAAACATCGTTGGCGCAGATATAAATGAGCTCGCACCGATCAAAGGATTTAATTCCTACAATTTTCTAGTAGCAAAACTGGCTTATAAAATATTATCTTATAAATATTTATATTAAATCTAAACCGGTTTAAGTGTTTTTAGCAGTAGTCTGAAAGGGATTAACATCATTAAAGCAACAAAAATTTTTACACTTAAATCTCCTAAAGACAACGTGATCCAAGGAATGCCTGTTCCATAAAAAGAGATTGAAAAAAATATAAAAGTATCAATTGTTGAACCTATCAAAGATGACGTTAAAGGTGCAACAAACCATTCTTTTTTTCTCAATTTATCAAAAATTTGAACATCTAAGAGTTGAGCAACTAAAAAAGCCGTACCCGATCCAATTGCAATTCTTATAGATATCAAGTCTGTGAAGTTTGTTGAGAATAAAAGTGTAAAGCTAATACCTATAGCAAAACCAATATAGACAATTTTTCTAGCAACTATCTTGCCAAAAGATCTGTTGGCTAAATCTGTGATCAAGAAAGCAATTGGATAGCTAAAAGCTCCATAAGTTAATATTTCTTCTAAACCATAATGTTTTATAGGGAACTGAACTAAATAATTAGATGCCAAAACAACTGCTCCCATTAAAAATGAGAGTATAAAAAAAATTTTATTCATTAAGCTGTCTTAGATTGAACTGATTTTTTTTGAAATGGAGACTTTATTAATAAACTTTTTTTCATCTTCTTTAATCTTGGAGATAAATTTTTATTTTTTACAGTCTTTAAAAACTCGTCAAAACTTCCTTTTTTATCTACAGATCTTACACCAGCATTACTTACAGTAAGTTTCATGCTTCTCTTTAAAAGTTCACTGGTAAATTTTACTTTTTTTAAATTAGGTAAAAATCTTCTCTTTGTCTTGTTATTAGCATGACTAACATTATGACCTTTAAGGGGAATTTTTCCTGTAAGTTCACATTTTTTTGACATAATATTTTCGACTATATAAAGTGAGTTGATGATTGCGTCAAGTTTATAAAATTTAAGAAGTTGTTTTTTTCCCTATGATTTCACTATAATGTTTAACTCCATCTCTTATCAATAATTCCTTAAGCTCTTTTTTAATAAGGTTTACGATATTTGGTCCTCTGTATACCATACCTGTATAAAGTTGAACATAACTCGCGCCAGCTAAAAACTTATTGTATGCACTTATTCCAGAGTCCACTCCACCAACTCCAATAATTTTAATTTTATTACCAAGAGTTTTATAAAATTTATTAATCAGTATCGTAGATTTTTCCTCTATTGGTTTACCTGATAAACCTCCTTTTTGATGCTTTTGAATGTCACTTAATTTATCTCGAGTAGAGTCAGAGGTGTTTGATAAAATGACTGCTTTAATATTATTGCTTAAAAGAACATCAGAAATTTTGGGTATTTCCTTATCTTTAATATCTGGTGAGACTTTTACTACAATTGGAATTTTTGAATTTAGTTTTGTTTTTTCACTATTGATTATATTTAATAAACTATTCAATTTTTCCTGATCATGGAAATTTCTCAGCTCTTCAGTGTTGGGAGATGAAATATTAATCGTAATATAGTCTGCAAATTCATGGAAGGTTTTTAAACATTCAACATAATCCTTCAATCTATCATTTGTATCTTTGTTAGGACCTATATTAATTCCAAGTAAACCAATTTGTTTATTACTTGAGATCCTACCAACAATGTTTTTTGCACCTAAGTTATTAAAGCCCAATCTATTAATTAATGCCTCATCTTCAACTAATCTAAAAACTCTTGGCTTGGGGTTACCATATTGTTTGAGAGGTGTAACTGTGCCCACCTCCACAAAACCAAATCCCAATTTAAATAAAGAATTATAAACCTCAGCATTTTTGTCAAATCCTGCTGCCATTCCAATTGGATTTTCTATTTCTTTTTCAAATAATTTAGTCTTGAATAAATGGCTATTTTTATTTTTATCCAAAACATTTGGCACAAAATTAAATTTTAATGACTTAATTGCCAAACCATGGGCTGTCTCTGGATCAAGTTTAAAAATTAAAGATCTTAAATTTGAAAACATTATTTAATTTTATTTATTATAAGATCTTTAGTTTCTTTAACACCAAAAAAACTTATAAAAAAACCCATTCGAGGGCCATTTTCGACTCCAAATACAACTTCATAAATTAATTTAAACCAGTCTCTCAAATTTTCTGAATACCCATTTTCTTTTCCTGTTGAATAAATTAAAGTTTGAATTTCCTCAGGAGACATCTTGTCATTACATTTATCTAAGGTTGATATTAAAGCCTCTAGTGCTTTTTTTTCTATTTGATCAGGTGTTTTATATTTTTTTTTGGCTTTTATTACATCATTAAAATATTTAATAGCATAACCAACTAGATTATCAAAAATGGGGTGATCTTTTTCAGAAATATTTTCCTTATATTTTTTTACGAACTTCCATAATAATTCTTTGTTTTCGGCATTACTTGTTTCTACAAGATTTAATAACATAGAAAATGACATAATCATTTTTTCTTTTGGAACACTACCATTATGAACATGCCATACTGGATTCATCAGTAACTGAAGCTCATCTTGGGTTTTAGCCTTTTCAATAAATTCCAAATATTCATCGACCGCTTTTGGAACTATCTCATTATAAAGTTTTTTAGCTCTCTTCGGATTTTGATACATATATAATGATAAACTTTCTGGTGAGGCGTACTCCAACCATTGCTCGATTGTTATTCCATTCCCTTTTGATTTAGAAATCTTTTCCCCTTTCTCATCTAAAAAGAGTTCGTAAGCAAAACCAGATGGGTTTTTTTTTCCAATTAGTTTGATAATTTTAGTGGATAATATTGCACTTTCTATCAGATCTTTTCCGTACATTTCAAAGTCAACATCTAACGCATACCATCTCATGGCCCAATCTACTTTCCACTGAAGTTTACAATGACCATCTAATATGCTTGATTCTAAATCTTGACCTTTATTATCAAACACAATTTTAGACTTAGAATTATCAATTTCTTTAACTGGAATTTCCAAAACATGTCCTGTTTCTGGACAAATAGGAAGAAATGGACAATAAGTTTTTTGACGTTCTTTTCCTAAAGTAGGCATAATGATATTCATTATTCCATCATAATTATCTAAAATAATTTGAAGTGTTGGATTAAAAAAACCTGATTTATACAATTGAGTAGAGCTTTTGAAATTATATTTAAAATTAAAATTATTTAAAAACTTTTTTAATTTCTCATTATTATGTTCACCAAAACTATTATATTTTTCAAAGGGATCTGGTACGTCTGTCAAAGGTTTATGAAGGTTTTTTTCTAACAATTCTTTGTTGGGTACATTGTCTGGTACTTTTCTAAGACCATCCATGTCATCAGAAAAAGTGATAATTTCTGCTGGAAGATCAGTTAATTGTTTTAACGCATTAACCATCATAGAAGTTCTAGCAACTTCTCCAAATGTCCCTATGTGAGGAAGTCCACTTGGGCCATATCCAGTCTGTAGTGTAATTTTACCTTTTTTTTCTAAAAAAGATTTTCTTTCTCTAAGCATTTTTTTTGCTTCAACGATTGGCCAAGAGCTTGTTTTTTCTAAGTTTTCTTTTTTTATCATGAATAATTCAACAAAATCTTTAATTAGCGAACTACTTAATTCTTATAGAGTTGAAATTTATTTACCATAAAATAATGTTCTTTCAAAATGTCTAATTATAAAACAGTTTTTTTCACTCTTGGAATTCTTCAAATAATTCTCGGTATTTTTATGCTTGTTCCAATAATTGTACAATTTATTTATGGTCAAATAGACTCTTCTTTTTTTGGTGCAGCAATTGTTACAATTATTTTTGGAACCTTATTTTTTCTCTCCAATTTAGATCATGAAAAAAAACTTAATTTACAACAAGCATTCCTTCTAACTGCATTAGCATGGTTAAGTATTGCTATATTTGGTTCATTACCCTTTATATTCTCTAATTTGGAATTTTCAGTCACAAATGCCTTTTTTGAAAGTATGTCAGGTATTACAACAACTGGTTCAACAATCATATCAAATTTAGAGAATATGCCTAAAGGGATATTATTTTGGAGAGCAATACTTCAATGGTTGGGAGGTATTGGTGTCATAGTGATGGCGATTACATTAATGCCCATAATGAATGTTGGGGGAATGCAATTATTCAAAATTTCAAACAATGATTCATCTGAAAAAATTCTTCCAAAGTCTAAAGAGGTTGCTCTAAGATTGATTTATATTTACTCTGGATTAACAGCGCTATGTGCAATCACTTACAATATTTTTGGAATGAATATTTTTGATAGTATTACACATTCGATGACAACTATAGCAACTGGTGGATTCTCTAATTATAATCAATCCATTGGTTTTTTTAATAGCTTAGCGATAGAAACTACGGCTATGATATTTATTATTTTAGGAAGTGTTCCATTTATTGTGTACATTAAATTTTTGAATGGCAATAGGTCTATTTTTACATCAGATTCTCAAATCAAAACTTTTATTAAGATAATATTTATATCGATTTTTATTTTATCGATTTATCTTACTTTAAACAATTCAAGTTCATTTGATTTAAGATCAATTTTCTTTAACGTTATTTCTATTCTAACCGGAACTGGTTATGTCAATGCTCAATTTGACAATTGGGGTAGCTTTCCTCTAGTATTATTTTTAGCTTTGATGTTCATAGGTGGCTGTGCTGGTTCAACAACATGTGGCATAAAAATATTTCGTTTTCAAATTCTTTATTCATTTGTAATTAATCAACTAAAAAAAATTATTTACCCTAAAGGTGTTTTTGTGTTGAAATACGATAAAAATCCAATTGATGATAAATTCATAGCATCGATCATTTCTTTTATTTACATGTACTTAATAATATTTTTTTTATTGTCCGCGTTATTATCTTTAAATGGACTTGATTTTATAACCGCAATTTCAGGTGCTGCGACCTCTATTTCAAATGTTGGTCCAGGTTTAGGATCAATAATTGGACCTAATGGTAATTTCTCCTCATTACCAGATTTTTCCAAATGGATTTTAACAATCGGCATGATCTTAGGCAGACTGGAGTTATTTGCTATATTAGTGTTATTTTTACCTTCATTCTGGAGGAATTAAAAAATGATAGAAATTAAAAAACAATCCCTTTCAGAAACATTTTCAGTTTATTTCGATAAAAGAATGTTAAAAATATTATTGCTTGGTGCTATCTCTGGTTTTCCTTGGGTATTAATAGGTAGTAGTTTAAGTTTATGGTTAAAGGAAGATGGATTAAGCAGATCTACAGTTGGTTGGGCTGGTCTTATATTTGCAGTTTATGCATTTAATTATTTATGGGCTCCTTTAATCGATCGTATTCAAATACCATACCTAACAAAAAAAATTGGACATCGAAGAGGATGGATTGTCCTAATGCAGATATTAATCTTAATCTCCTTATTTTTGTGGAGTGTAATTGATCCTTCAGAAAATTTAGCCCTTGTAATATCAGTAGGTTTACTCATTGCAATTGCTTCAGCAACACAAGATATTACTGTGGATGCTTTAAGGATTGAGCAAATTAGCGAAAACGAGGGTAAATCAATGGCTGCGGGCGCAGCAATGGCTGTCGTTGGGTGGTGGAGCGGATATAAATTAGGCGGAGTTTTGTCATTGTTTTCCGCAGATTTTTTAGAAAATTTAGGTTTTCAAAATTATTGGCAACTAACTTTTTTAATCTTAGGAATTTTAATAATTCTAATGAATATTGGATTAATGTTTGTCAATGAAACTGACTCGACTGAAAGACAAATTAATCAGAAAGAAAATGATCAATTAATTGCTGGTAAATTCAAAAATTCAAATTTTCTTACTAAAACTATAACTTGGATCAGTGGAACAATCAGTGGACCTATAATAAGTTTTTTTAAAAAAAATGGCTTTCAAATAGCTTTGGGGATCCTAGGGTTTGTTTTTTTATTCAAAGTTGGAGAGGCTTTTTTAGGGCGTATGTCTATTATCTTTTATAAAGAAATTGGTTTTAGTAAATCAGATATTGCTATTTACTCAAAAACTTTAGGATGGATAACAACTGTCATCTTCACTCTGCTAGGTGGGCTATTTGTAATAAGATCTGGTGTTTTAAAAGCAATGTTTTTAGCAGGAATTTTAATGGCGAGCACAAATCTATTGTTCAGTCTTTTAGCGTGGAGTGGTAAATCTGAGATACTATTTGCAATTGCTGTAATCTTTGACGACATTGCAGCAGCTTTTGCCACTGTTGCATTTGTTGCATTCATATCATTGCTAGTTGATAGAACTTACACAGCAACTCAATATGCTCTATTAGCCTCAATAGGTACTGCTGGAAGAACCACATTAGCATCATCATCGGGTGCTCTAGTTGATTGGCTTAATGGGGACTGGGGGGTATTTTTTATCTTAACTGCTATAATGGTAATACCATCTTTAATTATATTATGGATAATAAGAAATAAATTAAAGATTAATGAAAAATAATTTTTTTTATAATTTTTCACTTGGAAATATAAATGCAAAACCTTCTAATAACTCTGAAACTTTATCACAAATCTTGTATGGTGAAAAATTTAAGGTATTAAAAAATCAAAAAAACTGGGTTAAAATTAAAACTAATTTTGACAATTATATTGGTTATATTAAAAAAAATTATTTTTATAAAAATTTTAAGCCGACTTTTAAGATAAAAAAAACAAAATCTAGAATATTTATTAAAAAGAAAAATAAGTTTTTACCAACAAAAAATTATCTTTTCTTTGCATCTGGCATATCGGTTTTAAATAAAAATAAAAGACTAATTGAGTTTAAAAAGGACAGATGGATAAAAAAAAGTGATATTGTCAAAATTGATCATCTTGAAAAAGATTTTTTGAAAATAATGAAATTATTTAAAAGTAGTAAATATCTATGGGGTGGAAAAACATCTGATGGTATTGATTGCTCTGCTTTGATCCAAATTTACTTTTATTATAACAGAATATTTTTTCCAAGAGATACAAAAGATCAGATAAAATTTTGTAAAAGAAAAAAAAGTAAAAATTTAAGTAAAGGAGATATAATATTTTGGAAAGGACATGTCGGTATATGTTTAAGTAAGTCTAAATTTATTCATGCTTATGGACCAAAAAAGAAGGTGGTAGTCATGCCAACTAAACAAACAATTGAATTAATTGATAAAACTGCAAATCTAAAAGTTAAAAAAGTAAGTAATATTGGCAATTATTAATCTCTACCAAAGTCAGGTTTATTTACATCCTGTTTTAATTTGATTATTTTAGACCTAACTTTTTTTGTTTGAATTAATTTTTTAAGAATTGATTTATTATTTTTTGAATTAATGTCTGTCTTAAAAGATCTTAAATTTTTGATAAATATATCAATTGCTCTTGAAACATTTTTTCTATTATCAAAAAAAATGTCTCTCCACATAATTTCATTTGATGCAGCGATTCTTGAAAAATCTCTTAAACCACCTGCACTATATTTAATTAAGTCATATTTTTGCTTTTTCTCAAAATCTTGAGCTGATTTAACCAAATTGTAAGCTATTAAATGTGGTAAATGGCTTGTAATTGAAAATATTTTATCGTGTCTTTCCGCATTCATGATTACAGTTTTTGAACCCATTTTTTTCCAAAAAGAATTTAAAAATTTTAAATGTTTCATATTTATTTTCTTATTTTTAATCAATACACACCACTTATTTTCAAACAGATTTTCCTTACCATGCTCAGGCCCACTTACTTCTGATCCAGCTATAGGATGACTTTGAATCCAGGATATTTTCTTTTTTAAATTTCTTTTGATTATTTCTGAAGATTCTATTTTTGACGAACCAACATCAGTAATAATTTGTTTTGAATTAAAATTATTGTTTAATCTTAATATCATCTTTTTGTATTCACTCATTGGCGTACAAAAAATAATTAGATTTGATTTTGCAACTACCTCTTGTAGTTTATTTACAAGAATTCCTGGCAACTTTAGTCTTTTGATCTTTGATATATTTTTTTTAGATTTTTCAAAAATGAAAATTTTTTTTGCTAATTTTTTTTTTGCAATTCTTTTTACTAACGAAGATCCTAACAAGCCACAGCCGATGATGAGCACATTTTTCATTAATTAAACATTCCTTTTACTGCTCGCATAAATTTTAAATTATCTGTTTTTGATCCAATGGTTAATCGTAACATATTTTTTATATTGTAGCCATTTTCCGTTGATCTTAAGATAATTCCTTTCATCTTTAATTTTTCATAAAAATATTTCGCTTTAAATTTACATTTCTCAAAATTTAATAATAAAAAATTGGCCGATATATTATTTGAATTAATTCCATATTGGTTAAGAAAATTTTTCAATTTTTTTGCATAAATAATATTGTGTTTAACTGAACGAGTTATAAACTTAGTATCCTTAAGAGACTCAATGGCAGCTTTTTGTGCTACTTCATTAACATTAAAAGGTGGCTTAATAACATTCAGTGCTTTAATAATTTTTTTTGAACCATATCCCCACCCTACTCTTAGAGAGGATAAACCGTATATTTTAGAAAATGTTCTTAAAATAAAGACATTTTGTTTATTTTTAAATAATTTTAATCCACTTTTATAATCATTATTTTTCATATATTCTGCATATGCATCATCCACTACTAGCAAAATATTTTTTCTCAATTTTTTTCTAAGTTCTAAAAGCTCAGAACTTGTTAGGTATGTTCCAGTTGGATTATTAGGATTTGCTAAAAAAACAATTTTTGTTTTTTTTGAAACATTTTTAATAATTTCTGGAATTGATACTTTGAAATTATTTTCTTTAGCAAAAATAACTTTTGCACCAACTATTTTAGCATAAATCCTGTACATTAAAAAACTATACTGAGGAAGAATAACTTCATCCTTGGGATTCAAAAATAATTGACATAGCATTTGAATAACCTCATCAGATCCAGCGCCACAAATAATTCTATCTTCATTGCATTTAAACTTTTTAGATATTTGTCTTCTTAAGGCATTAGACTTGCCATCTGGGTACCTAAAAAAACTTAAATTTTTATTAGACAAAATCTTTTTAGCCTTTGAGCTGACACCTAAGGCTGACTCATTTGCAGATAGCTTTATAACTTGATGAAATCTCTTAAGACTGGATTTACCAGGCTCATAGGTTTCAATATTTAATTTCTTAAATCTCATGGTAGCCAACTTTTATAAATTTTATGCTCTTTATAAATAAAAAAACATTTTTTTATATAGTTTAAGTGTAATTATTTTTAAAAATTGACATACTAAATAACTTCTAGTACAAAATTTATGCGCTGATTTACCTGAATTGCGAGCGCTTTAAAAAAACCGCTAAAAAAGTTTTTTTTCTCACAATTCAACTTTCAGCTTTTATTATGAATATAAAACAAAATATAAAAACGTTGATTGTTGAAAAACCACTCAAATTAGATTGTGGTCAGACTATTAATAATTTTCCTTTAGCGTATGAAACTTATGGCTCACTCAATAATGAAAAAGATAACGCAATTTTAGTATTTCATGCTTTAACAGGTGATCAATTTGTAACAGGTATAAATCCAGTGACCAAAAAGGATGGTTGGTGGTCTTATGCGGTAGGCTCTGGCAAGTCGATAGATACAGATAAGTATTTTGTAATCTGTGCAAATGTAATAGGTGGGTGTATGGGATCTTTTGGGCCTAGCCATGAAAATCCCAAGACAAAAAAAATTTACGGAACAGATTTTCCAGTCATCACAATTAATGACATGGTGAATGCACAAATTAATTTGTTGGATTTTTTTGGAATAAAAAAACTTTTTTCAGTTGTAGGTGGTTCAATGGGTGGAATGCAAGTCCTACAATTTATTAGTAATTATCCTGATAAAGCTAAAACAGCAATACCCATTGCTTGTACTTCAAGCCATTCTGCGCAAAATATTGCTTTTAATGAACTTGGCAGACAAGCCATTACGGCAGATCATAATTGGTCTGATGGAGATTATAATTCAAAAAATATTGTACCCGATAAAGGATTAGCTGTAGCTAGAATGGCTGCACATATTACTTATCTCTCAAAAAAAGGGCTTCAAGAAAAATTTGGTAGAAAACTTCAAGAAAGAGATGATTTAAAATTTGGTTTTGATGCTGACTTTCAAATTGAAAGTTATCTTAGATACCAAGGTTCGGTATTTGTAGATCGGTTCGATGCGAATAGCTATTTGTATATTACTAGAGCAATGGATTATTTTGATTTAGTAAAACAATTTAATGGAAATTTATCTGATGCTTTTAAAAATACAAAAGCGAAATTTTTTATAATATCTTTTACCTCAGATTGGCTTTATCCAACACAGGAAAATAAAGACATTGTAATTGCCTTAAACGCAATTGGTGCAAATGTAGGTTTTGTTGAAATTGAGTCTGATAAGGGGCATGATTCTTTTTTGCTTAATGTCCCTGATTTCCTAAAAGCTCTAAAAAATTTTTTAGATAAATCTTATGTAGAAAAAAATTTATGAAACCAGAATATAAAAT
The DNA here is from genome assembly GCA_902582605.1 of uncultured Pelagibacteraceae bacterium. Taxonomy (GTDB): domain Bacteria; phylum Pseudomonadota; class Alphaproteobacteria; order Pelagibacterales; family Pelagibacteraceae; genus Pelagibacter. The sequence goes on along the minus strand of CACHSP010000005.1, from coordinate 20,128 downwards.
TATTTCAGATTTGATTGAGAAAGATGCAAAAGTTCTTGATGTAGGATGTGATGATGGAACTTTAATGGAATTTTTAAAGACAAATAAAAACGCTAATATCAGAGGAATTGAGATTTCAAAAGAAAAAGTGCAAATTTGTATTGCTAAAGGGCTGACTGTTATTGAGGGGAATGCAGAATTTGATTTAAAGCAATTTCCAAATGACTCTTTTGAGTATGTTGTTCTTGGACAAACTTTACAAGCTTTTATAAATCCCGAGACTGTAATTAGAGAGCTTTTACGAGTTGGCAATAAAGCTATAGTAACTATTCCAAATTTTGGGCATTGGAAAGTAAGATTAAATTTATTATTTAAAGGAACAATGCCAATTACAAACTCTTTACCTCATGATTGGTATAACACACCAAACATTCATATGTGCACGATAAAAGATTTTGTCAGATTTTCTAAGATTATTAACTTTAAAATTTTTAAATCTTTAGCGTTAATTAATCAAAATGTTTCTGATATTAACAAATCAAATCTTATTTTTAAAAATTTATTTGGAGAACTTGGTATATTTTTAATAGAAAAATAAATGAAAATTGAAATTATTAAATGTCTACAGGATAATTATAGCTACTTAATTATTGATGAAGAAAATCAAACTGCTTGTGTTATTGACCCTAGCGAGTCTGCACCAATAATTAATTATCTTGATAACTCAAAAATAAATTTAAAATTCATACTTAATACACATCATCATTACGATCATGTGGGTGGAAATATTGAATTAAAAAAAAAATATAATTCTAAAGTGGTTGGATTTATTGGAGATAAAAATCGTATACCTGAGATTGATATATCTCTAGAGGACAACCAAATATGGAAACAAGACAATTTTGAGGCAAAAATTTATCATGTTCCAGGTCATACATCTGGTCATATCGCTTTTCATTTTTTTAAAGAAAAAAAAATTTTCACAGGTGATACTCTATTCTCTTTAGGATGTGGCAGAATTTTTGAAGGCACCTACGAACAAATGTATAATTCACTCAAAAAAATTAAATCATTACCAAAAGATACAGAAATATATTGTGGCCATGAATACACTTTACAAAACTCAAATTTTTGTATCGCCAATGACTCTGGTAATTTAAAATTAAAAAATAAAATACTAGAGATTAACAAGAAACTTAAAAATGCATTACCAACAATACCAAGTACTTTAGCTGATGAATTAGAATGTAATATATTTCTTAAAGCAAAAGATTTAGAAAGTTTTTCAAAATTGAGAGATTTAAAGGATAATTTTTAGTTAATAAGCTTGACTAAAGAAATGCCCTGACTATATTGCCTGATAAAAAATCTATTTTATGTCATACGCAGTTATACAATCAGGTGGAAAACAATATAAAGTGAAGTCTGGTGAAATTTTAAGAATTGAAAAATTACCAAATTCAAAAACTGACACTAAAATTGAGTTTAATGATATATTGGCATATGGCGATAATAAAGTAATAGAAATTGGTTCGCCAACAATTCAAGGAGCCAAAGTTGAAGCAAACCTAATAAAAAATAGTAAAAATAGAACTGTACTTATTTTTAAAAAGAGAAGAAGACAAAACTCAAGAAGAAAAAATGGTCATAGACAAGAATATTCTATGATTAGAATAAATAAAATTTTTTCGAAAGATGGTAAGATTTTATCTGAGGCTGAGAAGATTTCTAAACCAACAAAAAAAGATTCTGAAAAAAAGGAATTGAGTAAATAAAGGAATAAAATATGGCTACGAAAAAAGCTGGTGGATCATCAAGGAACGGTAGAGATAGTGCCGGCAGAAGACTTGGTGTAAAAAAATATGGTGGTCAAAATGTTATTCCTGGCAACATAATTGTTAGACAAAGAGGCACTAAGATATTTCCAGGAGAAAATGTGGGTATGGGTAAAGACCACTCAATTTTTTCAGTAATAAAAGGTAAAGTTGTTTTTAAAAAAACAAAATCCGATAGAACTTTTGTTTCAGTAAAACCCAATTAATATTACAACTCAAAATAGCGTTGTATTATGAAATTCTTAGATCAAGTAAAAATTTATATTAAAGCTGGCAATGGTGGTGACGGCTCTCCAAGTTTTAGAAGAGAAAAATTTATTGAGTATGGTGGACCAGATGGTGGCGATGGTGGTAAAGGTGGTTCAGTAATTTTAAAAGCTGAGAGAAATTTAAATACTTTAATCGATTTTAGATATCAACAACATCATAAAGCAAAAAGAGGTAACAATGGTGCTGGACAAAACCGGACTGGTAAAAGTGGAGATGATCTAATTCTCAAAGTTCCATTAGGTACTCAGGTTTTTGAAGAAGATAATAAAACCTTAATTTTCGACTTTATAAAAATTGGGGAGGAGTTTGTGGCTGCTGCAGGTGGTAAAGGTGGTTTAGGCAATACAAGATTCAAAAGTTCAACAAATAGAGCTCCAAGAAAATTTACTAAGGGTACTCGTGGTGAAGAATTTACTATATGGCTTCAATTAAAAACAATTGCAGATGTTGGAATAATAGGATTACCTAATGCTGGAAAATCAAGTTTACTAGCAGCTATTACTAATGCTAATCCTAAAATTGCAAATTATGAATTTACAACACTAAATCCTAATCTTGGTGTGGCAAGCTATGATGATAAAGAAGTTACAATTGCAGACATTCCTGGATTAGTAGAGGGAGCACATAAAGGAACTGGTTTAGGAATACAATTTTTAAAACACATAGAGAGGTGTAAATCTCTTTTACACATGATCGATATAACAAACGATGATATAAAAAAAAGTTACAATCAGGTAAAAAAAGAACTAAAGAGCTATAGTTCCAAACTTGCAAAAAAAAGAGAGCTTATTGTTTTAAATAAAACTGATTTAATTGACGATAAAGAAATGAAAAAAATTGAGAAAAATTTAAAAAAAATCACTAAATCAGAAATTATTACAATTTCTACAATAAAGAAGAAATATATTTCCAAAATTAAAGCAAAATTAGTTGGTTATGCATCTTAAAAATTCGAAAATTATAGTAATAAAAATTGGATCATCACTGATTGTAGATAATAAAAAAAAGATAAGAAAAAAATGGCTTTCTTCTTTTGCTAAAGATATTCAAAAACTAAAATCTAAAAATAAAAAGATTATCATTGTAAGTTCTGGAGCAATTGCACTTGGATGTAAAAAAATGAATTACAATAAATCAAATTTAAAGCTTGATAAAAGTCAAGCGATAGCCTCTGTAGGTCAAATCGAACTTATGAATTTATTTTCTCAAACTTTTTCAAAATTAAAGATTAATATTTCACAAATTTTGCTAACTTTGGATGATACTGAGGAGAGAAGAAGATCAATAAATGCCAAAAGGACATTTGAGAACTTATTTAAGTTAGATTACATACCCATCGTTAATGAAAATGATACAATTGCAACGTCAGAAATAAAATATGGTGATAATGATAGACTTGCCTCTCGTGTTGCACAAATAACTAATGCCGATACTTTAATATTATTATCTGATGTAGATGGTCTTTTCACAAAAAATCCAAAATTATTTAAAGACGCGAAATTAATAAAAAAGGTGAATAATTTAGACAAAGATATAAAAAAAATTTACATAAAAGGAGTAACAGAGTTTGGTAAGGGTGGAATGAATACCAAAATTGAAGCTGCTAAGATTTGTAATTTGGCAGGTTGTAATATGATTATTGCAAACGGATTATATTTAAATCCAATACAACAAATTGAAAAAAAGAATATTTGTACTTTATTTGAGTCAAGAATATCTAAATTACATGCACGAAAAAAATGGATAATAAGTTCTATTTCACCAAAGGGGACTCTTGTCATAGATGATGGTGCTAAAAAAGCACTAGTTGGTGGTAAAAGTTTATTGGCAGCAGGGATTATTAATTTATCAGGGAAATTTAACAAAGGTGATCATATAAAGATTCTGGATACTAAAAATAAAGAATTTGCGAGAGGTCTAAGCTCTTTTTCTTCGGAAGAAATAAATAAGATAATGGGTTGTCACTCAAATGAGATTGAAAAAAAACTTGGATATATAACAAAATCTGAAGTTGTTCATAAAGATGATATGGTCGAGGTTTAATGCAAAAGCTACTAACTAATATCGGAAAAAAATCAAAAAAAGCTATTAATAAAAAGTTAAGTACAAAAAAAAAAGACGAAGTTCTAAAAGATTATCGTCTTCTAATCTTAAAAAACAAAAAATTAATAATTAATGAAAATAAAAAAGATATTAAGAATGCCTACAAAAAAGGTATTAAAAATAATTTAATCCAAAGATTAATATTAAATGACAAAAAAATAATAGCGATAACTAATTCTATAAAAAAAATTATTAGTTTAAGGGATCCTACAAATGTCATTTTGGAAAAATGGAAAAGGCCAAATGGTTTGGTAATATCAAAAGTATCTATACCTATTGGTGTGATTGGCGTTATATACGAAAGTAGACCCAATGTTACAGCAGATGTTGCATCGTTATGTTTTAAGTCTGGGAATGCTGTCATTTTAAAAGGTGGATCTGAAGCTTATTATTCTAATCTTATTCTCACAAAATTCTTCAGAGAATCACTAAAGAAAAATAATGTTGATGAAAATTTTGTTCAGTTTTTAAAACTTAAAAAAAGAAGTGTTGTTGATTTTCTTCTACAAAAAATGAGTAAATTTATTGATGTAATAATTCCAAGAGGTGGGAAAAGTTTAGTTAAAAAAGTACAGGATTTGTCATCTGTTCCAACAATTGGTCATTTGGAAGGTGTTTGTCATTCTTATGTAGATAAAAATGCAAATCCTAAGATTGCGAATAAAGTAGTTCAAAATGCTAAAATGAGGAATACCGCAATATGTGGAGCAACCGAAACGATTCTTTTACACGAAAAAATAATCAAGAAATTTGGAAATAAAATCTTAAAAAATTTAGAGGAAAATGGATGTAAAATTATTGGTGATAATAAGATAAGAAAACTTTATGATAAAAAAATTCAGAAAGCTTCGATAAAAGATTGGTCAAAAGAATATTTGTCACCTGTTGTATCTGTGAAATCAGTAAAAAATATAGATGAGGCTATAGCGCATATTAACAAATACGGAACCATGCATACCGATTGTATTATTACTCAAAACAAAAAAGCAGCAAAAAAATTTTTAAATGAGGTAAAAAGTTCAATAGCTATGCACAATACTTCAACACAATTTGCAGATGGAGGTGAATTTGGGTTTGGTGGCGAAGTGGGGATCTCAACCAACACACTTCCACCTAGAGGTCCCGTAGGACTTAATCAACTTATTTCCTATAAATATCAAGTCACCAGCAAAGGCCAGGTAAGGAAGTAATTTGAATTTGAAAAAAAAAAAAATTGGAATTTTAGGTGGTTCGTTTGATCCTGCTCACAATGGTCATCTAGCTATATCCAAAGAAGCAGTAAAAAGATTTAAACTTGAAAAGATTATATGGGCCATAACAAAAAAAAATCCTTTTAAAATTAAAAGTTCTTTAAGCCTGCAATCTAGAATTAAAGGATGTAAAAAGATTATTAAAAAAAATAAATTTATTGAAGTCAAATTTTATGAAAATAAAATTAAATCAAATAAAACAATAAATCTAATAAATTACTTCAAAAAAAATGAAAAAAATGAAATTTTTTTCTTAATGGGTGCAGATAATTTAGTTAATTTCCATAAATGGCATAAATGGAAACAGATTTCAGAAAAATGTAATATCTTAGTTTTTGATAGATATGGATATAAGAAAAAATCATTAAATTCAAAGACATATAAAACCCTTAAAAGTGAGAAATTTAAATTTGTTTATTTTAATAAAGTCAATATTTCGTCTTCTCAATTAAGGAAAATTTGATAGTCTGAAATTAACTAATGGATAAAATTTCAGATCTTAAAAATTCTATCATCAAAACATTGGATATTAACAAGGCTCAAGACATAATAAGCATAGATCTCAAAGACAAAAGTTCTATGGCTGATTTTATGATTATTGCGAGCGGCACTTCATCTAGGCACATACAATCTTTATCTGAGCAAGTTTTGGAAAAATTTAAAGATAATGGCATAAAAAATTCAAAAATCGAGGGCGCAGATAGTAGTGAATGGAAATTAATTGATGGTATAGACTTAATTGTTCATATTTTTCACCCAGAAAAAAGAAAATTTTATGAACTTGAAAAAATGTGGTCTGAACTAATCCCTAAAGAAAAATTAATTATCTAATGAAAAAAGTATTAACATTATTTTTATTTTGTTTTCTATTTCAGCAAGTGAATTCTGCTGAAAATGATATTTACAAAAAAATTGATTTATTTGGAGAAGTGCTTGAAAAAATCAATAAAGAATATGTAGATGAAATTAATCAATCTGAGAGTATGGATTCTGCGATCAATGGCCTTCTACAATCTCTTGACCCTTACTCGGCATACATGTCTCCAGAAATATTTAATGAGATGCAGACTGAGACCAGTGGTGAATTTGGGGGTCTTGGTATTGAGGTGAGTATGGAGTCAGGTGTTGTAAAAGTCATTTCTCCTATAGATGACACGCCAGCATCTAGAGCAGGGATTAAAGCAGGCGACTATATTGTTAAAATTAATGATGTTCAAGTTCAGGGCAAATCTCTCAGTGAAGCTGTTGATTTAATGAGGGGGCCAGTTGGATCAGGAATTGAACTCACAATTCGAAGACGTGGGGAGAGAAAAGCTCTAATATTTAATGTTATAAGAGAGATTATACAAATTCAATCCGTTAAAGCTGACATTTTAGAAAAAAGTATAGGTTATTTAAGACTAACCTCGTTTAATGAAAATAGTGGCAAACAAATAGAAAGAGAAATTAAAAAATTAGAAAAAAATATAGATGTTAAGTCATACATTTTAGATTTAAGAAACAATCCTGGCGGACTACTTTCTCAAGCAATAAAAATCTCAGACTTTTTCCTAGATAATGGAGAGATCGTATCTACAAAAAGTAGAAAGCCTTCTGAAAATAGAAAATGGTTTGCAAAAAAGGGTGACCTTACAAATGGAAAAGTCTTGATTGTTCTTATTAACTATGGATCAGCTTCAGCGTCAGAGATAGTTGCAGGTGCTCTTAAAGATCACAAAAGAGCAATTTTATTAGGTGAAAATAGTTATGGTAAAGGTTCGGTACAATCTATCATCCCCCTTAAAAATGATGGGGCAATTAGGCTCACAGTGGCAAAATATTATCTTCCTTCTGGAAAATCTATTTCTGAAGTTGGTGTATCTCCAGATATAGAAATCGATGAGGAAAACGATGATTTCAGAATCAAAACTGAAACCGACAATCAGTTAGAATACGCCATTAAACTTCTCAAAGGCTAATATGGAAGAAAAATTCAGAAATCTGCCACTTAGAAGTGGAGTGGGTATTGTTGTCCTTAACAAGGAGAATAAAGTTTTTGTAGCAAAACGAATAGATAATCCAAAAAATTTTTGGCAAATGCCACAAGGTGGAGTAGATGACGGAGAAGATTTTTTAGCTGCTGCTTATAGAGAATTAGAGGAAGAGACTAGTATCAAAAATGTAGAACTTGTAAGAGAAATTGAAGGCACAATAACCTACGAGCTACCCAAAAATTTATTGGGTATTATTTGGAAAGGTAAATATAAAGGACAAAAACAAAAATGGTTTTTAATGAGATACCTGGGTAAAGATGAAGATATAAATATAAAAACAAATAAACCAGAATTTTTAGCGTGGAAATGGATTGAATTAGATAAAATAACTGAAGTGGTAGTGGATTTTAAATATCATGTATATAAAGAACTAAAAGAAAAAATAAAAATAATAATTAATTGATTGATTTTAAAGTTTCAACTTTTTGATCAGCCAAATATTTCAATTGATCACTAATTTCTGGTTTATTAGATTCTTCCTCTGCATTTTTTAATAATTCCTGTAACTTATTTTTCTCAATGTCTTTTAAATTAAGGATGTAGCTAGTTAAAATGGATAAAGTATTATTTTTAAATTCGATAATTCCATCCTCAACATAATACTTTTCTTCCCCAGATTTTGCTCGAATGGTAATAATACCTGGTTTTAAAAATGAAATTATAGAAATATGATCTTTTAGTATCCCCATTTCTCCTTCAAATGCAGGGACAACTACCTCATTAACATCATCTTTTGATAAGAAGGATTTCTCTGGATTAACTATTTCTATTTTAAATTCATCACTCATTAAGCTGCAGCATCTTTAGACATTTTTTCAGCTTTTTCGATAGCCTCTTCAATGGTTCCAACCATATAAAATGCCGCTTCTGGAAGATGATCATATTCACCTTTGCAAATTGCATCGAAGCCCTTAATTGTTGACTCTAAATCAACAAGTTTTCCTGGTGATCCTGTAAACACCTCAGCCACAAAGAAAGGTTGAGATAAAAACCTTTGAATTTTTCTAGCTCTTGCTACGACTAGTTTATCTTCCTCTGATAATTCATCCATACCTAAAATAGCTATAATATCTTGCAACGATTTATATGTTTGTAATATTTTTTGTACTTCACGAGCTACTCGATAATGCTCATCACCAACAATTCTAGGATCAAGAATTCTTGAAGTTGAGTCTAATGGGTCAACTGCAGGATAAATACCTATTTCAGCTATTTGTCTTGAGAGTACAGTTGTTGCATCTAAATGAGCAAATGAGGTTGCTGGTGCAGGATCCGTTAAGTCATCAGCAGGCACATAAATTGCCTGTACTGATGTAATAGAACCTTTATTAGTTGTGGTGATTCTCTCTTGTAAATTTCCCATATCAGTTGCTAATGTTGGCTGATATCCTACAGCAGAAGGTATTCTTCCTAATAATGCTGATACCTCAGAACCCGCTTGAGTAAACCTAAATATATTATCAACGAAAAAAAGAACATCTTGTCCTTCTTGATCTCTAAAATATTCTGCAACCGTTAATCCTGTAAGTGCCACTCTAGCTCTTGCCCCAGGGGGTTCATTCATTTGTCCATAAACCAAAGCTGCTTTAGAACCAGGTCCTTCAGATTTTATTACCCCTGACTCCATCATTTCATGATAAAGATCATTTCCTTCTCTAGTTCTTTCACCCACGCCCGCAAAAACTGAAAAGCCTCCATGAGCTTTAGCAACGTTGTTGATTAATTCCATAATTAAAACAGTTTTTCCAACACCCGCACCACCAAACAAACCTATCTTTCCTCCTTTTGCATATGGAGCTAAAAGATCAATTACTTTAATTCCAGTAACAAGTATTTCTGTTTCTGTGGATTGATCGTTAAATTCTGGCGCTGGTCTATGGATTGGCCAATTTTCTTTGGTTTTTACTTCTCCTCTTTCATCTATTGGTTCCCCAACAACATTTATAATTCTTCCTAAAGTTTCAGGTCCTACTGGCACTTTAATTGGAGCATTTGTATTTATTACTTCATCACCTCTTTTTAATCCTTCAGTAGCGTCCATCGCAATTGTTCTGGCAGTAGACTCTCCCAAGTGTTGAGCTACTTCAAGCACTAGTCTATTATTTCCATTTTTACATTCTAAAGCTGTTAATATTTCTGGTAAATCACCTTCAAACTTTACATCAACAACTGCTCCTATAACTTGTGTAATTATTCCCTTGCTCATAATTATAAACTTTCTGCTCCTGATATTATTTCTATTAGTTCTTTTGTAATTGCTGCCTGACGACTTCTATTATATTCAATAGTAAGTTTATCAACCATTTCACCTGCGTTTCGAGTTGCATTATCCATTGCACTCATTCTTGCGCCTTGTTCGCTAGCTGAATTTTCTAACATCGCTTTAAATATTTGCGTCGAAATATTTTTTGGTAATAAATTACTTAAAATTTCATCCTCATCTGGTTCAAATTCGTAATTATCTTCTGAATTATTTTGATCATCGCTTTTTGTATTTAAAGGGATAATTTGTTGAGCTTGAGGTATTTGAGTTATTACGTTTTTAAATTGATTGTAAAAAATTGTACAAATATCAAATTCTTCTTTTTCAAACTTTTCAATAACTATTTTTCCAACTTTTTCGGCATCAAAATAATTTACATTTTTCGAATTTTTAAAAGAGATGTTCTCAATAATTTTATTTCCATAAACCCTTTTCAACTGATCATTTCCTTTAGAACCAACTGTAATAATCTTTAATTCCTTACCCTCTTTATTTAACTTGGCAAAATAACTTTTAGCTTTTTTAATTATATTTGCATTAAAACCTCCACATAAACCTCTATCTGATGTCAGCACAACACAAAGGTGAACTTGTTCTTTCCCTGAGCCTGATAGTAATTTAGGAGCTGCTTCTTTATCGGAGATACCACTAGATAAATTTAAAATTATATTATTCATTTTTTCAGAATATGGCCTTCCTTTTTCAGCGCTATCTTGAGCTCTTTTTAATTTAGCTGCGGCTACCATTTTCATAGCTTTTGTAATTTTTTGTGTAGATTTTACACTTGTTATTCTTTTTTTTAAATCGTCCAAACTAGCCATAAATTAATTAAGATTTAAAGTTTTTCTTTAGATTGGTAATTACTTCAATTAAAGTTTTTTCAGTTTCTTCCTCTAACTTACCAGAACTTAAAATAGATTGTATTAACTCTGGTTTATCAGATTTACATCGTTCAATAATTCTATTCTCAAAGTCAGCAATATCTTTTAAATCAATATCATCTAAATATCCTTTTACTCCACAAAATACAGATATCACCTGTTCAGCAACAGTCATTGGTGAATATTGTTTTTGTTTTAATAACTCAGTTAATTTAGATCCTCTATTTAAAAGCTGTTGAGTTGAGGAATCTAAATCAGATCCAAATTGAGCAAAAGCTGCCATTTCTCTATATTGTGCCAATTCGAGCTTCATTGATCCTGATACTTTTTTCATAGCTTTTGTTTGCGCTGCTGATCCAACCCTAGATACAGAGAGTCCAACATTAATTGCTGGTCTTATACCTTGGTTAAATAATTCAGTTTCTAAAAAAATTTGTCCGTCAGTAATTGAAATTACGTTAGTTGGAATGTAAGCAGAAACGTCTCCACCTTGGGTTTCAATGATCGGAAGAGCTGTCAATGAACCTCCACCATGTTCATCACTTAATTTAGCAGCTCTTTCCAGTAATCTACTATGAAGATAAAATACATCACCTGGGTATGCTTCTCTGCCTGGTGGTCTTCTTAAGATTAGTGACATTTGTCGGTAGGCAACTGCTTGCTTTGATAAATCATCATAAATAATTAGAGCATGCATGCCATTGTCTCTAAAATATTCTCCCATTGCACACCCCGTGTAAGGAGCCAAAAATTGAAGTGGAGCTGAGTCTGATGCTGTTGCTGCTACTATAGTTGTATATTCCATTGCACCAGCTTCTTCTAAAGTTTTTTGAATTTGTCTTACAGTTGATCTTTTTTGACCAACCGCAACATAAATACAATAAAGTTTTTGTTTTTCATCTCCAGACTCATTAATCTTTTTTTGGTTGATGATTGTGTCAACTGCGACTGCAGTTTTGCCAGTTTGACGATCTCCAATAATTAATTCTCGTTGACCTCTTCCAATTGGAACTAGACTATCAATTGATTTTAAACCTGTTTGCATTGGTTCACTTACAGACTGTCTTGGAATAATACCAGGAGCCTTAACTTCAACTCTACTTTTTTTAACACTTTTATCTAATGGTCCTTTTCCATCAATTGGATTTCCCAATCCATCAACGACTCTTCCTAATAATTCTTTTCCGACAGGAGTATCAACAATACTTCCCGTTCTTTTTACTACATCTCCCTCTTTAATATTTCGATCATCTCCAAAAATTACAACACCTACATTTTCACTTTCTAAATTTAAAGCCATACCTTTTGAACCGTCAGAAAATTCTACCATTTCACCAGCCTGGACATTGTCTAAGCCATAAATTCTTGCTATACCATCTCCAACTGACAAAACTTGACCAACCTCAGAAATTTCAGCCTTTTCACCAAAATTTTTGATTTGTTCTTTTAATATCTTTGTAACTTCTGAGGGATTTATATCCATATTATGCCTCTATCATTCTATTTTCAATTTGTTGTAATTTACTTTTTATAGAAGTATCAATCATAGTACTTCCAACTTGCACAATCAAACCTCCAATTAAACTTTCATCTTGTTTATAATTCAATTTAATCTTTGATTTAAAATTGTTAGATAACTCATCTGTAATTTTTTTAATCTCATCTTGAGTTAAGGATTTTGCAGATTTAATTTCAGCTTTCAACTCACCTCTTTTCTCTGAACATATTTCAATAAAATTTTTTAGAATTTTTTCAGTATAAAAATATCTTCTTTTTAAAATTAAAAAATTTAAAAAATTTTTAAATAAATTTTCTAATTTAAAGTTATTAGAAATCCTATTATTAATATCTGTTAGAATATTTTGACTTAAAGTGGGGTCTTTTAAAAAACTATCAAATTCTCTGCTTTGATCAATTAAATGTAAATATGCCAAAGAATTTTCCTCGATTTGTGGAAGTAAATTTGCCTCTTCGGCAAGCTCGTATAAAGCTAAAGAATATCTACTAGCTGAAGTGCTTGAAAATTCTTTATTTTTACTCAAATTTATACCTATTAAATATTGAAGATTTATTAATAATTCTCGATTTAATTAACATATGACCAACTGGTCTTCAAGTAACACGTTTGTCAAAAAAAGCATTTTTTTTGGATTAATTGAAGCTTATTGGATCAACATCAACTGAAAGTTTTATTCCTGAGGTAAATTTATATTTTGGTATTAACTTTGCTAATGAATTCTGTAACTTTAATGTTTTAAGCCCTCTTATTAAAAGCCTAACACGATATTTTCTCTTCAATCTAAATATTGGTGCATTCACTGGACCTAATATTTTTCCACTAATCTTATTTTCTAAAAATAATTTAAATCCTAAGGCCTCTTTTTCTAATTTATTTTCATTATCACCAGTCAAAATTAAAGAAATAAATCTTTGAAATGGAGGAAGATTATTTATTTTTCTAATTCTAATTTCCTTTTCCAGAAAATTTTCAGGATTTTTATTAGTAATATCCGAAATCATATTGTTATTTATATTATAAGATTGAAAATAGATTGTGGCTGATTTTCCAGTTCTACCCGCTCTGCCCGACAATTGGTGATAGAGTTGTAAATTTTTTTCTGCACTTCTTAAATCATGACCATTAGATGATAAATCAATATCTATTACTACAATGCAATTTAAATTTGGAAAATGAAACCCCTTTGAAATCAATTGAGTGCCAACTAAAATTTCAATTTCATTATTTGTGATTTTTTCTAACTTATCTTTTGAACTTTTTTTATTCATAGTATCACTAGAAAAAATTTCTACTATTTTGTTAGGGAATTTTTTTTTTACTTCCTCAGAAATTCTCTCTACACCTGGACCACTAAATATAAAATCACATTTTCCATCTTTTTTACAATTTCTTTCTAAATAGGTTTTGTATCCACAATAATGACATAATAAATTTCCCTTTATCTTATGGTAAACTAAATTTATAGAACAATTTGGACATGAAAATGTATCATAACATTTTTTACATAGCACATTAGGTGAAAATCCTCTTCTATTTAAAAAAAATAAAATTTGATCTTTTTTTTTTAAATGAATATTTACTTTTTCAATGATTTCATTTGATATCCAAGATTGTTTTTCCATCTTAGCATTATTTAAATCTATTATTTCATAGTTAGGTAGAGATGCGTTTTGATATCTATTTTCTAGCTTTGATAATTTATATTTTTTTTTTTTTATATTCTGAAAAGTCTCAACTGATGGAACAGCTGTTATTAAATTTACAGGTATATTCTCAAAAGATGCCCTTGAAATTGCCATATCACGTGCATTATAAATTACACCTTCATCTTGTTTGTATGATTGATCGTGTTCCTCATCAACGATTATTAATCCTAATTTTTTAAATGGTAAAAAAAGTGCAGATCTAGCACCAATAACGACTTTTATTTTTCCTGTTACTATGCCGCTCCAAATTATTTCTTTATTTTTTTTTGAAATACCAGAATGCCAGATTGCCGGCTCTATACCAAAAAATTCTAAAAATTTTTTTTCAAATTGGTTGGTTAAACCAATCTCTGGTAACATAATTAAACCTTGATAACCTTTTTTTAAAATAACTTTTAACGCTTCAAAATAAACTATTGTTTTTCCAGATCCAGTAGTACCTTGCAACACATGAACATTAAAATTTTGATTTGAATTATTTATTTCATTTAGAGAGACTTTCTGATCCTTTGTTAGCCGATATAAATTTTTTTTTTTTTCAATTTGATATAATTTATAAAATTTATCTTCAAATTTCCCAATAGGTTTACCACTTAACAAAGTCATTTTTAAAGCCATACCCTTAGATATAAGATTGTATTCTGAAAACCAGTTTAAGAAATTTAAAGTTTTTATATTTAGTTTTGGAATGTCTAATTTCTTAATTATTCTTTTTATCTTAAAATTTTTTTCGTTTTTTTTTTCAAATTCATTCCATACAACGCCAATCTTTTTTGAAGTACCAAATGGTACCTCTACAAAATCTCCTACACTTAAATTTAAGTTACTTTCATATGTAAAAGGATAATCAAAAATATTAGGCAAAAGAATCGGAAATTGCATAGTTTATTATATAACAACTTATAAATATTTATTATTTAGTTTTATTTTTTTGAAGTTTTTAAAAAGTCTAAAACTAAAAGACCATTAGAAAAATTGTATGTATGCGTGCCTTCAATATCTTTTAAAAAATTAGGTGAAACTTCAAATTTACTCTGTTCTTTATAATTATCTTCATTTAATTCTTCAATTTTTGCTACCCCCAGTGATTCGCCATATCTATTGAAACCCGGTTTTTGATAAACTCTATAAAAATTATTATCTTCAATTATTAATCCAGCATTTCTTGCAAAAAAAGGATCAAATATTACTGGATTTTTTTTATGAGGCTTCCAATCATCAGAAAGAATATTTTCACAGCTAAAAACGTGTAATTGAGAGCTATGATCTAATAAAGAACTATTTGATAAAGTAGTAAGCAACCACCATTTTTTATCTTTATAAAAAATATTAGTATCTACTGCTGAAACATTTTTTATTAGAGTTTTAGCAAATTTCCACTTTAGAGGAAAATCGACACATTTATACAATCTTATATCTTTGGCCTCGTGTGTTTCTGGACACATATACAATTCTTTTTCGTGATGAAATAAAAATGGATAAGAAAGATGAAAATTTTCTTCTAGCACTACCCCCAGTTCTTTGAATGAATCATTATTAATTTCGTAAACAGAAATACAACCCTTATTAGTCTTACAATTATAATCCTCAACAAAACAATAGTGATTATCTCCTTTTTTGATAATAAAAGGGTCCGCAAGGTATCTGCTTGGAGGATTAGGTATTATTTTTGTTTGGGTAAGGTTTACACCCTGCCATTCATTCGTAAATTTATAGGCAATATTCCATTTGTAATTATTTAATAAATTTTTATTTAAAATCTTAATTAAAATTTTTTTTAAAGTAGAAAATAAATAGGATAATAAAATATAAAGTGAAGGTATTGAATAAATTTTCCCTGTAGTTTTTTTCTTAAATTTAAGTCTTTCCTTAGGGTTATGTGATGTTATTTCATCCACTATGTGATGAAGAAAAATATTAGATTTTTCCAAGAGATTAATTAAATTTATTGTATAAATCCAATGAGTAGTAAAATAACCTTTAAATAATACTTCACCATTATCAAGCTCATTTCCAAGTCTTTGTATTATAAATCCGGTTCTTGTTTCTTTATTGATTATTTCCCAAAATCCTGGCGGTCCACCACGATAAAAATCATTATCACCATGATGAAATGAAATTATGCCATTTTTGCAAAGTTCTAAAATTTCTCCTTTTAAAATTCCAGATCCACCACGTATTAAAAGATTTAAATTTAGTGATCTAATTTTTTGTAAATCAATTTCAGTATAAGTATAAAAAAGACCATTTTCTGATATTTCTGGTTCAACTTCAATTGATTCAATATTAAATTCTTTAAGAGAATACTCATCAAAGAAATCTGAAAAAACTTTAAATCTCTTTAAAATCATTGACTCTAATATGGTCAAGATTTTAAATCCGGCAGCAGATACAAATTTTTTAAAACCTCTTCTTTTTATATACTCTGATGATTTTTCTAAAAAATTTTGATTTTTTTTTGAACTAACTTTTTGAATTATAATATGGCTTACTTCATAATTATTTGATTTTTGTGACGCCGTAATAAAGTCAAAAATTTGTTTCGATGAGTTTAGGTTATCAACAATTATACCTACCCTAGCTTTTTTCATTATTTTTTTACCAAAAATTTACCAATTAAGAGTGTATAGCTCTTTTCTCTACTGATAAAGCTGCTTCTTTTACTGCTTCTGAAAAAGTAGGATGAGCATGACATGTACGCGCTATATCTTCTGAACTTGCTCCAAACTCCATCGCAATTCCAATCTCAGCAATTAATTCTCCCGCGTGTGGACCTATTAAGTGTGCTCCCAATACTTGATCAGTTTTTTCATCAGCAAGAATTTTTACAAAACCATCGGTGTCATCAATGGCTTTTGCTCTAGAGTTAGCCATAAATGAAAATTTTCCAATTTTATAATTTATTTTCAGTTCTTTTAATTGTTCCTCTGTTTTTCCAATAGAGGCAACTTCTGGACTCGTATAAATCACACCAGGAATAGTATCATAGTTAACATGACCTGATTGCCCTGCTATATTTTCTGCAACTGCAATTCCCTCATCTTCAGCTTTATGAGCTAACATGGGACCACTTATTACATCTCCTATCGCGTAAATATTATTTTGATTAGTTTTAAAATTTTTGTCTGTTTTTATTCTTTTTTTTTCATCTAATTCCACTCCAATTTTTTGAAGATTTAGTCCCTCTGTATTTGGCTTTCTACCAACAGATATTAATACCACATCACATTCAAAATTTTTTTTGGTACCATTTTCGTTTAAAGTTGAAACAATTGCATTGTTGTTATTCTTTTTAATTTTTTCTACTTTATGCTGCATATGAAAATTGATACCTTGTTTTTTTAGAATTTTCATAAACTCACTTGAAATCTCTTTATCCATACCTGGTGTGATATGATCTAGAAATTCTACTACATGGACTTCTGAACCAAGTCTAGACCATACAGATCCCATCTCTAAACCTATGTATCCTCCACCAACTACGACCATTTTTTTGGGTACTTGTTCTAATTTAAGTGCTCCAGTGGATGAAACAATTACTTTTTCATCAATTTCAACTCCTGGCAATGATACTGGAACTGAACCAGTAGCAATTATAGTATTTTCAGTTTGTATAATTGTCTCTTTATTATCGTTATCTTTGATTACAATATCATTTTTAGATTTGAAACTTCCGGTACCTTTAAAATAGGTGACTTTGTTTTTTTTAAGAAGAAACTCCACTCCTTTAGTCAAAATTGTAACCGCTTTGTCCTTGTTCTTCATCATTTTTGACAAGTTTAATTTTACCTCACCAATTTCAATTCCCTTATTTGATAGACTTTGTGCTTTATGAAACTCCTCAGATAAATTTAATAAACTTTTAGAAGGAATACATCCAACATTCAAACAAGTGCCACCTAGTGAACCTCTAGATTCTATACATGCAGTTTTAAGGCCTAATTGTGCCAATCTTATTGCGCAAACATAACCTCCAGGTCCTCCACCAATTACTACTGCTTGAAATTTATCTGTCATTTAAATATCCAAAAATAGCCTTCTTGGTTCCTCTAAATTTTCTTTTATCATTTTTAGAAAGGAAACAGACTCTTTACCGTCAACAATTCTATGGTCGTATGACAACGCTAAGTACATTATAGGTCTGATCTTAATTTCTCCATCAACTACAATAGGTCTATCAACTATATTATGCATACCTAAGACACCTGATTGTGGAAGATTAAGAATAGGGGTTGAAAGCATTGAACCATAAACACCTCCATTACTGATGGTGAAAGTTCCACCTTGAAGATCTTCAATTGTCAATTTCCCATTTTTTGCTTTTTCAGAAATTTCTTTAATATTTTTTTCAATATCTGCAAAAGACAATTCATCTGCGTTTTTGAGGACTGGTACGACCAATCCTTTTTCAGTACCAACTGCAAAACTTATATTATAATAATTTTTATAAACAATTGTATCACCTTCAATTTCAGCGTTTATCGCTGGGAAATTTTTTAGTGCTACTATACTTGCTTTTACGAAAAAGGACATAAACCCCAATTTTACACCATAGCGATTTTGAAAATCATCTTGATTTTCTTTCCTCATTGCCATTACATTTGACATATCAACTTCATTAAATGTTGTGAGTAAGGCTGCATTATCCTGTGCTTGTTTTAATCTCTTAGCAATAGTTTGTCTTAATCTGGTCATTTTAATTCTTTCTTCTTGACCATATTTTATTTTTCTTTCAGATGGAGGAGGATTGACACCCATCAAATTAATTAAATCACCTTTTAAAACTCTGCCATCTTTTCCTGAACCTTTGACTGAACTGATGTCTATTTTATTCTCAGTTACAATTTTTCTTACAGCTGGAGATAAAGTTTGATCGATTTTTGTCTCAACTTCTGCTTTTGTTGGTTCGACCTCTTTCGTAAGAATTAGTGGTTTTTCTTCTTCAACATTATCGTGGAAAACTTCTATCACCTCATTTTTATCATCTTCGTCTGTCAAATCATCTTTATCTTTATCAACTTTGACAGTGGGTTGTATCTTTTTAATCTCCTGATTTTCTTCTGATTTATTTTCACTCTCTGAAACTGATCCTAAATCAGCGCCAACTTCAACGACTGATCCATTCTTTGAATTTATTTTTGTGAGAATACCAGATACCGGAGAAGGAACTTCTAGATTTACTTTATCAGTTTCTAGTTCAACAAGTGGTTCATCAGCTTCAACGGATTCACCTTCATTTTTTAACCACTTAGAGACTGTTGCCTCTGTGATACTTTCCCCAAGAACTGGAACTAATATCTTTTCACTCATTAATATTTATTCAAAAACTTTCTTTATAATTTCTTGTTGTTGAGAAACGTGTCTCTTGGCATATCCTGTTGCAGGTGATGCATCTGGACTTCTTCCAATATAAGAAATCATACTATTCTTAGCCTTTATATTATCTAATGTCCATTGGATATAATCTCTGACTGAAAACCAAGCACCCATATTTTTAGGTTCTTCTTGACACCAATAAAATTTTGCATTTTTTGCATATGGTTTGAGCTCATTAGCAAGTGCTTTTGCAGGAAAAGGGTAGAGTTGTTCAATCCTATATAACACTACGTTGTCTTTTTTTATTTTTTCCCTTGCTTCAAGTAAATCAAAGTAAACTTTTCCAGAACAAAGAATCACTTTTTCAATTTTTTTCGGTTTTTTTAGTTTGATAAATCCTTTTACTTTTGGATCAATAGCATGATCCCATAAAACTCTATGAAATGAATTTTTTTTACTAAAATCATCCAAATTAGAAACACAATGTTTATGACGTAATAAAGATTTAGGGGTCATAATAATTAATGGTTTTCTAAAATCTCTATGCATTTGTCTTCTTAAAGCATGAAAATAATTTGCAGGAGTTGTGCAATTCATGACTTGCATATTATCATTTGAACATAATTGTAAAAACCTTTCTAACCTTGCTGATGAATGCTCAGGTCCTTGACCCTCATATCCATGTGGTAACAACATTACCAAACCCGAGGCTCTTGACCATTTTCGTTCACCAGAAGCTATGAATTGATCTATAACTACTTGCGCACCATTAGCAAAATCTCCAAATTGAGCCTCCCAGATAGTAAGAGTATTAGGTTCAACTAAACTATATCCATATTCAAATCCTAGAACAGCTAATTCCGATAAAAAACTATCTACTATTTCAAAATTTTTTTGTTTATTTGAAATATTATTTAAAGGGATATATCTCGAATTATCTATTTGATTTCTTAAAACAGAATGTCTTTGACTA
>CACHSP010000004.1 GCA_902582605.1 uncultured Pelagibacteraceae bacterium | reverse complement strand
TGAACTTAAAAAAGGTTTAGATTTATTAGCTAAAGGTAAAAAAGTTAACTATGAAGGTGCAACAGGAGTTACTTTTACTAGCGTCGGTGAAGCTGAAGGTTCTTTCTTAGAACAAGAAGTTAAAGGCGGAAAATTCAAAACTAAAAAACAAAGATAATTTATCTTAAAATTAAAACCCCTGACATTTCTATGTTGGGGGTTTTTTTTAAAAAAATAAATATTTATCAGCCATATATAAAGCCCAAGCAAAAGCTGCTCCCAAAATAATATATTTCATCTTTTTATTTTATTTCTATTTTTTCTGGAAGTATACCTTTTGGTCTATATCTCATTATCAATAACAGGCCTATTCCCATCATTAAAAATCTAAAATATGGTACACTTTCAATTAAATGAACTTTTAAAAAGTGAGTATCAGCTAAACCAGCTGTTGTTAAATTAACTAAATATAATCCAATAGGTGCTGATTCAATCCATAAAAACCAAACCACAAAGCCTCCTAGAATTGCACCAAAATTATTACCACTGCCACCTACTATAACCATCACCCAAATTAAAAAAGTATAACGCATAGGTCTGTAGCTGCCAGGTGTAAATAATCCATCTTGGGTTACTAACATGGCACCAGCAATTCCAACTATAGCTGAACCTAAAACAAAAATTAATAAATGTTGTTTCACAACATTTTTACCCATTGCGTTCGCTGCCTCCTCATTATCTCTAATAGCTCTCATCATTCTACCCCATGGAGAATAAAGCGCTTTTTGAGTTAAAATTAATAGAATGATAACAACAATTAAAAACAAACCTGAATAACAAAGTTTTACAAAAATTGATGATCCTTCAATGACAAATTGATTTAGAGCAGATTGTCTCTCAGTTAAATCTCTAATTAAATTCAATTTACTTGAATTAAATTTTTCAACTAAATTTATAAACCAATCTGTTTGTTGTAAATTAACCTCATAAGGTGCAGGGCGCTTCAATCCAATAACATTTTTTACACCTCTGGTGAGCCAATCTTCGTGTTTAATTATTGCAATAACAATTTCTGATATTAATAAAGTAGCTATTGCCAGATAGTCCGCCCTTAAACCCAAGGCAACTTTGCCAATTACAAATGCTAACCCACCTGCAAATAGAGCACCAACGATCCAAGAAAAAATAATTGGAAGACCAAATCCGCCGAGAAATCCTGTTTTTGCAGGATCTACTTCCTCTATTGCCTCAATCCCAGGTTCAGATACAAATCTAATGATTATTATTCCTGCAATTATAATAGTCGCAATAATATAGGTTCTAACTTTTGATTTTTCATATTTTTTTAGTACGTATCTTACGGCTAATACCATTCCTATTATTAGTAAAAGACTTAATAAAATATTAGATCCACCTGCGCTCCATGCTTCTTGAACGGGATCAACAGAGATTAAAACTGCAGCTAAACCACCAAGGGCAGTATAGCCCATAATACCAAAGTTAATAAGACCAGCATAACCCCATTGAATATTAGCTCCAATTGTCATGACTGCTGAAATCAAACAAAGGTTGAAGATTGATAAAGCTATATTCCAAGATTGAAAAATACCAACAAGAATAATCAATCCCATCATTATAGTATAAGCTGCAATTACGTTTAAATTTTTTCTCACAATATTTTTCCTTTAAAAATTCCAGATGGTCTGTAAAGCAGTACAATAACTAGAATTGAAAATGATACTGCAAATTTATAATCTGTTGATAATAATTGCACTAAAGTATTTGGCTCTAAACTTTCTGGCAATAGATACATAAAAAATTTTTTATACGCATAAGTTAAAAGAATTTCAGAAAACGCAATTACATATCCACCTAAAAATGCACCAAAAGGATTTCCTATACCACCAACAATAGCTGCAGCAAAAATTGGAAGCATATTATTGAAATAAGTAAATGGTTTAAAACTTTTATCTAAACCATATAATGCTCCACCAATGGTTGCCAACACTCCTGCTATTATCCAAGTAATCATAACAATCTTTTTTGGGTCAATTCCAGACAATAAAGCAAGATCTTCATTATCAGAATAAGCTCTCATACTTTTTCCTGTTTTTGTTTTATTTAAAAACCAAAAGAGAGCTGAAACTAAAATTAATGTTACAATAATTGTAATTACTTGAGTGGATTTAATTGCCAAGCCTTCGTTAAGACCTGTCATTTCTTTAAACTCACCAGCTTTAATCAAAAATTTTTCACCATCAAAAAATCTTCTGTCAGATGGACCAATGATTATTCGAACAACTGCTTGCGTGACGAACATTACTCCAATACTCACCATTGCTAATTGAACAGGGGGGCTTTTGCTTATTCTATAGTATTTGAAAACAAATTTATCTATTAAAAGCATATAACCAACCATGAATATTATAGCAAAAGGAATTGCGATAAGAGCAGTAGGTAAAATACCCAAACTTATTCCTAAAGATTGAAAATACCATGTGAACAAAATTGTGACCATGGTTCCAAAAGACATCATGTCTCCTGTAGCAAAGTTTGCGAACCTTAATATCCCGTATATCAAAGTTACAAAAATGGCACCTAAAGCCAATTGAGAACCATAAGCTAATGCTGGTACAAAAATATAATTTAATAAAAGTACGATCGCGTTTATATAATCCATATCAACCGCCTAAAAATGAACTTCTTACTCTTGGATCATTTAGCAACTCTTTTCCTGATCCTGAGTAACGATTTTCTCCTGTAACCAATACATAACCTCTGTCTGAAATACTTAGTGCTTGTTTGGCATTTTGTTCCACCATTAGTATTGCAACATTTGTACGTTTAACTTTTACAATATGATCAAACAATTCATCCATTACTATTGGAGAAACTCCAGCAGTTGGTTCATCTAACATTAAAACTGATGGTTTGATCATTAGCGCCCTACCAAGCGCAACCTGTTGCCTTTGCCCTCCTGATAATTCACCAACTAATTGATTTCTTTTTTGACTTAATATTGGAAACAACTCATAGATCTCATTGATTACTGAATTATAACTTTCATCAATTAAGAAAGCTCCCATTTCTAAATTTTCCTCAACAGTCATTCCTGCGAAAACATTCTTGGTTTGAGGTACAAATGAAATTCCTGACTTAACTCTATCTTGAGGAGATAGTTGAGTAATATCTTTACCATCAATTATTACTGAGCCAGATTTTAAATTTAATAAACCTAACATTGCTTTCATTGCGGTTGATTTTCCAGCACCATTAGGACCTAAAATTGAAACAATTTCACCTTTGTCGACATTCACTGAGCAAGAATTAATAATGTCTGGACCGTTTCCATATCCACCAGTCATCTTATTTCCCTCAAAAAAAGCCATTATCAATTATCCTTTATTTTTGATCCTCTGCCCAAATAACTTTCAATTACTTTTTCGTCTTTTTTTGCATCTTCCACTGAACCTTCAAATAATACTGATCCTTCAGCCATCACAATCACAGGATCACATAATCTTCCTATGAAATCCATGTCATGTTCAATCATACAAAATGTATATCCCTTTTCTTTATTAAGTTTTTCAATCGCCGTACCAAGATCTTTCAGTAGTGTTCTATTCACGCCTGCACCCACTTCATCTAGCAAAACTAACTTTGCATCTACCATCATTGTTCGACCAAGCTCCAATAATTTTTTTTGACCACCAGATAAATTTCCTGCTAGCTCATTTCTTAAATGCCCTAAATTTAAAAACTCTATAACTTCAATGGCTTTTTGCTTAATAATATTTTCCTCTTTCATGATTAATGAAGGTTTAAATATAGCATTTATCAATTGTTCACCTGACTGGTTACCAGGAACCATCATTAAATTTTCTAAGACTGATAAATTTGTAAATTCGTGTGCAATTTGAAAGGTTCTAAGTAAGCCTTTTGAAAATAATTCATACGCCGGTACATCAGTTATATTTTCGTTGTTGAACATAACACTACCAGCTGAACATTTTAGATTTCCAGCAATCAAATTAAATAAGGTAGTTTTTCCTGATCCATTAGGACCAATTATTCCAGTTATAGTTCCCTTCTTAACTTTAAGTGAACAATCTGATACCGCTGCTAATCCACCAAAATATTTTGATAGATTGTTTATTTCTAAAATATTTTCTGACATCAATTATTTGTTAAGTCTTTGGTAAATTTTATTTAGTGCATTTACTACAGATTTATAAGCCCCTCTCTTACTCATTTCTTTTAAACCTTGTTCGTTTAAACCTTTCGGAGTTTGGGACTCTTTGACTAAATGTCTTAAATCTTTTTTTGAATTTACGACTGCATCTTCAGATAAGGCTAAAAATAAAGTTGTTATATACTTCTGTGCATCAGATCTTTTAATACCTTTTTTTATCAACCAAGTACTCATCACATTTAATATTTCATAATAAGATGCCATCATCCCTGACGTTGACCAGAAATTAATTGATAATTTTTCATTTTTAATTTCAATAGTAGATCCAATTTCATTAAAAAAATTTTTAACCTTTCTATTTGGTGGGCAGATCGGCACTGGTCCTTTTTTAAGAGAAATTGGCGGAAGTGGAATGGCCCTTACTAAGTCAGCTTTTACTTTTATCATTTTTCGAAGTTCTGAAAGATTTATAGTTGAGATAAAACTTATTATTGTTTGACTAGATCTAAATCTTAAATTTTTAATAATTTTTTCACCAACATTTGGTGTGACTGCTAAAAAAATCCAATCACAATTATCAACAATTTTTTGATTATCCTTTTCAATAAATATTTTTTTAAACTTTTTTTTTAATCCTTTTGCAATAAGACTATTTCGTGATGAAATAAATATCTTTTTATAATTAAGCTTTGAAGAACATATTCCAGATATAACTGAAGATGTTATTTTTCCAGTTCCTATAAAACCTAATTTCATAAATATCTTATAGTGATTAATTTATATTAATTAATAAAAAAAGAACCTCTAATTCGTAATAACTCTCTACTTAAATCTTTATGTTCTTTAAAGGCTTTTCTGCCATGAAGCCAAAAATAATTATTTGCTACTACAGATGATCCCACCGGAAGTTTAGTTATAATCTTCTTATTACTTTCCTCTAAACTATCAGATAATTTTTGTAAAAAAGTACCTTGTTTCATATTTTTAGGTTCAGGAAATTGATCAATATATGAAATTTGAGCTCTTCCGTCTTTATCAGATGAAAATACTGGATGTTCAACTTTATAATCAATATTTTTACTTTTCGGAGAACCCCAAAGAAAATCTTCTTTTCCCACAGGATCATTAAATAATTCATCACAATGTTCCCAATCATCGAGATGAAGCATAGCAGTTTCTCCACCCTCAACATTTTTTTCCTCTATTTTTGACATTAACAACCAGTCAGTTTTTTCTTTTACATAGGTTCCATCAGTATGTAGATCCATATTTTTATAAGCCTTTCTTAAATAAGAGTCACTTCTATCCTCATGCTTAACATGAAATCTAGCATAGTATTTGCCAGCCATTGCATCATGATTAGGGTTCCCAATAAGATGCGCAACAGCAGTTGAAAGCTTTACTAAAAAACTATCATCAATTTTAGATATTAAATTTTTAGGTTTAATAATGAAACAACCAGTATTTCGATCTCTAATTATTTTATTAATTAATTTAGATAATTTATTATTACTTAAATCATCCAAACTTTTTGCGATAGTAAATCTGGTAAAGGGTTTATATTCTAATGCAGTAATATCAAACTTATTAAAAGGAAAGATAAGTTTATTTAAAATTTCATCTCCTATATCTATGTTAATTATTCTTGGAGATTGCTTATTTTCATAAATTTCAAATCCGTCAATTTTTTCAATCATAAATAACTGCTAAAAAGTGTAAGTATGATAGCAGAGAAAATTGTTGGGTAAACTAAATTTTTTTTAGTGATAAAAAAAAGCCCAATTGATAAAATTATTACAATAAGTCTTACTAAGTAATCTATCTCAGATAATAACCCTGATGGAAAAATTACAATCCTAGCTATTAATGCTGCTAACGTCGAGTATGCCAAGCAATTAAACCATCTAAATATTTTGGAAGTTTCTTTAATATTTTCTGAACTAAGAACACCTAGAAATCTAGACAAAAATGTCGCTAATGAAGTAATTAAGATTACTAAAAAAATATTACCTGTCATTAATTTCTCCAATAAAAAATGCAATTGTTCCAGCCACAAAACCACCAAATAAAATACACCACTCTGGAGATATAAAATAAAAAGCCGGACCTAAAATTGCACCCAGGATGATTGATAAACTAATTTTAATAGTTTTCATCGCCCCTACCATCATGCAAGTAAAATAAATTGGATTAATTATTGCTAACCCAATTAACATATCTCTATTTAAAAAGTCTGATGCAATGTAGCCAATAAATGTTGAAAAAATTGCTACTGACCAGGTTGCTGTACCAATACCAATCCAAAAATCTATCCTTGCTTCTTTTTTTATTTGTTCATAATTATCTTTCATTATTAGCCATGATGAGACGGCAATAAAGTGACATGATAAATAATATTTCCATTTAGGTTGTTTTTGATGCATCAACAAAGGCATTAAGGAAACTGTCATTGGATACAATCTTGCATTTACTAACCAGACAGCAATGAAGATATTTATTAATGATGATCCAATTATAATTGATTCTGCCATCACTAATGAACCAGGTAAAGCATAAGTTAAAAAAGTTGAAAAAAGACTTTCTTGAATTGTAAAACCAATATTTTTCAAAAGAGCCCCAATAGCTATAAAGCTAGCACCTAAGGCTATAGCTGGACTTCCTACACCTTTGATAGATGCAAATCCTCTCAAAAAATATTTTGAATCAATCATTAACCGCCTAGAAATAGGCGTCCAACATCAGGATTATTTAAGAGTTCATCTCCTTTACCTGCTATTGCAGTTTGTCCTGATACTAAAACATAACCGATGTCAGCAAACTCTAAACCTTTTTTTGCATTTTGCTCAACAAGGATAATTGTTTTTTTTTCATTTTGTTGAAGATCTCTTAAAATTTCAAATACCATCTCAATATATCTTGGCTCTAGTCCTATTGATGGTTCATCGACAAGTAAAACTGACGGTTTCATAACCAATGCTCTTGAAATTTCCAATAACCTTCTCTCACCACCAGACAAAACTTTTGCAGGTTGATTTCTTCTATTTCTTAACCTTTCATACTTCTCAAGAATTCTTTCAGCTTCTTGAAATGATTCCTCTGTTTTATCTTTGATAAATCCACCCATTAAAAGATTTTCCTCAACAGTCATATCAGGGAAAACAGAATTATCTTGTAAAATATATGCAATACCAACTGATTTTAATTTTTCAGCTGGTGATAAATTGGTTATTTCTTTTCCATCAATTTCTATTTTCCCAGAAAAAATATTGGTAAATCCATAAATTGAATGAAGAATAGTTGATTTACCAGCACCATTTGGACCTATTAAACAAAGTGATTGAGCCTTACTAACATAAAGATCAAAATTATGTAAAATTTCCATCTTCCCATAGCCAGCATTCATATTTTTAATCGTAAGATGAATGTCGTTAGGTGAAAGTTTTTTTAAATCATCTGCTTGAGGAGCCTTTCCTAATACTTCATATTGATTAGACATTATTGTGCCCCCAGGTATGCATCGATTACTCTTTTATCATTTTTAATCTCATCCGGTGTTCCATTAGCAAGCATTTTGCCGTGAGCTAAACAATAAATACTTTCTGCTAATTGCATAATAACCCTCATATTATGTTCGATAACTAAAAGAGTTATCCCAAAATCCTGGTTTACTTTAATTAATCTGTCTATTATTCCATTAATTAAAGTTGGATTTATACCTGCGGTTGGCTCATCTAATAAAAGCATTTCTGGTTCATTCATCAAAGCCATTGCCAACTCAAGTAATTTTTGCTGACCAAAAGATAGGTCGCCAGCTCTTAATTTTCTTTTTTGATAAAGTCCGACAAAATTTAAAAGATTTTCTGCCTTCTCGGTTAAATCTTGAGGAATTTTTGAGAATATTTTTAATATACTTTCATCACTACCTTTGTGACTGATTAACATATTATCTACACAATTTAATTTTCCATAAATTCTTGTTTGTTGAAAAGTTCTTAATAAACCAAGTTTAGCAATTACAGGAACTGGTAATTCAGATACTTCTTTACCATTAAATTTTATTGAACCTTGATCTATTGGATAAGTTCCCACTATTGAGTTAAATAAAGTTGTTTTTCCTGAACCATTTGGACCAATTAGTCCAAATATTTTTCCTTTTTCTACTGACATTGAAATGTCAACATTAGCCTTAACACCGCCAAATGATTTACTTACATTATTTACTTCTAAAATACTCATTTCAATTCTACCTGTGCTTTTCGATCAGCCTCATCAACAACTTCACCAAATCGTTCAGGGTATTTTTCTCTCAACCATCCCATAATTCCCTCTGGGAAGTAAATGACAATGACAACTATCAAAACTCCTAAAGCCACATATTGCCAACCTAAAAAGAATGTCCAAAATCCTTCTTTGAAAATATGAAATACAGTTGCTCCAATCACAGGACCCCACAAAGTTCCTTTGCCACCTAAAATTGCCATCAAGACCATAAATACTCCCATCTCTCTTCCATCAAAAGCAACATCGGTAGAGTCTATGTAGCCAACAAGTCCGCCCATAATACCACCTGCTAAACCGCAGAAAAATGCTGACACCATCCAACCAATTATTTTATATTTCATCGTTTCAATTCCCATTGCCTCAGCTTTATCTTCATTATCCCTGATCGCGTTAAGAATTAATCTAAATCTTGTTGAGTAAATCGCTCTTACTGCTATGAATGTAAGTACGAGCGCACCAAAACTTAAAAAGTAAAAAAACTCTCCCCTTGCCTCTAATCCACCAACATTTGGAAAAGGTGGTGTGGTAAAACCTTGTCCCGCTCCAATAATCTCTATACCACCAGAAATTTCTCCTGCAGCAACACCTAAACCTAAAGTACAAATTGCAAAATAATGTCCTCTAAGTCCTAAAATGGCATAACCAATTAATCCTGCAACAATAGTCGGAACAACGGCAGCCACTACAAGTCCAGCTGCCATTCCTTGAAAGAATTGTGTGGGCGTATGAACAAAAGTTTTTTCTCCTCCACTTTCTGTCCACTCTGCTAAAGGAAAGAACATGCCAACTTGTACAGAGGCGCATAAATACATTCCTAAACCATAAAATAAAATGTTCCCAAACGTATTGTATCCCATTTCGCCACCTTGAATATTCCAAGTGGTAGCTAAAACAATCAATACACACAAAATAGATAATTGAACTTTAAATGCTGGAAATACAAAGGGTGCAGCGAGTCCAAATATTAAAATTGCAGCATATAATATGACATTTTTATTCATTATTTTAGATACTCTCTTTTTCTTGAAAGTTTAAATCTTCTATAAACAAGAATTAAAACTAATAATAAAAATACTGAACCTATTCTAAATTCTGTACCCAATATATAGTCAGCAAACTCTTCAAATACACCAAGACCCATCCCTGACATTGCAACACCAGGTAAGTTGCCAAGTCCCGCAACAATAACAATCATAAATGATCTAATTGTATATGGTAATCCCATATAAGGATGAATTGTAAAAGTTATTGAAATAAGTGCTCCTGCAACACCACAAAGAGCAGCATTTAATCCAAAAGTTGCTGCATAAACTTTTTCTGTATCTACGCCTAAAATCTTTGCAGCCCTTGCGTTTTGAGCTGTCGCTCTAATTGCTCGGCCAAGTTTCGATTTTTTCATATAAATTACTAAACCAATAGCAAAAACAATACTAACAAATGCCGAAAATATTTTTGAGTTTGGCAAAACCACTGCGCTATCAAACAAAAATGTTGTGCCATAACCTGAATTTGCTAAGACAACATCTGCACCAAATGCAAAGTTCATTAGCTGCATAAAAAGAATACTTATACCAAATGTAGCAAGAATTGAGATAAACAAGTCTCTATCAACAACTTTATTGATTACTAATTTATAAATACCGACACCAACAAAATACATTATAATCGGTGAAACTATTACTCCCCAGGCTGGATGAATTCCATAAAGATACATAAAGTATGCAATGTATCCACCAAGAATAACTAAATCACCTTGTGCAATGTTTATGATATTCATGACCCCCCATTGCAAAGCCATGCCATAAGCAATTAACGCAAATAAAATTCCAAGTAGTATCCCGTCCAAGCAAGCTTGAACGGTTATCATCGGATACTGAAAAACCATGAAATCCATAATTTGCCTCTAAAAAAAATACCCCCTAGAATTTAGGGGGTATTTAAAGATTTGTTATTATCTGTCAGACCACTTAGGAATTGGGTGAATCAATTTAGCTGAAGCCCACTTCAGTGGAGCTACAACTTTATTTTCACATTTCCCAGCGCCATCACACATTACTTGGAAAAGTACCATCGGCTTGTCAACATTTTGACCACCCGGTGCGAACTTAATATTTCCATAGAATGTTTGCATGTTCGTAGCAGCAAGAGCATCTCTTACTTTCTTTTGATCGAAAGAATTAGCTCTTTCAAAAGCATCCTTGAACACTAACAATGCTGCAGAAGATTCTGCTGATTGATATGGCGGATCATATCCAAACTCTTTTTGGAAGTCTGCCGCATACGTCATACCATCTTTAAAGAAGTTATCTTTATACGTTAGTGTTTTATGCCATTGAGAAGCACATAAAGCATACTGAGAATTTTTACCATGTTGTTTTGATAATTTCGCAGCATCACAATGTGTCATTGCTAACATTGGAACATCAACTTTCATTTCAGCAATTTGTCTAATTGCAGTTAATGCGCCTTTTGTATGTCCTGATACCACAAGAACATCTGGCTTCATTTGTTTTACTTTAACTAATGTTGCAGCCATATCGTTAAGCTCTTTTGGCAGCTTATCGTCGATTATAATTTCAGATCCAGTTTCTTTCGCTGCATCTAAAATACCTAATCTTACGTCTTGTGAAAAAGCATCTTGTTCAAATGCTTGTGCAATTCTTACACCTTTTCCACCATTTAACTCAACTGCTGTTCTAATAGCTACATCAAGATATAAGTTAGCTGGAGCTAAAACTGCAAATAGATATTTGTAACCTTTAGTAAACAAAGATCTAGACGCACCATTTGCTTCCACCATTGGTACACCATACTTTTCTGTAACAGGTGCAATTGCTTTTGTTAAACCTGAACTATAAGGCCCAAGCATAAACTCAACACCATCTTGTGAGATTAATCTTTCTGCTAATTGAGCTGCTCTTTTTGGGTTTGATTCATCATCATAATAAATGATTTCAAACTTATAAGTTTTTCCACCAACTTTAACACCACCCATGCTATTAATTCTATCAACAGCCATGTTATAACCGTTTTGTGTATGAACACCATTAGATGAATATTTTCCAGTTAATGAAATAGCAGCACCTAAAACAATTTTATCACCAACTACTTTTGCAAATGAAACAGCTGAAGTTGAAAGTAAAATTGCTACTGCAGAAATAAAACTCAAGATTATCTTGTTTATTTTCATTTTATTTCCTTCTGTTATTAATTAATTAATTCTTAATTAAATAAATAATTTTGTTTTATTGCAAGAGGCAAAAACAACTTTAGATAGGTTTAATATTGTTGTGTAACAATAATAATTAACGCAATGATTACTAAAACACTCGCTGAGATTGTATTAATTGTTTTAGGATTTGCTTTGATCCATATAATTAATTTTTGTGCTAGCAAAGCATAACCAATCAAAGAAATAAAATCTAAAACAACATAAGTTGTTATTAAGATTAAGAATTGAACAATATAATTAGTATTAAAGTCAATAAACTGGGGAAATATTAAAGGAAAGAACAACCAAGCCTTAGGACTTGTGCCTGCAACTAAAAAACCATCTTTATAAAAAGAAAAAACACTTTTGGTGCTAATTATTTTTGAATTAACATCTTTTGGTGAAGATTTGTACACATCATAAGCTAAATACATTAAATAAATAACTCCGATCCACTTATAAAAGTTTAAAAAGTTTGGATTATCCAACAAAAATGTTCCTATAACAAAAATTACTAAAGTTGCTTGAAATAAATTTGCGGTAACATCCCCTAAAGCTGTCCAAATACAATTTTTAACTCCATAATTCATCGAATAAGAGATAATAACTATTCGAGGGGTACCCGGTGTGATGAATAGAAAAATTATGATCTGTAAAAAAAGGATAAAATCTAGGGGGAGCATAAAAAAAAAGATAGTCCTAAAAAACCGGGAGCTAAAGATGGCTAAGTAGGACTATCAAATCACACTATAACAGATCCTAAAAAAAATGCATTATTGATTTTTTTCAAATATAAAGGATTTATGAAAAAAAAAGGTCACAGGCCAGTTACCCGAGTCAAAAATCCAGAGCCAAATCATGAAGATCCAGATTGGGTCATCTGGGCAGCCTGGGCCGATAGGATCACTTTTGAAGATATCGAAAAAAAAACTGGCTACCGAGAATCGGATGTTATTAAGATAATGAGAAAATCTCTCAAACCATCCTCATTTAGATTATGGAGAAAAAGAGTTCATCAAAAAAGCATCAAACACAGAAAAAAATTTGAATATTCAAGAAAACAAATTACTAGTAAAATAAAAAAAGGTGATTATCTATAAGCTATGAAAAAAATTACGATTTATACTGGTCCCATGTGTAATTATTGTGAAGCTGCCAAAAGATTACTTACAAGAAACAATGCACCTTATGAAGAAATTGATGTTGCCAAAGTTGATGGGGCAAAAGATGAAATGATTCAAAAAACAAACGGTAAAAGAACGATTCCTCAAATTTTTTTTGATGAACAGCATATCGGTGGATATGATGAGGTTAGAGCACTAGAGAAAGAAAATAAACTTCAAGATCTTTTAAAATAATATTTCAAAAAACTTTTCTTAAGTTTAAAGCAATTTCATCAATGGTTTCAGGTCTCATCGCATTATTATTTAGTAAATGAAAATCAATATCTAAACCATTAACGTTTTTAGTATAAATATATTTTGATTTTAAAATTTCATCACCTTCAATTTTAAAAGCAAAATTAGTATTTTTTTGCGGTAGATAACCAATTGCTATGTGAATTTTATTTGTATTACCCACTCCGTGTGCATTATTATGTTCCCAAATAAAAAATAAACTAAAGTTATCATCATAAATAACATCAACACCTACTTCACCATTAATATTATGTAATGCTCCAGAATTTAATTCAGTATCAAATTTACTTGAGCTATCACTTATGTAAGAATACTTTATGTTAGAAGAGCGGTGTAAATTAGCTTGATATTCAATCTTGCCATGAGCTTTCATTTTATATTTTTTATTGTTTAGTTCCTCAACTGAAGCTAGGGATAATCTTAAATTTCTTGACTGAATGCTTTGTTTATCAAATCTCATTGCAGTTTTTCCACTTTCAGAATAACTACTTAATAATGTATAACCCAAATCAATTTGAGCAGCAGGGATTAAGGTGAGCTCATCTTTTTTAATCTCCTCTTTCAATTTTAAAGTTCCATAAATTTGTTTACCATTTCTATTTCCATTTAATTTATTTCCATCTAAAACACTTAATATATCTGAATAAAGTGCACCAATACCAATAACGGCATCTAAAAATCTATTGTCATCTTTTACTGGAGTGGTTGAATAATAAGTTAAATTGTAAGTATCTGTATCTAATTTACTTCCATCAACACCAACTTTCACGTCATTTTGACTAAATCTAAACGCTAGCCCCTTAATCTCTCCATCATCAGTAAACTTGTCAGCACCAATGGTGATACCATCGGTATAGATTTTTTTCTTAGAGGAAGTGTCTGTTTCTTTAACTTTACCAAAAGCTAAACTTCCCTCAGACCAATAAAAGATATCTTTGTTTTTACTTTTTTCTTTAGGAGATGTTGAAACTTGAATAGCCTCAGCAAGAGAAGCTAACATTTGATTAGAGAAATTAAGTTTAATATTTCTAAAGCTTAAATCTTGAAGATCTTTATTTCGTCTAATCCATTTTAGACGATTGAGCGCTGTGTCTGTTGAGTGTTCAATTGTTCTGTTTGCAATATTAACTTGAGCTTCAGCCACTCCTCTTCTATCTCCTTCAGTGATCTCTGTACATTTTCCAGCAAAAAGATTGAACGGACAAGGTAAGTGATACTCTTTAACTAAATCATCAATTCCTGCAACATACATTCTTAACCCAGAGGGACTAAAGTCTATACTACTGGCGTCAGTCTCGGTATCCCTTGCACCACCATCAAAAGAAGCTGTCGCAATATTAAAACCCTCAGATAAAGTATATTGATTAACAGCATTTACTTGTGAGTCTACCATAAACAATCTTGTACCACTTTGATTGAACACTATACCATTATGTGTAGATCCATTCAAAAGTGTTGTCACTGCAGCAGATCTTATAAAATTAGCTCCACCCGAAAGATCAAAACTTTTGTTTAATGAATATTGATGCAAGCCAAACGCTTGCTCAGTAATAATCATAATTTTGCCATCAGGACTAAAAGTTAGACCATTTAAAAAGCTAGTAAGTTGCGGTGAAACATCAATAAAATTTCCAGTATACGTTACTGATGCCGATGATATATCGAAATTTGTAGAGAGCGAGTATTCAAATACTTTTCTTTCTCCTCTTCCAGCAATAAACATTTTTGATCCATCATTGTTAAACTTAACTTTAAAAGGTTTACTAGATTGACCACTAACTGATAGGCTTTGGACAAAAGAAGCTGTCGATATGTTGTAAGGTGTCGATAAAATATATTCAAATACACTTCTTGTTTGTTGTTCAACCGTAAACATTTTTTTTCCATCATTACTAAATGTAATATCTCTAGGGTCGGTTGTTTGAGCTGAAGTATCGAATCTTCGTATTTCATAGTTGGAAGTAGAAAGTGTGTCACCACTTGCTATAAAATTCGCATACGCGTTTTGAGAAAAAAAATAAGTTATTAGAGTCAAAAAATTAAATAAAAATATGTAGATTTTATTTTTTTTCATATACACTTTATAAAAAAAATATTTGAAATTTGGAAATATTAAAAGGTGCCAGAAATTTCTAAATTTGCACCATAATCGGGGATTTTACTAAATAAACTATAGTTAGAATTTAATTTAAGATTAAAATTACCAAAGTTTTTTAAATAACTAATCTCAGTATTATTATTATTTGTAGGATCATAAATCACATCAAAATTAGCTTGATTAACTTGTTTTTTTCCTAATTTAAATAATAAACTATCTGAGTAAGCACTATTACTAAGACTTTGGAATCTTTCATAATTGATTGCCAACGTATAACCATTCATATCTACATACTCAAAGCCAATATTTCCCCTAATATTATGCAAAGAATGTTTTTTTAAAGTTTTTCTTACTGTTGTATTATCAATGTGATTTTTATAAAAATGATCAATATCTGGAGTTAAATCAAAAATATATTCTACAAAACCGTTTCTGTTAAGAGTTTTATTATCTAGATATAAAGTGTCATCAAACTTAAAACCCCCCGAAACATTTCCAGTCTTAAAAGTAAGTCTTTCGTGAACATCTACGCTGTTAGTGGCAGAAGTTCCAAAATCCGTATACTCTGAAAGTTGGGTAATACCTATCTCAAATTTACCAAACGGAGTTAAATTATGTCTAGTATATTCGTTTTCATTTTCATAAACCATTGATGTAAAAATTTGTCTGCCGTATCTTTCTCCTGTAACTGTATTTTTAACTAATTGATCAATGTTTAAAAAGCTTGCACCAATTAGAGTATTAAGATTTGATTTTCCATCTAGAGGTAAACTTCCATACATATTTAAAGTATATGCTTGGGCGTCTAATTTACTTCCTAGACCAGTATCAATTTTAACATCATCATTGCCGTATCGAAAAGCTAGCCCAAAAATTTTATTATCAATTAATTTATCAGCTCCAAACATAATACCTCTTGTTCTAATGTCTTTTGGTTTAATGAAACCTTTTTCTCCTACTCTGCCAAATGAAATATCAACGTGAGACCAATGAGACCAATTCCTCATATTCTTGAAAGGATTTTTGTCTTTTAAAGATGCATGAATATATTGATTATTATTTAGTGAATTTTCTAAATTATATCTTAAAGAATTTTCTAGCTTATGCTTAAATGAAGCTAAAATTGGGTTATTGATATTTAGTTTAATATTATGACTATTTAAATTTGTTTTTTCCTCATTTCTACGTAACCAATCAAATCTTTTGAAAATTGTATTTGAATTTTGATAAATTACATTTTTAGCGAAATTAACTGATGCACTGGTACTGGTAGCTGTTTCATTTTCACAAAGCACAATCCCATAAGGACAAATTAAATCGTATTCATGTACTCTATCACGAGCACCAATTGCATCATCTTGGTAAGTAACTTGGTAAAGTTTCATTCCATCTTCGGAGAAACCCATACCGAGAGGAGTTCCATTAGTTCCATCACTTCCTAAACTCTCAAATACTTGTTGGACTTTTCCTGCAAACGTTGCTGTAGTTATATCAAAGCCTGTTGATAGTTTATAAACATAGATGTATCTAACACCTGGACTTGTAGCAGTTTCAATTACATACATTCTCGTACCATCATCATCAAATGAAAAATCTTGAAGGATTGTTGTTGCACCACTAATTGTAAAACTATTTCCTTCGGTAACTGTGCTGGTGTCATAAGGGGTAGATAAATTAAATTCAATTATTCTTCTACCAGTAGAATTAACCCAAACATCTATTAGAAACATTTTTGTTCCATCAAGATTAAATTTAACAGCTCTGTTGTTACCTATATCTGGATCTGGATCTGTTGCAAAATTAAAACCATCGTCAGCGACACGAGTAGCACTTGAAAAATCATAGGGAGTTGAAAGCAAATGAGCGTTGAAACCACCTCCATTATTGATAGCAAAAACTTTTGTTCCATCGTTATTAAATTCGAAACCTTGTGGCTGACTTATAGGATCACTACCTCCCCCAGTAGCCAATTCTACTTTACTATTAAAATCGATTGTAGAAATATTAAAAGGGGTATCAACATCGAATTGTAATAAAACATTTGCTCCAGAATGGAAATCAGAAAAAAAAATTTTAGTTCCAGCAGGATTAAATCTTACATCTGATGGAGATTTTACAATATTAGTTAAACTAACTGTCCTTAACAAACTAGGTTTAACTTCAGCATATGAATTAGAAATAAACGATAAACAAATAATCAAATAAGTGATTATTTTTACTGGTAAAAAAAAATTCATTATAAAATTTTATAAACTTCAAAAATCAATGTCAAAAATAAAATTAGAAAAAACTAAGAATTATCGAAGAATACTAAGGGGATCGTAGTAGCAACCTGTATGTTCTATAGTCTCAAAAAAGATTGCATTTAATTCTGATGAATGAAAAGTGGGACAAATCCTTTCTGCTTCTAAATTATTAGTATATTCTTTTTTAACTCCGTTGATTGCTAAAGAACTTGATAAAGAAGTTGTTGCTTGAGCAATATTGCCTGTATGGGCTAGAGTTAAAGCAGGGCTAATCATTGCTGAATATTGAGTACAATTACTCAAAATAGGTAGTAATACTATTAATAAAAAGATTCGTTTCACATGAGTAATCTACATAAAATTGAAAAAATTTAAAT
The DNA here is from genome assembly GCA_902582605.1 of uncultured Pelagibacteraceae bacterium. Lineage (GTDB taxonomy): Bacteria > Pseudomonadota > Alphaproteobacteria > Pelagibacterales > Pelagibacteraceae > Pelagibacter. The sequence goes on along the minus strand of CACHSP010000004.1, from coordinate 49,489 downwards.
AATCAATTTATTCAATTTGGGTTTCAAATTATTTCTTCTTTATCAACTCAGTATTATTAATGTTTATTGCCATACAAGTGATGTCATCCCTTAACTTTTCTGCACCCCAGTTAAGCTCTTTTTCGATAGCTTCAACTATAGACTTTGGTGTAACCTGTGACATTTCGTTTATAATATTTTGCACCCCCTCAGCTCCTAACTCTTCACCATTTTTCATATAACCCTCAGTTACACCATCTGTATAAACTACAAAAGTTTTATCTTTAAGATTAATAGTATTAGATTTCACCATCGACTCGGTAAAATATTTTACGATACCAATAGGTGGCATATCTGATTTAATATATTCATAATCTTTATTTTCACCAAAAGTAAGAATGCTTTCATGACCAGCATTAATAAAAACCAGCTCCCCTGTTTTAATATTTAATTTGCCAAAAACAGCGGTGACAAACATTCCTTTAAATTTTGCCTCCACTAATTCATTATTGACACCAAAGACAACTTTTTCTAAAGGAAATTTTAAATTAGTTAAGGTTCTAAAGATCGAGGATGCTTTTGCCATATACATTCCAGCTTTAACACCTTTGCCAGATACATCAGCTAAAGTAAAAAAATATTCCTCAGGTGTTGCTCTTACGACATCAAAATAATCTCCAGATACGTCTCTTGCTGGAACGTTTTTAGCAAAAATAAAGTTTTCAAATTTCGAAATATCTGGAAATAAGCTTTTTTGGACTCCCGCGGCAAGTTCTCGTTCTTTTAAAAGTTTAGCTTCTTTTTGTAAATTAGCTAAAGCCATTTTATTTTCCTCAATAAATCTAAAATAAAGTCCGGTCAAAAATGTTAAAGTTACTATGAAAATTGGATAACTAAAGTCCACTAACTCTGATCTAAATTTATAAATAGAGAAACCAATAATAATAATTAATAGAATATTGCCAAAGAAGATTGATAAACTATATTTCGGTTTAATTTTTTGCGATAAAATAAAAGTGAGTAAGGCAATGATAATAGAAAATATAAGCTCAAAGATATAAGTGTTAGGATTTCTTATCAAATAAGACTGGTCTAAAATATTTTCAATAACATTAGCATGAACTTCTACTCCAGGTATTGTAATACCCAGTGGAGTTTTTACTAAATCGAATAAGCCTTGAGCTGAAGCTCCAATTAAAACATATTTATTTTCAAAAAAACTTTTTTCAAAATTACCATCATAGACATCACCTGCAGAAATATATTGTTTTTTATTTGATTTTTTGTATTTGATCCAAATAATACCATTAGGATCAGACTCTACTTTATAGGGTCTAGCGCTTATTCTATTTATTCCTACCTCATTTAATTCTACATAAATGTTTTTTTGCTTGGATCCAACTCGAACCATCTCTAAGCCCATTGTTGGATATATCTTTTTATTAAATTGAACAATTAATGGTAAAGATCTAATAATTCCGTCGAGCTGATCTAAAAAAGAAATTGAGCCAAGACCCTGAACATTTTTTTCTAATTTTTCTAATGAACCTATAGAAAATGGGTAAGAATATGTAAATTGTTTTGGTTCACCTCCTTTAGAAAGAAATCTTGCTTTGGCTTTTCGATCATAATTTGAATGTGATGGGACATTGCTACCCAATACTGCAATAACTGATTTTGACTCTTTTAATTTTTCTGCGAATAAATCATCTGGACCTTTTAATTTTTGCAACTCAGTAATATCTGAGGGGATTAAATTATAAGATTTAATAATTTCTTCAGGAGACTGTTTGTCTTTTTCAGTAAAGAATATATCAAAACCAATAGCTTTGGGGGTTGCGGTATTCAGTTGATCAAGAATTTTTGCAAAAACTGTTCTATTCCAGGGAAATTGTCCAAACTTACCAAGGCTTTGTTCATCAATATCAATGATAACTACTTCACTCTCTTTTTCTTCAGCAAAAATTTTTTGATACAAATCAAAACTTAAATAAGAAACTGACTTAATAAATGCTGGATTTAAAATTTTTAGAAAAATTAATAAAGTGAGTACAATTAAGAAAAAAAAATAATTTAAATTTTTTTGTACAAAAGCTTTCACAAAGTGAAATTTATATCTAATTTAAGTAATGTAAATGAAACTTATTAAGAACTAGCTAATTACTTCTTTTTTCTTCTTTTCTTTTTAGCTCTTTTCTTTTTAGCTGCTCTTTTCTTTTTAACGATCTTTCTTTTCTTCGCTACTTTTTTCTTAATCTTCTTTTTAGGTTTTTTCTTTTTAACTACTTTCTTTTTCTTCTTAACTTTTTTCTTTACTGCTTTCTTTTTCTTTTTAGCTGGTTTTTTCTTCACAGCTTTTTTCTTTTTAGTAGCTTTTTTCTTAGTAGCTTTTTTCTTTTTAGTAGCTTTTTTCTTAGTAGCTTTTTTCTTTTTACCTTCTTTTTTCTTAACTGCTTTTTTCTTTTTAGAACCTTTTTTAGTAGCTTTTTTCTTTTTACCTTTTTTCTTATCTACCTTTTTAGCTTTTTTCTTTTTATTCTTTTTCTTTTCAGCTTTTGCTTTTTTCTTTTTAGCTTTTTTCTTCTCAGCTCTTTCTTTTTTAATAGCTACTTTCTTCTCTTTATCTTTTTGAATATTTTCTTTAATAATAGATTTAATTTCTTCTTTTTCAAAACCCATAGACTTAAGCTCTTTTCTTAATTGTTTTTTCATTTCTTTTCTCTTACCTTTCTTTTCTTCGGGTGAGAGCTTAGCAACTCTTAGAGCTTTCATCTTTTTATTAAATTTCTTTAACTGGTTTTTAGTAATTTTTTTCGCTTGTCCAGGTGCTTTACCTTTGGTCATTGACGCCATGCTGTATGGATTATCAAGTAAAGTTGAACCTAAATTGTTTCCAACTAAAACTGCCCCTGGTCTCATTCCTAAAGTATTATTTTTTCCTGGGCCAATTAATAAAGTATCAGTTTTACCTTTTGATACGATTGTTTGAAATTCTGTTCCTCTTGAACCAAGAGTTCCCTCTGGCACTTCTACAGTTAAACTATCAGGATTTTTTTTACTGATTAAACCTGAGATTACTTTTAAGCTTCCTTGTTTAACACTCGCAACTATTTTTCCATCATTTGTTGCAGGATCAAATATAAATGTATCCATTACAACTTCTGAGTCTTCACCGATAGTAAATGTCGATTGATCTAAAAGTAAAATCTGTGTTCCAGATCCTGCGCCGGCAACAATTGTTTCATTAAGATAAATTTTATCACCAGCTTTTAATTCTCTTGTCTCAGTTTTAACAGTCCCTGAAATTGCACCGACAATTCCAACTAATTGTTTTTCAATAGTTAATTTTTCCTCAGCAAAAACACATGTGCTGATCATAAAAATTAGACCTGTTACAACTGATAATAATTTTTTCATTAAGGTAAAACTAACAAAAAAATAAAAAAAATAAACTTTAAAAGCTCAAATTGAACGTCAAAAAAGAGTAATTTTTTAGGGTATTTTAGGAAAAAAACAATTAATTAAGTCTTAAAGCCTTAGAAAAACTTAATGCAAAGGAATCGGCTAAATAATCGTAGTTCATAATGTTTGCCTCGGAAAACGTTTTTTCATACGATAAATTTATAAAGAGTGTTCTGTTTGGATCAATTGCTGGAAAAATATCTCCTATAGCTTTAGTAATCATTAAATCAGTTGTAGTTGCATTATCAGATCTCAACTTAGCTGAGGTTACTGAAGAGTCTGCAACTTTATAATCATTGAAACTTGTTGAGGCACTCCATGCTATATAAGCCCAAGGAAATGCAAAATTTAAACCTAATCCAAATTCATATGTTTCATAATCATTTCCTGCGTCAACTTTCGCATCACTATCACTATAACCTAAACTGAGTGAACTAGAAATTATTGGAGTTAAAATTAAATCATATCCAAAATTATAGGTATGACCAATCGAATTAGTTTCATCTGCAGTAAGGTCGGATGAATTACGATTTGCTTTAGAGTCTGAGTAAGAATATCCATAACTAAAAGAATGTCTCTCTCCAACTGTAAAAAAACCTCCTACTCCAACCATCATAGAAAAACTATCCGCGTCATGTTGTGCATCAGTCTTACTCATAATCAAGTAAGGACTTAAACTTTGATTACCTAAAGTAGTATCAAGACCAATTGTTAAACCATAGCTTTGAAAATCATCATCTGCCTCTTGATATTGATTAGATGTGGTATGACCAAAATTAAACAATAATGAAGACTCTTCACCAATAGGTCTTGTTGCAGTTATTCCTAATGATGCACTTTCAGTCCTATCATGCATTGCAGATGTAAAAGCAGCCACTGAGTCTTCATCTAGTTTCAATCTATTTTTTGAAACACTATTAACGTTATTAGAGAATGTAGCTCCAAAACCAACATCTGCTGTTAAATTCCACAAACTCGGTTCACGATCTTTTAACTCTTCCTCAATTTCTTGTAAAGTTTCTAAGTCCTCTGCAGAAAGATCTCTTCTTAATTTCATATCTTCAATAATCGTGTTAGCTTTTTCTGGAGAGTCGACTTGGACTAAAACAGATAACAAATATAATTTTATTTCAACATTGTCTGGATAAAGCATATTCAATCTTTCAAGTGTTGAAATTGTTTGTTTAAAATTTCCAACTTTTCCTTGTTGCTGTGCATATTTTAAATTTAAATCTAAGTTATTTGGATCCTGTAAGATTTGCATATAAGTAATGTTTTTTTCTGAAGAAAATGCAGATGTCGAAATCAACAGAATTGTTGAAATTAAAAATAGTTTAAATCTCACTAAATACAAAAACATAAAATTCAAAAGATATTAAGTTTGTTGTTTTTTTCAATTAATTAATTTTTAAAATTACTCTTATTTTCCAATACTTATTAATGTTAAGTCATCAGATAATTTTCTATTTTGGCTGGTTCCTATTACAGATTGAGTAATGCTGTCTAATTGTTTAACTGTATCTTTATTATAGTTTTGCTCGATGATACCAATTGAACCATCAATCCCTATCTCCTCACCTTTATCATTTAAGCTTTCTGACAATCCATCAGTAAAAGCATAAAATCTTGAGCCATTTAATTTTGTTTTATGAATATTATAAATAGTTTTATCTTTTTGCTTTATAACACCTAATGGAGGTGCTGAACTTTCAAACTGATCATATTTACCTTGTCCGTTTCTTAAAATTGCAGGTTGATGACCCGCATTGACCCATCTAATTTCATCAGTAATTAAATTATATTCTCCTACAATGGAGGTGACAAACATACCGGCAGTTTTAGTATTATTTAAATCGTTGTTCATGTGAAAAACTATTTCATCTGGATCAACTTTTGATTGAGCTAAAACTTCAAATAAAGTTGATGCTTTTGCCATAACCATGCCTGCATGAATTCCTTTGCCAGCCACATCTGCAATAATAAAATAAATACTATCATTGTGTGGGTAAAAACTAAAAAAATCTCCGGAAACCTCTCTTGCTGCAATATTAATTCCATGTACTGGATAGTTTTTTAAATTTCTTTTTGGTAAAAAATTTTCTTGAACTTTGACAGCAAGTTTTACCTCTTTTGAAATTCTTTCTCGCCACTTATTTTTTTCATCCTCGCTTGTCTCAAGTTTGCTCATAAGCTTGTTATAATAAAGACCAATCACACCCCCAGCAGTAAACGGATCTTGTGGTCCTCTTATTTTGAGATCGCCAGACTCTGATTGTTTATCTAAAATAGTAATTAAATCATGCTCAATTGATACAGCATTATGTTCTGCAATATTTAAACCTAATTCTTCTTGAACTGGGCTTACTCTTAATGGATAAAATTTATTAAAAAGACTTAAAATTATAAATGAAGATATAAATGTAAATGCACCAATCGAAATGATACCAATTAACTGAATTTTTATTTGAGAAAATCTATCAAGACCTGTATCTAAAATACTTAAATCGCTAAATAAACCAACTGCTAGAGTTCCCCAAACCCCTGCAGCTAAGTGAACTGGTACCGCTCCAACAACATCGTCAATTTCAAATTTATTTAATATTTCGTTTACAATAATTGCAACAATTGCACCTATAATCCCAACAAAGATCGAGGTAACTGAAGTCATTGAATTACAACCTGCTGTAATTGCAACTAAACCAGCTAGAGGACCTAAAATGATATAAAATGGATCTGGCTTTTTAAATCTTAAATATGAAATACCTAATCCAGTTAATAAACCAAAAGCTGCTGCTAAGAAAGTATTGATTAAAATTAAAGGAACCGCATCATCCATTGCACCATTACTTCCTCCATTAAAACCAAACCAACCAAACCATAAAATAAGTGTACCTAAGACTGCCAAAGGAAAACTAGAGCCCGTAAACTTTCCTTTATTAGCCTCTGAATATTTTCCAATTCTTGGTCCTAAAATAATTACTGCTGCTAATGCAATCCATCCACCAACTGAATGAACAATGGTGCTCCCAGCAAAATCAACAAAGCCTAAATCTGATAACCAACCAGTAGTTTTAACAGTTCCTGTTATTGCTAAAAGCTGATCCACTGCTTCATATTTAGAAAGATAACTTGAGGACCAGGCCCAATGTCCAACGATTGGGTAAATTACTCCAGTAGCTAAAACTGTCATAATAAGATAGCCATTAAATTTCATTCTTTCTGCAACTGCACCAGAAATAATAGTTGCAGCTGTTGCAACAAACATTGCCTGGAAAACAAAATAAGTCATGTACTCCGCTTTATCTGTTTTAAAGAAAAATAAATCAGTACCAAAAAATCCATTGTAGGAAGTACCAAACATCAAACCAAAGCCAAATATCCAAAAGATAACAACAGAGACACCAAAATCTGCTGCATTTTTTAAAGCAACGTTAATACTATTTTTATGTCTCGATAAACCGGTTTCCATACACATAAAACCCGCCTGCATGATGAAAACTAATATTGCACAATCAATAACCCATAAGGTATCTATATTACTTGTTAATATATCTATTACTTCTTGGGCCATATCATTATTCATAATGTTAATTACCTAGCAAATAAATTTCAACTAGCAATTAACAAAGTGATCAAATTGATTTTAATAATTTGATTTTAACAAGGAGTAAAGTTTCCACTTCTTGTCAATGTAAGCTTGCAAGAACCACCAATTTCTTGAGCTGAAATAACGTAATCAGATGCTCCTGTTTTGGAAATACACATTTCAAAACCAATTTCCCTACCGGTTTGACTTCTCTTATCATCTCCTTCTATCTTATATGGATTTCGGCCTAATAAACCTTCTTCAAGAGCTTTGGTTGACTCTCCAGATGCAGTGCACTCACCATCTGTAGAAGAGAAAAAATAATTCCCTGTGTTAGAATATTCTTCTGTTTGAGCTAATGATAGTTGCTGCATTAGAGCTTTCATAGACTTTTCCTTCGTCCCTGCAACATATCCATTATAAGATATAACACTTACTGCAGATAAAATTCCCAGAATTGCAACGACCACCAAAAGCTCAACTAAACTAAATCCTGAGCTTTTGGTAATCATATTTTTAAATAAATTAATTATTCAATATCAACTGTTTCTTTAAGTTCATCTCCTGCAGTTGCAGAACATGCATCCGTTAAACATGAAGTGATTGTAACTGTAAGTCCATCGTCAACAACTAGAGTAAATCCCTCTTTTTTAGCCGCACTCGCACCTTCTGGAGTTGTATATTCTGATACAACTGCTGCACTTCCTGTTGCAAAAGGATTTTTAAACTTAGCTAAAGCAGTTATTGCTGCACCACTCACAGTATTTTCTGTTCCTTTATTAGCACAAGTTAAATTATCATCCATAGCTAATGTATTTCCCATGTTACATTTCTGTAACTCTGCAGCAATATATTTTATTACTGATGCTTGGTTAGATTTTGTAGCATTTATTTTTGCACTTGAAGTGTAACCATTGTAAGCAACCACTCCAACAGCGGCTAGAATACCAATAATTGCAACTACGACTAATAATTCAATTAATGTAAAACCTTTGTTATTTTTCATTTTTTCCTCTTTATTAATTAATTAATTCTGAAAACTTATAATAAATTTTGTTGATGTAAACTGCAAATATTGCGCTTAATATCAATAAAATTAAACATCAAGGTCAAATTGGGTTTAATTTTAAGATGTTTTTTGTTATTAGCTTATTTAATATAATGAATTATGAAATTTAAAGTCACAGATAGTGAAAATATCAGCACAGTTTTTTTAAATGGTGAAATAGACATGGATATTGCAGATGATGTTCGGGAAGTTATTTTTCCTTTAATTGACTCTGGTAAAGAAGTGCATTTAAATCTTAAAGATGTACAATACATGGACTCCTCTGGAATATCCGTAATTGTGGAAAGTAGTAAAAGAGCAAAAGATAAAAATACAAAGGTTGAGTTAAAAGAGGTAAGTCAACCTGTTGAAAAAGTTTTAGCAATGGCAAGGAAATTTTTATGACCTATAAAGTTACAGATGAAGGTGACACGAGTACAGTTTTTTTAGATGGTGAAATAGATATGGATAAAACAGAGGGTGCGAAAGAAGTTATTTTTCCTCTAATTGATGCTGGTAAAAATGTTAACTTAAATTTAAGTAATGTTCAGTATATGGACTCATCAGGTATTTCGGTTTTAATTGAAAGTCATCAAAAAGCATTAGAGAAGGGAACTAAGCTTATAGTTAAAGATGTTAGTAAATCAGTTTTAAAAGTTATAATGATGGCAAAGTTAGAGCAAATTTTAAATTTGGAGTAATTCAACAAAATGAATACTGAAGTCGCGGATCCAACAAATTTATCTGAAAAAAAAGATTTCTTAGTGAGATCATCAAGCCTTAAAGATGTAAGAAGTTTCTCAAGAGAAGTTTTCGAAAAATTTAAAATAGATGAAGATTTAAGAGAAGAATTAGTTTTGGCGATTGCCGAAGCTGCACAAAACATTGTCAAACATGCTTACAAAGATTTTCCTGACACTCAAGACAGGATGGCAGTAAGAATTACTTGTACTGGTAAAGAACTTGAAATTGCTTTTTTTGATAAAGGAAAACCAGTTGAGGAAAGTAAAGTTAAACATAGAGCAATCGATGATGTCAAACCAGGTGGGCTTGGTACTTTTTTTATTCAGGAAATAATGGATTCTATTAAATTTAAAGAAGGTGATAAGCCTTGGATCAATAATTTAGTATTAACAAAAAAACTCTAATTTTTACTTATTTTAAACTAATACTTAATAGACTCCAAAAGAAAATTATTTAATTATATAATGTATTGTTTTTAGTTAAAATTTTTAATGAAAAAAACTTTTTTATTTTCTATATTTTTTTTTATCTTATTTAATTCACATTCATTTGGTGAATTATCATTTGTTCAGACAAAAGATGTTACGAGTGATACTCCTGGTGTTAGAGGAATAAACTTTAAACCTGATGGTAAGATAATGTATATCACAAGTCGTCTTGGAAATGAAAACGCATTTGTAGTTCAATATTCGCTTAGTACACCCTTTGATATAAGTACTGCAACAAGATCTTTTAATGATGGAGATGGAACTCAATTAACATGTAGCACTAATATGAAATTACCACATGCAATAGAATTTAAGCCCGATGGTACAAAAATGTTTGTAGCTACCAATAAAGATTTCAGTGGAAATCCAGGTGTTGCTATTTTTCAATTTAAACTAACTACAGCATGGGACTCATCAACATTGGTTTGTGAGAAAATATATGAAGTAACAGAAACTGGAGTATATGTAGAGAATCAACTAAGAACTCTGGCTTTCAAACCTGATGGCACAAGGATGTTTGTAGGTGGAAAGACGACAGATAAAATAAGACAATTTAATTTATCAAATGCTTGGGATCTGAGATCCGGAGTAACACCAGGAGAAATTTCTGGCTCATTAGCAACTTCAGATACTAGTATGAGAAATATTCAATTTAATTCAGATGGAACTGCACTTTATGTAGCTGGAGATACTAATGCCAGAATGAACAAATATACCTTGAGCACTGCTTATGATATCACAACTTTGTCCTCAACTTTTTCTACTTTCGATTTAGGTAGCAGAGTTGATGATATGCGAGGTTTTATTTTTGCTGCAAACTTTACAAAATTATTTGTTACAAGTGACAAAGAAACTGTAGCTACTACAGATAAGATTCATGAATACGACCTACAATGTGCTGGGACCATTGCCTGTACTGATCCATCTGCTAATGCTGATGTAAAAGCAATTATTGAAGCTAACGTAGAAATGTCAAAACGTGTGATAAGAAACAATACGCTTCCGATTTTTCATAGAGTTGAGTGGCTTAGAAGACACAAAAATAAAGACAATCTCTCAAACTTAAATGCCAGTATTGATTTTCAAAATCAAAAAGTTGCAAAACTAGTTAGTGCGTTTGACGCTTTTAAGAAAGAAAGAGATAGAACTTATAGAAGTAATGATTGGTTCGATTGGAGTGAGGGAAGATTTATTATAGGAGAAAAAAATGTAAGCAATACATCCTCAAGAGATATTCAAAATTATGGAATATCTTTTGGTACTGACAGAATTGATGAAGACGATAGAGATTTAATGTACGGATATGTTTTTCAATTTGGAAAGGACGATGTAGATATTGGAAGCAATGGTTCTAATTTAAATACAAACACTTATAGTTTGGCTGCTTATCGCACAAAGATTAGAGATAATGATTATTTTACTGACAGTATTATTGGACTTAGCTTACTGGAAATTGATCATCGAAGAGTTATTAATGGCAACAAATTAGAGGGTAATAGAAATGGGCACCAAATATTTGGGTCAATGAATTTTGGGAAACGACTGCATAATAAAGATATCAACTTAAATCCAGGTGTTAGGTTTGAAATTGGATATACCAAGCTAAAACCATTTAATGAAAAAACAATTTTAGGTAGTAGTCTAGCTGATGCATTACATTATAAAGATCAAAATATTAAAACTGCGATAGCCACTATTGGAGTACTCTTTGATACAACAGATAAAGGAGAAAAAGATAAGGAAATCATTAATCACCATGGAAGATTAGAATTTATTGGAGACTTAAGTCCATCATCTAATGCAGAATTTTATTATTTGAATAATCAAAGTACCATCTATGAATATGAATCTAATAATAGATCCAAATATAATTATAGAATTGGTTATGGTATTGATAGAACATCGATAACAGGTTGGTCGACAGTTGTTAACATTGAGAGATTTGGTACGCGGGGAGGTTATTACGATGAGTTTTATTTATCACTAGGATATGTTCCAATAGATGAGATGAAATTTTCATTTGATTTGGATGAAACTATTAATACTAGTTTAAAATTTTCTAAAAAAATTGACATTTTTGATTTTAAAATTTCTACTGACTATAACTTTTTTGTTGATAAACCAAATTACAGCACAGATCTATTATTAAGTAATAGTTTTTAGAATATAAAAATAATCAATCTAATTTATTAAAGCACCAACGTTAAATATTGGTGAGTACATTGCAATCATTAGTCCACCAATCATCACCCCCATAAAAACAATCATGATCGGTTCTATTAGACTAGACATATTATCAACTGTAGTATCGAATTCTTCCTCATAGTAAGTAGCTACTGAATTAAACATTTCATCTAATTGACCTGTTTGTTCTCCTACAGAGATTAGTTGGCTAAATGTTGGGGGGAACAATGGCTCTTTTAAAAAAAGTTTTGTTAATGTGTCTCCCGAAAAAACTCCTTTTTTAACATTCTCTAGAGCATCCGTAATTACATCATTGTTACTGACAGATTTTGCAATCTCCAAGCTCTCTAATAAGTTTACACCAGCTGCACTTAAATTTCCCATAATCAATGAAATTCTAGCTAACATAGATTTTAAAATCATATCCCCAAATAATGGTAGTTTTAAAACTTGTTTATGCCATTTAAAACGAATTGCAGCGTTTCTTTTTGTAATAAACCTGAATCCAAAAAAACCTATTATACTTCCAAAAAGGATAACTTTTCCACCTGTTCCTCTTAAAAAATCACTCATAGCCATGATGGTTGCTGTAGCTGCTGGCAACTCTAAACCCATCCCATCATACATTTTAGCAAATACAGGTACTACTTTAACAAGCATGAACGCACTAACAGTTATTGCCACTGTAAACATTATTGCTGGGTACATTAATGCAGATTTAATTTTCTTCTTAATTTTTTCTTTTTTTTCAAGCGAGTCTACTATTTTAAGTAAGAATACATCTAATTTACCACTAGCTTCTCCTGCCTTGATTAAGTTGACATACACATTGTCAAAATGTTGAGGATATTTTTCAAAACATTTTGATAAGTTTACTCCACCTTCTAAACTTTTTCTTATATCCTCAATTATATCTTTAATCCCTTGGCTCTCCATTTGATCTCTAAGCATTGCTAAAACTTGAAGGATCGGCAAACCTGCTTTAACCATTGTTGCAAATTGTTTAGAAAATATAAGAATATCCTCTACTTTTACTTTTTTACTTTTGCCGAAAAGTGAGGATCCGCTTTTTTTCTTCTTTTCACCAGTCTTTTTCTTAGACTTAATAATATTTGTGATTATTATTTTTTTTTCTTTTAATAAATGTGAAGCCTCATCAAGATTAAGTGCCTCAATATCACCCTCAACATATTTTCCGTCAGATATTCCTTTATAAGTAAAAGCTTCCATTATTATTCACCTGAAAGAACTCTTTCGTATTCTCTAAAATTAAGCTCTCCCGATGCAATTAGTCTTCTCCCCATATCTTTCATAGTTTGAAAACCCTCTTTAATACCGATCTCTCTTAATTCAGGAGTAGTAGCTTGACGTAAGATTGCTTCCTTAAGGGGTTTTGATACCACTAGAATTTCATAAATACCTTGTCGACCTTTGTAACCAGTATTACTGCATTTAGCACAACCTTTACCTTTAATAGCTTTAACTCTGGATGCTTGTTCGGCACTGAAACCTAAATCCTGTAAAACTTTAGGATTAACATCATCGTCAGGCACCCTACAATCTTTACAATTTTTTCTTGCTAACCTTTGAGCAACAACTAATTGGGTTGCAGCACTGATTAAATAGTCAGGTGTTCCCATGTTTTGTAATCTAGTAATTGTACTTGGTGCATCATTAGTGTGAAGTGTGCTAAATACTAAGTGACCTGTTAAAGCTGCTTTTAACCCAATATCAACAGTCTCTTTATCTCGCATCTCCCCAACAAGAATAATTTCTGGGTCTTGTCTTAAAAAAGATCTTAAAGCTGAGGCAAATGTTAAGCCAATGTGATCTTTAATTTGAACTTGTCCTACTCCATCTAATTCATACTCAACAGGATCTTCGGCTGTCAATATATTTAAGTGAGGTTTACTAACTTCTTTTAAAATACTATACAAAGTTGTTGATTTACCAGATCCAGTTGGACCAGTAACTAATATTAATCCCTGAGTACTATGAATTGCTTTTCTTAAATTTTTTAAATCTTGTTCTTCAAAATTCAATTGTTCTAATTTAATATCACCTGCATCTTTATTCAAAATACGCATTACAATTCTTTCGTTGTTTGCAGTTGGTAATATCGATAAACGAAGATCGATTACTTTATTTTCTATTTTAAAGTTTATTGCCCCATCTTGCGGTAATCTTCTTTCAGCAATATCTAGTTTACCCATAATCTTAAATCGAGTTACAACTGCACCATAATTGTCATGTAGAAACTGTTTGTATTGTTCTTGTTCTTGCAACATTCCATCTAATCGATACCTTACTCTTGATGAAAATCTATAAGGCTCAATATGAATATCACTTACTCCCATTTTAATAGCTTCCGCTACTACAGCAGTACTAAATTTTATAACCTCAGATTCATTTTCAATGGCTTCAATGTCTTCTTCAGGAGCTTTCTCAAGGACTTCACCAGCTTCACCTAAATCAGAGTCAAACGTTTTTATTTTTTTTCTATTTTCATCACGTATTGATGCAATTGTTACTTCATCAGTTTCACTTGATAATCTTTCTATGAACTCTGAGATATCAGAAACTTTCGCAGCATGAAGTTCAATATTTTTTTTTGTAATTGCTTTTAAATTTCTCATTAATCCAAGTTTTGAGCTATCTGAAATTGCTATATGCAAAGTTTTTCCATCAATCTTAAATGGTGCTACAAAATTTACTTTTATATAATTTGATGGCAATACTGTTTTAACTTCATCAGTAATCTCAACTTTTTTTAAATCGACTGTCTCTAAATTTTGTTCCTTGATTAATAAATCAATAATCTTTTTTTCATCCGTAAGCTTTAATTCAAAAATAGCATCAATTTGAGATTTATTACTTTCAGTGCTTATTTTTTTGATATTAATTAAATCTTTCCCAGAAATAATATCGTTATCAATTAAAACATTAACTAAATTAATTTCACTTTCTCTACTAATTTTTAACATTACAAAATCCTTGGAGCTATAAATACTAATAGCTCATTCATTGTATCAGCTTTTGATGTTCCTTTTAATAAACTTCCAACCACAGGTACTTTGCTCGCACCTGGAACACCCCGCTTACTACTAGCCACATTATTTTTCTTGATACCACCAATAACTACAATGTCTCCATCCGCTACAAGCAATTTAGTATTTATTTCCATTGTATTTATTCCAGGTGTGCCAGGTGTCGATCTGTTAGGTGTATCATTATTAACCACTATTGTTAACATTACATTTCCATCACCAATTATATTTGGTGTTACAGTAAGTTTCAACGCAGCATCAGCAAAAGTATCAGCTCCATCACCTCCAGAGACAGGAATTTGCTCACCTTGTTTAATACTTGCTGTTTGGTTATCTAAAGTAAATAATTTTGGATTAGAAACAGTTTTTCCTAATCCCTGAGACTCGAGAGCATCTAACTCTAACTTTAGAACTGCTGAGCCAGTTCTTCTCAAAATACCAATACCACTTGTTGCACCAGCAGTACCAAAACTAAAAAGATTATCTGTTCCTCCAGAACTAGAAAATGCACCAGTGCTATCAGATATTTCAGCTCCAGGTCCGCTAGCTGCACCAACTGAACTTCCGCCAATCGTACCACCAATTCTTTCTCTATTTCTTGTATATGCAGCACCCATCTTTTTTCCTAATGCTTGTTCAAAAGTCGATGTTGCCTCTACAATGAAAGCTTCGATCAAGACTTGTTTAGTTCTTTTATCAATTTCTCTTATAACTTTGTCAACAATATCTAAGTCTTTTTCCTTACCTCTGACTATTATTGATCTTGTAGTTTTTTCCTCGGTAACTTGTATAGGCATAAAACTTGAACCAGTTCCTACTGTAGTAAAAAGTTCTGTAATTGTAGCTTTAGCCTCTGCAGGCGAAATATAATACAATCTAAAAATTTCTGAGATGATAGGTTCAACTGAGTCTTCTAATTCTACTTTCTTTTTAACGGCTGATGCTCTAGCTGATTTATAGCTTTCTTGAGAAGTTAAATTTGATGGAGTTGACACTCTAATAATATTACTTGCAACATCAATATCTGCTGCATAACTTTTTAAATCCAATAGTGCATTAAATGCTTTATCCCATGGAACATTGTCTAGTTCAGCAGTTATTGCACCGGCAACTTCTTCACCAACTAAAATATTTATCTCACCTACTTCAGCCATTAAAGCCATTGCTTCTTTATAATCTAGATTTTGAAATTTAAATGAAACATTTTGTTTTAAATTTTCAAATTCCTCAGAAATTAATAGATAGTTTCTTTCTTTAACAGATGATAATTGTTTTCTTTTTTTAAGTTTTACAACATCTCCCTCAATTGGAATTGGTCCCATTTCAGCACTTTTTTCTAACTCTTTTTTCCCAAGCTGCTTAACATCTGTTTTAATAAGTGGAGTATTATGCTTAAAAGTCTTCTTAGCCATTTTTTCAGCACAGCCAGTCAACATTAAAAATAGTAAAGGAATAAAAATTAAAGATATTTTATTTTTAAATTTCATAAATTAAAAGCTTCTTTCAGAAATTTGATTTTTAAAATTTATTACTAATAATGACTCGCTATTCTTTTCAAATACAGCCTCTTTATTATTAACTGCAACTAATTTTACACCTGGACTTAATTCTTCAAACATTCTAATTGTAATAATATCTCCAGCCGCATTGATTAATGAAACAAATCCTTGATTTTGCTCAGCTGACATTACTCCAACTAACTTAAACTTATATAAACTCATTTCATTTTGTGCTTCTTGCGGGTCGCCGAGTGACATAGTGTTGCCCCCTGATAAAGAACTATCACCTACAAAAGGATCATTTAATGGAAGTGGTTCCTCATTATTTATTTCAGAGCTAATATTTGCTTGTGTATTTGCCTGATTTTCCTTAACTTTTTGATTAATCTCTTTAGCTTTTTCAATTATATTTTGCTCATTATCATGACTATCAGCCATTGAAACATTTGACACATATATAAAGAGTAAGGAAATAAAAATTACTTTAAAAAAATTCATCTGGTAACCCCACTATTGTTAATGTTCCTCTAACTTTTATCGCTCCAGTTGAATCTCCTTGTACCACTTGTATGGACTCTTTGTCAAAGTTTAACATCTTGTTAGATAAGGAAAGAGCTCTTTTAAATTTGATATATCCAATAAAATTGCCGTCAATTTCAAAGTCAACTGGTATTAAATAATAGGCAATATTCTTTATATTTTTAGCATCTTTCTTATTAGATTTGCCTGCAGATTTTCCATCCGCTTTTGCCAAAGCTTCTGCTTTAAGAACCTTTTTAATTTGTTTTTTTTCAATTTTTGAAATTACCAAATCATTTTGTCCTGCAAAAATACTTAGTGTCTGATAAAGACCCTCAACTTCAGCTTTTGAGTGAAAAAGGCTCGAATATTTCTCATATTCAGGTTTAAGTTTTTTAATTTTTTTCTTCATCGAGCTAACATCATTTGTGAATTGTATGGTTTCTTCTTTTTTCAAATTCATGTCATCTAATTTAACTTTTCTAGTTTCCACCATCGGACTTAGAATTGCATAGTAAATAATTAGAAAAAATATAATTGCACCAGAAATAATACCAATCTTTATTAGAGTTTTTTTGTCTGCTAACTTTAAAATTTTGTCTTTTAAATCAGACATGTTCAAATTTTTTAAGTCTATATTCATATCTAGCGCCATAACTAACCTCTTTTAATTTTTACAAATACTCTAAAACCTTTCATTGTTGCAGTTCCTGCCTGACTACTTGGCAGTCGCATAGAAGACAACGATGCTTGTTCAACTAATTTTTGTTTACTTAGATTGTCGATAAACTTTAATATATCCTGATCGCTCGCTGCCACCCCTTGTATAGTCAAATTTCTTGTTCCTTTAAACTCTACTTTATCAAACCTTACTCTATTCGGGACACTTGATGCTACTTGAGCTAAAATTCTGTAAGTTAATTCTTTGTTAGAAGAAAGTGATTTACTTAATTTTAAAGATGTATTGATTATACCAAGTTCTTTACTTACTATTTTTTTTTGTGTTACTATTTTAGAATGTTCTGCTAAAACTTTGTCATATTCTTCTAATTTTGCATTGTAAGAAAAAATATTCCAAAAAGATAAGCCAAATAATAGTAAGTATACTGCAGCTACAGCCGCTGAAACTCCTTTAAAAGCAAATCCTGAAATTGCTTTCATCTTTTTTTGTTTCATTACATTTGATCTGTCGGGCAACAAATTGATATTTTTTACAGCAGTTACAAATTTATAATAACCAAATACATCTAGTTTTCTAAATGCTAGTCCAATAGAAGTGGACAAATATGATTTATTAACTTTGTTATCTAAAATTTGTTGATTTTGAGTTGGAATTTTTAAACCCTCAGTTGGATCAAAGGTATTGAACCCAACATTCATTAAACTTTTTCTAAAGCTTGCAAGGTAATCCTCAACACTCTCAATATCGGATACAACTTTGATATTTCTTATTCTTTTTTCATACTTGGTTTCAAAATCTTGAATAGCTTGTTTTACTTGAGTAACGTATCTTCTAACCAATCCCTCTTTTTCTTCCGCATCCTGTGATTCTTGTAAAATTTTTCTATCTTGTCCTCTTATAAAGATATCTGTTATGATTGGATTATTATCATAAAGGATCATCAAATAATTTTCATCTAAACCAAACTCTAAAACAGCAGTTAAATTAGCGTCTTCTGGTCTATTTGTTAATTGATTAGATTGATCTACAGCTGACTTTAAAGCAAAACATTTTACATCAATAATGACTGGGTTTAAGCCTGCATTTTTTATTATCGAAGTATAACTATTGATATCAGTCAATTTAGAAGCAACAAATAAAATATCCATGGTGTTATCTTTTTGATTCCTATTGATAACTTGATGAAAAATAGAATAATCTTCTAGGTTATCTGTTAGTTGCACTAAATTTTCCCATAAGGAATTTGTTTCAATTGCCTTCCCTAACTCCTCATCATTCATTAAAGGTGCTGTTACAACTCTAATGATAGCACTAGTTACAGGTATTGATATTGCAACATTTGGTGATGATATTTTATATTTTTGAATAGCTAATTTTAATTCCTCTGAGAATTTATCAGCATTTTCTATAGGAGTACTATCGTCACTTACTTCAACTGGATGGATATAGAGTTTATCTAACACCCATTGATTAGCTTTATTGCTCGACACTTGAACTAATCTTATTTCTTTATTAGCAAGTTCTACTCCCAATATTTCTTCACCTTGTACGCTTGATTTTCCAAGTTTGGATTTGAAAAAACTTTCAAATTTTGATTTTAAATTTCCAACTTTTGCATTATTAAAAGAAGATTTTTTTAAGTTGTTTCCAATAGAGGGCTTTTTTAATTTGATATCTTTTAATTTTCCAAAAATATTTGAAATTTTGTCCTTTAGTTGCTCTTGTTTGCTTGGTTCAGCATTTTCAGTAGATGCAGCTGGTGCACTTTGTTCTTGAGATTTGTTTTCAGTATTGTCTAATGATGTTTCAATTTTTTCCAATCCTCCTAATGTGTCTTGCAATTTTTGTTTATCTTCGCTCAAGGAAGTTTTTTGATCAGCTATATTTTGATTTTCATTATTGATTTGATTTTTTAATCTTTCACTTTCTTCTTGGACATCATCAAACCATTTTTCTAAAATTGGGATTGCCTCATCTAAATTTGTCGTACCAGATGATGAAATTTTTTGTTTTCCATCGATATAAAGTCTTCCAACCCAATTTTTTGACTTTAATTCACCCTTATATTTATCTTGCCTAACATAAATATGTAATCGCCCATCTTTTTTATGTATAACTTGATGACCAGAGCCAGCATCTTCATCTTTTTTTTCAGTTAAAGTATCAGAATTTTGATTTTCGTTGACCTCTTGAGTTTCTTTTTCATTATTTAGAGAGACTGGATCCTCATTCTCATCTTTTTTTTCGTTAGAAGCTTCGAAAACTTGCGGTTGATCATTATTTTGATCATTATTTTGATTTTCAACCACTGGTACCTCATCAGATGGTAAATTTTCACTCTGAGGTTGATTAGTTTCTTCAACTTTTGATTGATTCTCTGACTCCTTGTCAGTTGAATCATCATTTATATTTTTTTTATCGTCTTCTTGATCACTCATAATAAGTTATAAAATTTTTTCTCTAACACAATTAAAGGAATCTCTAACACAAAATTGTCATTTAGTCTAACACAAAAATAAATATTATGTTCAAAATGGGCGATAATAAAAAAAAAGTGAGTAAAATAGGTATTTTTTTTAAAAAAGTTATTTTATCATCTTTAAATGTTAATTTATAATTCTCTAACACAAAGACAAAAATTTAATTGTGTTAGAGTATTTTTTAATTGTGTTAGAGTGAAATAATTTTTTTAAAGATTAAAAAAGTCAATAATATCAACAAAAATGAATATTTTTTAAAATTTAATACTTTTTGTGTTAGAGTTAATTAATTTGTGTTAGAGAAAATAATTTATAATTTTTTTTAATCTAAAATTATCTAAAATTAATAGAATTATAAAAAAAAATGAAAATTATTTGATATTTCAACTCAAAATTGATTTCATTTTTCACTTTTGAGGAGAATTTTAATAAGATTAATCAAATTTTTTTAAAAGAAGTGATCTTAAAGTGTTTTAAAGCCAAAATAAATTATTTTTTCCTTTTAATTTGGATTTCCTCTTATGTCAGTTGTAAGTTCTTGATAAATCATAACAGAAATAGTGTTTAGGTTTCGTAATACTCTGTCAACATCCCATCCCAGGTTTACACTATTACAATTTAACTCTTTAAAATAATAAATTTCTACAAGTGGAAGGGAGGGTTTGAGCTCTTGAGCAATAATATTTAATTGTTTTGTTTTTCTCTCAATTGTAAAATTATACCTACAAACATTTGATGTTGCCCAATACATAATTGTTGTAAGTACGATTGCAAAAACTATCATTACTTTGCTTAATGAGATCATTATAAAATAAATTACAAACCATCAACAACTACAATTGTTAAATCATCTTTTTGTATTCGACCTGACTTTATAATATCTTCGACAATTTTATTTAATCTTTGGTGATTTGGAGTTTGTTGATACTTTTTAATGTAATTTTTAAAACCATCCGACTCTAACATATTTCCTTTTGTATCTTTTATCTCAGTGATACCATCTGTAAAAATATACATTGAACTATTTGAAAAATTAATTTTTGTTTCTTTAAACTTAAATTTAGGAGCAATACCTAGCGGAGGTCCTGCTTCCTCAAAGTTGGAAAAGTTTCCGTCATTATTATAAATTAATGGAGGTTCATGGCCTGCATTAGCTAAGGTCAATTCTTTTTTATTACTATCATAAATTCCAATTAACATTGTTACAAACATTCCTCTTGATGTTGTTTCGCATATTTCAGAATTTAAAATATTTAAAAGCTCCGCAGCAGAAAAATTTGTTTTACTTAAACATCTATACAAACTTGATGCCTTTGACATTAATAAAGAAGATTTAATTCCTTTTCCTGAGACATCTGCAACACCGAAACCGTAAACACCCTCGGATAATTCGGCAAAGTTATAAAAATCTCCTGAAACAACTTTTGCTGGAATGTTAATACCTGCTATTGGAAAATTTTCTTTTTGGTTTTGAGACAACAAAGTTTTTTGAATTTCACCAACTATCTCTATTTCTTTTTGCATTCTGTTTTTATCAATCAAATCTTTTGCCATCTTAGCATTATTAATTGCTAATGCCGCTGGTCCAGACAAAGTTTCTAAAAGTTTTCTGTCATTCTCTTCAAATAATTTATTATTTGTTTTTTTATTTAAACAATGTATTACACCGATACATTCATCAGAAACAATTAAAGGCGAACATAAAACTGAATATGTTGTAAAATTTGTTTTATTATCTAAATCAAAATAAAACTCAGCAATTTCTCTTACGTCTTTACGAACATCACCTACTCTAATACATTTTTTCATCACTGCTGCTTTACCCATCACGCCTTGAGTAATTGGTATTTCAAAATCTTCAAGATAAGCTTGATGTTTTGAGGCAATACATTGGAATGACTGACTTTTTTCGTCGATCAAGAATATATTTGCAGCTTGTGCATTAATTCTTTTAATAATTAATTCTAAAGAATTATTTAATGTTTCTTTTAGATCAAGAGACTTAGCAAACTCTTGATTCATTTTAGTCACTAACTCTAAATCTTTGCTGCTAGTATCATCTATTTTAATTGTTTCCTTTTTTTTCGCCCCAAAAAACATGTTATTTATAAATTGATATTCATTAATATTTTGATAATTTTGACATTGATGGAAATCATTATTCATGCGCCTAATTTCTACTTGCACCTGACTGATGCAATTATATTTGTCCAATACTGCATTAATGGGCTCATAGAACTTTCCTCTCAAATTAAACTATAAATTGTGTTCTATATTATAGTATTTATCTTTGGAAGTATATGGGGGAGTTTTAGCAATGTATGCATTAATAGAATCCCAGATAATAAAAGTGTTATTTATGGTCGTTCCTATTGTCCTAAATGTCAAAAACTAATCAAGTGGTATGACAACATCCCTTTATTATCTTTTATAGTTCTTAAAGCTCAATGCAGAAATTGTTCTACAAAAATAAGTTCTAAATATTTTCTAGTAGAGTTAATTTCTGGTTTAAATTTTGTGTTGGCATTTTATTTTTTTGGTTTTTCATTAACAACACTTCTATTTTTTATCTTAAGTATTTGTTATCTTATAATTTTTTTTATAGATCTAAAACATTTTATAATTCCAAATGAATTAACATACCCTTTAATGGCTATTGGTTTTTTAAAATCTTTTGATCCTAATCTTGATATAGATTTATTTCCAAATTTTATTGACTCGTTAATCGGTGGATGTTTTGGATATACGATTATTTGGTTAATAATTTTTGTTTATAAAAAACTTAGAAACAAGGAGGGAATGGGTTTAGGTGATGCAAAATTACTTTCCGCTATTGGTTTTTGGTTTGGCTGGGTATCTATCCCTTTTATAATATTTTTTTCATCAGCTATTGCTCTTGTAAGTGCCGTACCAGATTTAATTAAAAATAAAAAAAATCTTTCTTCGCAAATACCTTTCGGTCCATTCATTATCATTGGTAATTTGATTTTTTTGTTTTCATTTGATTATATAAAATTATTTTTAAGTTAAATGAAAAAATTAATATTACTTATCACAATTTTAATTATTTCTTCTTACCTTTTTATTGTGTTTGTAAGCGATAATCTAATAAAAAATGTTTTACAAAAGAATATATCAACTTCCTTGAACAGAAATGTATCGATTGAAAAATTAAACATAAATTATTTTAAAGGCGAGGCAGATATAAAAGAAATTCAATTATCAAATAAAGAATTTGCTGGGTACCTAATAAATATAAAAAATATTAAGGTTCGTCTTGATGCTTTTTCAATCTTTTCAAATAATATTTTAATCAGAAATATTTTATTAAAAGATATAAGAGTGAATTATTATTTCAATTATGACGGACTTAAAATTTTGGATAATATAAGATCATTTCAAAAAGATTTGGGTAATAAAACATCAAATTCTCATTCAAATAAATATTTTAATATTGAAAATTTAGATGCAAAAAATATTTCTTTAGCAGTGCTTTCTCCAGATATGAATTTTGAAAAAACTTTTACTTTAAATGATATGAATTTTAAAAATATTGGGAATGCTAATACTAGTAAAAACTACAAGGATATCCTTAAGGAAATTTTCAGAGATGCAACGAATACGATAGAAGGAAAAGTTTTGAATGATAATATTTTGAATGAATTGCAAAATTATAATCCCAAATTGATAGAGGATAAAGTAAAACAGCAAATAAATAAAAAAAAAGATAAATTAAAAAATAAACTTAAAGAACTTCTAAATTAAAAACCAGGATCTCTCCAACTACTTCTATTTGATAAAACTTCACCAGGAGCAGCTAATACAGAATATAAAGTATCTACATCATCACTTGGTCCTGCAACATTAGCAAATAATTTATCACCGAATACTACTAATTCAGATAAAACTCCTTCTCTTACAAAAGAGCACTCTTTTCCATTAGCAGGAGAGCCTTTGAGTAATTTGTGAGAATTATTTATTCCACACTCATCGTCTGCAACACAAATATATGCATTTCCAATATTACACCTGTTTGCACCACCTGGTGGCTCATATACTGGGAAATAAACTTGTCCCTTAAACAAAGTTGGAGGTGCAGAAACCTTTCTAAAAGAATTTTCTTGTGGGTTGTCCAGATGGATTACCCAAGCATTTTCTGCATCGACAATACAATTAGCTGTTTGCTCAGTCACATCTACGCAAACACCTGGATCGTCGATTGACTTAGCATCATTTGCACCTTTGTGTGCTAATTCTGTGAAAGAACTATTGCCAATTGTCGGAATTACAACACCATTTAAATGTTTGAAAAAAGGATAATCAAAATCTCTGATACCATATAAGATATTATCCATAAATGGTGATTTGTCTCCTAATTGATTGAAGTCTCCAGTTCCCCCAAAAAGCCAAAAATCGTTAGTTGTCACTCCTATACCAGCATCCATTGAGAAAAATGAATATCTTCTATTTGTTGTATTGGCATTTAATCTGAACAAGGTTGTTTGATCAAAAAGTTGAGCACCGTTTTCAGTTGAGGTTGTTAGATTAATTTTAGTAATTTTTCCCTCTCTATCATTTATGTAAACCATCGCACCACGCCATGGTATATTTTGAGCTGTATCAGGAGTAATAACAACTGGAGAGGTAACAATAGCATTGTTGATATCACTTCCATTAGGTGTGTCGAGCTTACTTTCTCCAATCATTGGGCCTACTGGTGTTGTATCAATAATTGTAAGTGGACCTTTATTAGTGGCAGCACCATATAATTGTCCAGGATTTTCTAAATCATCTAATTCAACCATGTATAATGCAGAACCTGCGCATGGGTTGGAGTTAGATGCTCCACCACCCATAATTGCTACATATTTATCATTTGCAGGATCATCTCTCTCCTCAGCAATATCGGAAGGAAGTTTAACTATTCTTGGTGCAGACCAAGTCTCTCCCAATCTACTATAGTCAATAGCAGGATCAACTCCAGTAGAAACTTTACAAGACGTATTTACTAAAATATTATCTGAAATACTTTGTTCTTCATCACTATTACCCGCATTAATTTTCATTGTACTTTCAAAAGTAACTTTAAGTTGACCATCTATCATTCTTGCTTCGCTGATTTTTACTGGCGTAATTGTGTCACCAACCATTTTTGAAGCAGTCAAAAGATCTGTATCGAGTGGTGTATTATTTTGAGCTCCTTCAATTACAATGCTATCAAAAGTAAACGTTTTACCTGTATAGCAAGATGCTGTACCGTTATTTTTAAAATCTACAGATGAACTGTTACCCTGACACGCTGCAATATTATCTTGAAAAGTTGTACCACCACCAGCGTCCGCATCATTTTTAACTGCTTTATTAAAATTTTTAACAGTTCGCCTACCCTCTAGTGAATCACCAATTTCTGCATTACCAGATGAATAAGTCTGAGATGTTGTTTTTCCTTCATGATCAGTAATGTAAACTGTATTGTTTACGTAATCATTATATACAGTAAACATATGCAATGGACCTTGGGCATTTTTTACAATTGGGTTTGTCACATCTAAAACAGTAAATCCAGATCCACCTCTTCCAAACGGAACAAACAATATAGTATGCCAGCTTGGAGTGGGTTCAAGTTGATTATCAGGTGTCAAACCTTTCATAAATACATCGTGAACAACAGGAGAGCCATCTACTCCAAATATAGCATTGCTTCCTCCTCTTTTAGGATTTTTGCCGATATTTCCTTGCAAAGCACCATTAATAATCAGGGGTAATTTTCCAGTCAATAATGGAGGTAGGAATGCCCATTCTTCTTGTCCAGTTTCAGCATTGAACGCATGAAGCAATCCGCTATTTGAACCTGCGTATAAAATATTTCTTCTGTCTTTTTTAGCATTTCTAAAACCTTGATAATTGTTTATTGATCTAAAATAAGCTTCTTGGTTTACATTAGTAAACTTAACATCTCCTTTTGGTGGACCAACCTCAATCAATTGTGAATGATAAATGTCACCAAGAACATGCTTTCTTAGTTCAGAGGTTTTACACTCTCCGTGATAATCAAAAAAATCCTGGCCAGCTATAAAACTTAATAGACCTTTAACTTCATCATCTGTACTATCATCTCCTGTACATGGTGTTGTGGTAGAAGTATAATAATTATTTATCGTATAACCTAATCTTAACATTTCATCCTCTATATTTGCCAGAGTATCTGCTTCTTCATTCACATTGTTCCAACTTTGGGCATCATTGTTAAAGTAAGGTACATCCTCAAGCACTGTCCATATATTTCGTTTATCATTTTTGCCAGGGTCATCTCCAGATTTTGCTTGTAGTCTCACTTGCTCTGCAGCACTCCAATTTCCTGGAAAGTCCATATCATGCTCAACTGTTCCATCTGGATTTAATGTTTTTCTTAAAATAGTCCCTTGCCATTCACCATATTGTTCATAAGAAAATTGTGCTTGATATAAAGAACCTCCTTCCTGAATTGTTGCAGTAATTGAAGGTGCGGTAAATGCTAATCGTTGAGCTAAAATTTGTCTAATTCTTTGCTGAAGTGCTGTTTGAAGTTCTTCAGGTGTTTTAGCAACTATAGTCGACTCACAATCTTCGGCGCCAGCTTTTTCACATGAACCAACTATAGCTAATTCGTCAAAAGCCTCCATACCATCAGGTCTAATTCCATCCCCATAAGCGACCATCAAACTTATGATTCCTTTTTTTCTCAACTTTGTGAGCCTGTCAGCTGTTCTTCCTTGAAATTTATTAGATTTTGTACCTGAGCTAGTCATTTTTCCATCACCAATAACAATCACATAATTTAATTGACAATCAGATGCAGGGTCATATGGTGAAACAGGGCCCATAAAATAATCATGAGCAATTTGTGAAAAAGCTTCTGAATCAGTACCAAATTCTATTCCTAAACGTTGAACAACCGGAATTGCTTTAGCAGCACCTTCGGGGCCAATACCAACATTTAAGCAAGAATTAAATGTACATACTTTACTTGTGCCATTTGGATGAACACCTTTCCAACCACCATAATAATTACAACGTGTTTTATTGTCATGACAATAGCCACCACCTTTACCTCTCTTTGCTTTCTTTTTTAGTTTCAATGGGGCTGGTACATCATAATGGCCAGCGCTACCCTCACCAGAGTTCCAGTGTCCAAAACCAAAATTAGCACCACTTGTTAAAGTGGTATCTGATAATACTGCAACTATCGCACGTTTTGCCCCCTCTAATCTTGAAAGCAACGCACCTCCGTATTGTTGTTGCCACGCAGTATCTTCACTACCTGAAACGAAAGCACTTTCGGTTAATTCATCAACGTGACCTTCATGACCGAACAATATTCTTCTATTTGCTCCAATCCCAGATACATTCAAAAAACTTATGTCAGCAGTTATACCAATATCAGCAGCTGCTAGAGTTCCAGGGTCTATTTCTGAGTCATCAGCATTTAAATTTTTCTTAGTGCTAGATTTTCCTGCAGAAATTTGTGCAGTACACGTTGAGTTTGACGTCCATTCAACTCTTTGAATTCTATGCCCTCTTCCACCAACAAACATTATATCGTCATCGCTTGTTAGAAAGTCAAAATAATCTATATGTCTAACCTGAGTTCCTGTAGCATTCGAATTACCATTACAAAACCTTGTTCTAAAATTATCAATCATTGGATAAGTGCTACTAGAATTCAGTTTATATCCGTGCACATCACCCTCATCAGCAATATAAACCATAGTTGAGTCGCTATTTATTCGTAAACTTACTCCATCGTATAGCCTGCCATAACTAGTTGTTTTACCTTTACCTCTTGCAGCAGCTCGAGCACATTTTCCCAAACCGAAATTACAACTTACCATAAATCCATTTTTACCATCTCTACCATAAGCTATCAAAATTGTCTGACCGCTAGCATTTTGACTAACATCAAAACCTTTATTCAAATTTCCTTTACCATTGGTGCTTGGATGTATGGCTAACCTACATTCATAATCTTCATTAATAGCAAAAATTGCAGAATTTCTATTTTTTGGTTGAGCTTGAACAATAAATAACAGATCCTCATTAGATATATTAGTATTAGGTATAGTAACCCCAGTTACAAAATGTACGCCAGCATAGGCCGGATTAGTAGTCACAGTTGGATATCTGTAAGCTTTTGATTTATTATCTTTCAAACCCCAATCACAAGTTCTATCTGTACTATGAGTTGCGAACCATCTTTCAAAATCATATGAGCTAGTAGTAAAATTAGTCCTTTCCCCTGAAGAATTAAATTTAAATAATCCACCAGTATTTTTATGGTTATATGTAAATACTCGTTCGTTATTCCATACAATTGCTCCTGAATTAACTGTAGGTATTCCATCTCCAATCAGATTGTTCATACTTTTGGAACTATCTAATAAAATTAAAATGTTAGCAGGAACATCACCACTACCAGATCCTGGTGGTAACGGTTTGGCATTTGTAAATTGATTAAAATTTAAGCATAAAATAAATAAAATGAATATTTTAAATAATTTTTTCATAAATTAATAAATTTCCTCACCTCACCATTTTTACATCGGGTCCTGACATAAACTGTTTTAAATCAGGATTGGTGATGATTAACATTTCATAATTTCCTTGAGTACTTTCGACAACACCATAGGTTACTTTTTCTACGACTGATGATAGGCTGATACCTCCAACCCAATCGTCATTTAAAACTTCTTCAGTTGTATAGCCTAATTTATTTCGTGCAAATTCAAAAATTTTTCTCATTTTTGCCTCACCTTTTTTACCCTCAACTTCATTGCCTATAATCTTACCCTCTCTTACAAACACTTTTATAGTAGCATTGTCTAATTCTAGGTCGTCGCAAAGACTCATACTATCGTATTCTTTTACTAAAGTTAAATCCTGACTATCTTCATCAGAAGGATCATCAAGTAAATCATATTTTTCTGTTAAATTAGAAATCGAAGTGCCAATTTGTTCTTTCAAAAATTCGCAAGCTATAGTCATATTGATAAAACTTAAGTAAAAAATTATCGATACAAAAATACCAAAGATTTTTTTCATATTTTAATTATACTAAATTTATATAAAAATTAAAATTGGACATTTAAGACAGGGTGATCATTTTGTGTTTAACTCGATAAAATAACTAAGCTTTCTAGTGGAATTAAAATCTCAGGGTTTTCATAGTCATCTAAATCCGTGCCGCTGGGCATTAGATATCCACATCCATAAATTCTATAGGCAGTTCCTTGTCTTTGAACATTAGTAGAAGTTTTTTTTATACTTGTACCAGCTCCTTTAAAGTTTGCAGAGCCAACATTAATTGAAAAAAATTCATATCTAAATCTTTTTAAATATTCTTTTTCTTTACTTGCATCCTCAGCATCTAAACCTATTTCATTTTTAGTTGGATTATCTAAAATTGGAGCAATCAAATTACCAAAATTTTCATTAATCATGTGATCTGTTACTAATACACTTCCTCTCCTTAAAAAAGTTCCAATTATTGAATAGTCTGGATCTTGTGCACCAAGAGCATCTACGTCACTTTTTGTATAAAAATAATCCTGTTCTCTAACTAAGTTTCTAAAACTTTTAAAACATGGAGTTTGTGTTGGTGTCACTGAGTTTCTCGGGGTATCTCTACCATCTGTATGTCTAGCAATTCCATCAACTGCGATGGCGTTAAGTTCTTTATAGTAGTTATCATGAGCCATAATTTCGTGGGGTTTAGATCCGACTGGTGGATCTTTAAGAGTTTCAACTTCTGTCCAAGGTCCAATCATTCGATTTAAAATTTGTTTTTCTGCTTCTAGTAAAGCATGTTCTGCTACATAGAATGTTTGCTGATATTGATCACTAGTATTATTACTTTGATGATCTCCTGAAGAAATGACAATTAAAGTTCCTCCCATTAAAGACATTACTAGTAACAAAACAAGCGAAAGAATTAGAGTAAAACCGCCATTATGATTATTTTTTTTCATCAATAATTACCCTCTGCTGCAATATTTCTTGTATGCACTGTTACTACAACATTATCTCTTAAGTTTCTGTCAGAGAATGATCTAATACCTCTAGAAAATCCACTCAACTTTCTCTCTTTTCCCTGCTTACTTTCAAATCTAAAGAAAGGTTTTTCAGATTTAAATGCTACCCTAATATCTATAGCTCTAACTTTATATAAATTGTTCCTTGATTGCTCTGTTGTAGGACTTGGATAAGGTTTTAGAACTTTTCCATTAGCGTCTAAAGGTACAAACTCCATATCCTCTACATAATCTCTAATAAGTTCCTCGTGATAACATTCGGGACAATTTGAAATCCATCTTCCTGTTGGTGAATTAATACTTTGTTCCCAACTTATTTTAGATTTATAAATTGCATACCTTGGATTTATAGGTGCATTATTTACATTTGTTCCATCATCTTCAGGTTTTGCATAATAAGTGAGTTTATATCTTTTGTAGGGTTGATTTGTATCTCTTTTGTTAAAATCATCATAAACAATATGAATTTTATCACAGCATGTATCATCTGAATTATGTTTTGTTGGTGGAGTAGGTATTGATTCTGACTCTGGTGGCGAATGTCCTAACTGACTACTAATTATAATAATTGGATCATGACTTTTTTTTAAAGTATCAGCTCCTCCAACGAACTCTAAGTAACTTTCTTTAGGGATACCTTCACTATTTTGACCAAAATAATATCTAAACCCAGCCATTCTAATATCTCTAATTAATAATTCTATCAAATCCCTTGATGATCTACTAACTTTAGCTTTTTCTAAAACTTGACCATAAGTTGTATTTACAACTGTATACGTTGTATAAATTGCAGCCATCATGATCGTTGATACTACAACGCCAATCAAAATTTCAATTAAAGTAAGTCCAGCAGTTGATATTAATTTTTTTTTAATCATGGAAATTTTCTAATCATTTTTTGAGTTTATAGTCTGTTTGAAAATATAAATATTTTCTTTTTTTTCCATTATTTAATCTCATTTCAACTCTACCCATATAAAGAGGTTCATCGTACACAGAGTCTACTTTATAATGACATTTTGTTTCATCTTTCCAACGACAAATTTTAAATACTTGCAATTTTTTTTCTTCGGCAGAACTTTTACATTTAAGAAATCTATTTTCTTGAAATATTGTATTCCATTTATCCATTTTATTTCTCGGAGCATCAATTTTTTGGCTTTCATATATATCTTCTTTTTTTTGCACAGCAGTGCCTGCTGTGGTGTTAGCTCCCCCACATTTTAGAGTAGGTGTCCATTTAGATTTGCTCAGATGAGTTGAAAAATTATCTAATGGATTTCCATTCAGTTCAAATTCGCCAGTTTGCGCATTAAACTTTATATCTTTATTATTAGGATCTTGCCCATAATAAGAGTTTTTACTGCCAATGACATCTTCTGCAATCATTTCAGTTAAAAAATTTGCTTTAGTTCGCTCTCCAGAATTATCAATTGATTGGACTGAAAAGTTTGTCATTTGTAAAATTGCAATAAATCCAATGCCAACTATAGCTGTTGAGACTAGCGCCTCTAGAATAGATAATCCAGAGATCATATATTTTTTTTTTGTCATTTTATTGCAATGTCCAACTTCCATTTCTTTTATCCCATTTTTCTAATTTCACATTACCAAATCTTGACCATTCTATCTTAAATGACTGCTCAGATGCACTTGGGTCATCTTGATCACATTGAGACTGTGTAGATGTTCTTCTACAGACAATTAATTGATTGCTCGGAGAGTTTAACATACTTTGCATTGATAGCCCTCCCCCTTCTTCTTCCTTTGGTGGTGGTGGTGATGATGTAAAATTTGATGTTGCACTAAACCATCTTTCATTTTTACCAAAACAAACAGCTACAGTTTTTTTTGTCCAAGTTGTTGCTATATTGTCAAGTACAATTTGTCTTACTTCAATACTATTTCTTCCCTGATGTGGATCATCATCCCAATAAGCAGTTTCATCAGTATTGCATCTACTATTAATATCACTCCACCAGGTGCTAGTTGAGTCATTTATTAAACTTGCTAGTTTGGCTGGTTTCATTCCTTTTGAGGTTACATGCAGACTATCTGATTCTTCTTTTATATGTACTTGAACAAAAGCGTATTGCCCCCTTTTTACTTGAGCATTGATTCCATCAAATAAAGATTTAATTTTTATGACAGAACTTCTTGTTTCTCGATCAATTCGCCATTCATTAAATTTTGGGTAACCAACACCAGAAATGACACCAATAATTACAACAACAACAAGTAATTCTAGAAGGCTGAAGCCTTTAATTTTCTCGTCCTGCGCTCGCATCTATTTTTCCTGCTTTTACTAAATCTTCTAAAGATTTGGTCATTGTGATCATACCATCTTTAACAGCAGTTTGCATGATGCTTGGGATCTGATGTATTTTAGATTCTCTTATCAAGTTTTGAATCGGAGGTGTACACTTCATCACTTCAAAAGCACCACAACGGCCTTGGCCATCTTTAGTTTTCAGAAGTCTTTGGGTTACGACCATTTTTAAAGATGTAGAAATTTGTGCTCGAATTTGTGCTTGTTGCTCAGGTGGGAATACGTCTATAATTCTATTAATCGTACTTGGTGCACCACTAGTGTGTAATGTGCCAAACACTAAGTGCCCAGTTTCAGCAGCTGTTAATGCTAGAGAAACTGTTTCTAAATCTCTCATCTCACCAACTAAAATAACATCTGGATCTTCTCGAAGAGCAGCTTTTAAAGCGGTTGCAAAAGTCTGTGTTTGTTTACCTACTTCTCTGTGTGAAACAATACTTTTGATATCCTTATGAATAAATTCAACTGGATCCTCAACTGTTATTATATTTGAGGTTCTTGTTTTATTTATCTCGTTTACAATTGCAGCAAGTGTTGTTGATTTACCTGAACCAGTAGGACCTGTTACTAACACAAGTCCTTTATGCATATCTATAATATCATAAAGCACTGGAGGTAGATCAAATTGATCCATGGTTGGGATTACACTTTCCACTCTTCTTAATACAGCGGCAGGACCTTGAATTGTTTTGTAAAAATTTGCTCTAAATCTAAGTCCGCTTAATGTTACCGATGAGTCTAGCTCATGGGTGTCCTGAAATCTTTTCATTTCAATTTCATTACAATTGGTAGATAGTAAATCTTGTAAATCTTGGGCTTTTACTAACACATCGGGTATTTTATGAATTTCACCTGTTTGTCGATAAGCTAAAGGCCAGCCAGTTCTAATATGAAAGTCAGAAATTTTTTTATTATTTTTTGCTAGTTCTTCTAATTTTTCAAACATACTAAATTTTATATATAATTTTTAGAAAAAACAATATTTAGTTACCCTAGAGCGACCAAAATAGGTAATTATTTAATAGAAAAAATAATAAAGAACCCACACAATCAGTGAGTATTCAAAAAAGTTTTTTGCTAGAAGCAATTGCTTTTCTGTGAATTTTGTCTTTAAAAATTTACCTAAGAAGATAAATCCCACATGAACCAAAGCTATTGAAATTACAATCCCAATTAAAATATATTCAATTGAGAAATTTTTATAGCCAAAATAAATTGCAGCTAAAAAAGTTAGCCAAGAGACTTTGGAAATAAAGATCTTGAATATAAGACCTGCTTTTTTACTAAAAATGGATTGTGTCTTTATTAAAGAGTAAGACCAGGTAAGGCCAATTAAAAAACTAATATACTTTAAAATCATTTTTTATTTTTCTCATGAAATACTAAGCAAACACCATTGTTACAATATCTTTTACCTGTCGGTTGAGGACCATCATCAAAAATATGTCCATGATGGGCATTACAATTTTTACAATGATATTCTGTTCGAGCATAACCAATCAAATAGTCAGTTTTAGTTTCAAAGACATCGGGCAAAGATTTATAAAATGATGGCCACCCCGATCCACTTTCATATTTTGCATCAGAGTCGAATAATTTTATTCCACAATTAGCACAATGATAGCTGCCTTCTCGTTTTTCATTATTGAGTTCGCTACTTCCAGCGCGCTCAGTGCCCTCTTCAAACATTACTAATTTTTGCTCAGCAGTTAAGTTGGGATTCTTTTTAGTCATTTAATTAATTTAGCACAGGATTGATGTAAAATAGAATGTAATTCAACAAGCTTATTAAAATCTTTATTATAACCACCACCTAGCACACCACACAAAGGTGCTCCTTGTGAAAAGAAATTTTTTGTTACCATTTCATCTCTTTTTCTAATTCCCTCATCGGAAATTTTAAGTTTTCCTAAACGATCGTTATAGTGAATATCTACGCCCGCAATATAAAAGACAAAATCAAAATTTTTTTCGTTTAATTGATTTAAATAGAAATCAAGAATCTTTATATATTGAGCATCCTCCATATTATCATCAAGTTCAACATCTAGGTCACTGATTGATTTTTTTGCAGGATAGTTTGACTTAGAGTGCATACTAAAAGTAAATACATTTTTATTATTCGCAAAAATATCTGCATTACCATTGCCTTGGTGAACATCTAAATCAATAATTAAAATTCTGCCAGCTAGTCCACGATCTAATAAGTATTGAGCGGCAACTGCTACGTCATTGAACACACAATAACCCGCACCCCCATCATAATTCGCGTGGTGACTGCCACCAGCGGTATTACAAGCAACACCATTTTTAATTGCAAGCTTTGTGGCAAGCACAGTTCCACCAGTAGCAACTAATGATCTTTGAATAACACTATCCACTAATGGAAAACCAATTTTCTTAATAGTATTTTGATCTAATATTTTATTTTTAACATCCTTGATATATTTTTCTGAATGTGCTCTCTTTAAAGTTTCATCAGAGCATGCATATGGTTGATGAAATTTTTTAACTATCTTTTTATCAATTAAATATTTTGCAAGTTCTCCAAATTTATTAATCGGAAACTTATGGTCGTCACCAATTTTTGCAAAATAATCCTCGTGATTGACGACTGATAAATCCATAATTATTCAATTACACGGATTGGCTTACCACTTGCGCAAGCTTCAAGTGACTCGATCATTTGACTATAATAAACATTATAATTTTCTGCGGTCACATATCCTAAGTGAGGTGTTAATAAAGCATTAGGCAAAAATCTTAATTTATTATTCTCTGGTAAAGGTTCTTTTTCATAAACATCCAATCCTGCACCTGCGATTACATTTGTAGATAAAGCAATAATTAAATCATCTTCATTAATTATTGGACCTCTCGAGGTGTTGATCAAAAAAGCAGTTTTTTTCATTTTATCTAGTTCTTTCAAAGTAATACAATCTTTGTATCTTTCACCGCCTTGAACATGAATTGACAAGAAATCAGAATTCTTAATCAAATCATCTTTGGAACAAGGTAAAACATCAAGCTCTTTACATTTATCAAGATTAAGATTTTCACTCCAAGCCATTACTTCCATACCAAAAGCTTTACCTATCTTTGCAACTTGAGAGCCTACTTTACCAAGCCCAATTAATCCTAGGATTTTCCCTTTGAGTTCAACACCAACTGTAGTTTGCCAATAACCCTGATACATATTATCTATTTCCTCTTTAATATTTCTGGCTAACCCAAGAATTAAAGTCCAAGTTAACTCTGGAGTTGGGTTTAAATTACTTTCTGTTCCACTAACTATAATCTTTCTTTTTTTTGCAGTATCCAAGTCAATTGATTTATTTCTCAAGCCACTGGTGATTATAAATTTTAGCTTGGACAAATTTTCTATTATATTTTTTGTAATTGGTGTTCTTTCTCTCATGACT
The DNA here is from genome assembly GCA_902582605.1 of uncultured Pelagibacteraceae bacterium. Lineage (GTDB taxonomy): Bacteria > Pseudomonadota > Alphaproteobacteria > Pelagibacterales > Pelagibacteraceae > Pelagibacter. The sequence continues at coordinate 13,953 of CACHSP010000004.1, read as the reverse complement.
AATAATGCCTCAAAATCAGCCAATTTATCTATGACATCAGCCTCATCCTCGAATGGCTCACTAAAAATTTTGATTTCATATTTTCCTGCAAGTTTTTCAAGATCAACAAATTGTTGAGAAACATTTTGATAGTCGTCTAATATTGCAACTTTAAGCATTTTTAATTTCCTTATTTGATAGAAATAAACCTAATATAATTAAAATTGCCCCAATCAAGTGGAAAAATTGAAACTGTTCACTGTAAAAGAATATCGCCATCAAAGTACTAAATAATGGAATTAAAGATAAAAATATTCCAGCTCGATTTGCCCCAATGATTGAAACAGCTCCAGCCCAACAATAGTAAGAGCCAATACTTGGAAATATTGCAACATAAGCTAAAATATAAAAAAAATTACTACTCATCTCAATAATTTTGCCTTGTGCCATATCTAAAATAAATAGAGGCAAAAGAAAAATTAATCCAAATGTGCAAATTATATGGACAAGAGCAAGTAAAGATACTTCAAAGGTTCTTTTTCTCAAATATGCAGAATATATTCCCCAAGCAATAATTGCTCCGACCATAAATAAATCGCCTTTGTTAAAATTTAAGGTAAGTAAAATATTTAGATCAAGTTTAGTGATAATAGCTAAAATTCCTAAAACTGAAATGACTAATCCAGATATTTGAAAAATATTTGTTTTTTCAATTTTTAATAAAAAACAAACTAAAATTATTGTTACAGGTATTGCGGTATTAAAAAGTGATGCATTAATTACTTGAGTGTAATTTAAAGCGTTATAAGTAAAAGAAGTAAATATACATACACTAGTAGAACCTAGAATAAGAAATAATGATAAATTTCCTTTAATTTGATTTTTTAATTTTAATATCTCTTTATAGGTGAAGGGAAGTAATATTATCCATACTAGGCACCACCTTAAAAATGCGAGTGAGTTGGGAGGTATATTTTCTAAATAAGCAAGCTTTGCTAATGTAAAATTTCCTGCCCAAAATAATGTTGCACATACTAGCATTATGTATGCCTTAGTATTTTGCATTTGATTAACTAAATCTTACTGAGCTATAAGGATCTAAATTTAGATTAGTATTTTCTTTAGCTATCATTCCAGAGACAATCTTTCCAGAAATCGGACCTAATGTCCATCCTAAATGATGATGCCCAAAACAATAAAATACATTTTTATAATTTTTTGAGGGTCCCATTACAGGTAAAAAATCTGGCAGTGTAGGTCTAAAACCTAACCATTCATCTTCATGTTCTGGAAGATCACCTAACATATACTTTGCATTATTAATCAAATTTTTTATTCTAGATTTTGAAAGGGGATTGTCTAATCCACCAAACTCAACTGTGCCAACCACTCTTAATCCCTGTTCCATAGGAGTAATACCAAATCCTCTATTAGAAAAAATGACGGGTCTACTTAAAAGATGATCACAATCCTTAAAGTGAACATGGTAACCTCTTTCAGTATCAAGTGGAATTCGTTCACCTAAATTGTCTGTTAATTTTTTTGAGAAAGCTCCACAAGCAATTACAATTTTATCAAAAGTATATCTTTCCCCATCTGTTACAAAAACTGGTTTTTCTGTATCAAACTCAATATCATTAATATTTTTCTTTTCAAACTTTCCACCCTTTTTTAAAAATAATTCAAATAATTTAAGTAAGATTTTTTTAGGGTTTCGGGCATGTCGTGCATATGGATAATAAACTCCTGCATGATAAAAAGGTTTTATGTTAGGTTCTAGATCGTGAATTTCAGATTTATTGACTAGTTGTTGTTTTACACCGAGTTCATCTCTTACTTTAATTTCTAATTCTCTGCTTTTTAAGTCTTTATCATTCCAAATATAGAGAATTCCTTTATTTTCAACGAGACCCTCTAAATTAATTTCATCAAAAAGTTCATCATATGCAGGTAATGCTAAATCTAAAATTTGATGCATATTTCTTGCAGTGTGCATCATCTTGTTTTTTGTTGTATTTAAAATAAACTTGAAAAACCAAGGCAACATTTTCGGCACATAATTCCATTTTAGAGCTAGCGGACCTGTTGAACTTAATAACATGGCTGGCACGTCAGCAAGAACATCAGTTCTATTCAATGATAGTGAAGCATAAGGAGAAAAGTGGCCAGCATTGCCATATGAAGCCGCTGGACTACCCGGATTATCTCTGTCAAATATAGTTACTTTAAAACCTTTCTTTTGAAGAAATAAAGCGTTTGATACTCCTTGAATACCTGAGCCAACAATCCCCACATGTAAATTTTTACTCATAGAAAAATATACTATCTATCTATCAAATAAGTTAAGCGACAAATTATACTTAGGCAATCAATTGTTGATTGTGAACTCTAGCACTCATGACAATTCCAAAGCCAATCATAGTTGCTAACATGGAGGATCCACCATAAGACATAATTGGTAAAGGAGAACCAACTATAGGTAGTAAACCTAAAACCATACTCATATTTATAGTAATGAATACAAAAATGGCTGCACCAAAACTATAACAAAAAATCTTTGCAAAATAACTTCTGGAACTAGCTCCAATTGCAACAATTCTGTAAATAATGATTGCATAGATAACTAAAAGTATTGCAGATCCCACAAAACCAAATTCCTCTGAGAAAAGTGTGAAAATAAAATCAGTATGTTTTTCTGGCAAAAACTCAAGATAACTTTGTGTACCTTTTAAAAAACCTTTACCAAATATACCACCAGATCCGACAGCTATTTTAGATTGGATAATTTGATAACCAGCACCCAGAGGATCCTTGTCAGGATTTAGAAATGTCAACACTCTTAATTTCTGATAGGGCTTCAAGAAAGCTATCACGAAAGGTAGAGAAATTATAAATCCAAGAATTGTATAAATAAAATACTTATAATTAATACCTGCAAACCATAATACTGCTATTCCGCTTATAGCAATTAAAACTGCAGTTCCAAGGTCCGGTTGTACAATGACTAACCCCATTGGCATAAGTATTATTATTAAAGAAGTTAAAATTGTATAAATAGAATTCACATTTTCTAACTTCATTCTATGAAAAAATTTAGCCAAACAAACAATAATAAATATTTTCATCAATTCAGAGGGCTGTAAATTTATAAAATATAAATTTATCCATCTTTGAGAGCCAGATGAGGTAATTCCAAATAAATAGGTCCCAACCAATAAACCTACTACCGCTACATATGCTAAATAACCTATTGAGAACCAATACTTAATATTGATAAATGACATCACTAGCATCATTAAAGTAAATACTGCTAATTTTGTAAAATGGCTTTTGGTATGAAATTTAATCTCACCACCGTCAGTGGAGTACATTGTTGCTAAACTAATAAAGCCAAGTAACAATATACAAACTAATAATATATAATCAAAGTTTCTAAATTTTTGAAAAAAACCAAGTCTGTTTGTTGTTAATCTTGTATGTTGATACATCTATATCTCCAAATATTTCTTATTTCCTAATGACTCTCTTATCTTATGTCGATCAATAATTAATTTAAATAATCTAGTTGCCATTGGAGCGGCAGTTGTACTTCCGTTTCCTCCGTGTTCAACAATGATACTTAATGCGTATCTAGGATTTTTATATGGCCCAAAAGCTACATATAAAGCATGATCTCTTTGCTCGTAAGGTATCTCAAAAGTTTTAAGATCTAATTCTCTTTCTTCCTCAGTAATTTTTTTAACTTGTGCTGTCCCAGTTTTACCAGCAAACTGATATTTTGGATTATCAATTCTTGAACGATAAGATGTACCCATTACCTCATTTGTTGAACCAAAGATAGCATCTTGGACAATCTTGATATTTTTTGAGTTTTTATAAAGTGGGGTAAATTTATCTATAGGCTGATCTTTAGCTTTATCATCTACAACAATATGAGGATAAATTTTATAACCCCCATTTGCAATTTGGGCGGTCATTAAACATAATTGAATTGGAGTGGTTTGGATATAACCTTGTCCTATTCCTGTTATTATTGTTTCACCTAATAACCATCCTTTACCCAGGGCATTCTTTTTCCATTGAGTATTTGGAATTAATCCTTTTTTTTCAATATCAAACAAATCACCAAAAACTTTTTCTCCGAGACCAAATTTTTTTGCAGTTTCGCTCAATTTATCAACCCCAAGTTTACGGGCAACTTCATAAAAATAGGTGTCACAAGACTGCTTCATTGCATTTCTTAAACTTACATAACCATGGCCTTTTTTCTTCCAGCAATGATAAGTTTGGCCATACATTTCTGTTTTACCAGTGCATCTAACTGTAAAACTTGTGTTAACTATTCCATTCTCAAGTGCAGATAAAGCAACAATCGGTTTAATCGTAGAACCTGGTGAGTAATTCCCTTGTAAAGTCTTATTAACTAATGGTTTCATTGGATCATTACGAATTAATTGCCAATCATCCTGACTAATACCAAACACAAATAAGTTGGGATCGAATGATGGTGAAGAATGCATTGCAACCACTGCACCTGTATAAATATCCATTACACAAATAGAGCCAGCTTTATCCTTAAGTAGTTCGTTTGCTAACTTCTGAACCTCAGTATCAATAGTTAATCTTAAAGTTTTACCTTTTTCACCTTTTTGAAATTCTAATTGACTGATTCTTCTGCCATAAGCATTTACTTCATATCTCTCAATATCATTGGTTCCTATTAATTTTTCTTCAAATGTTTTTTCTAAGCCTATTTTCCCAACTTTTAGTCCCGGAACAAAATTTTTCTTTATAGCTTGTGTTGACTCAATATCATCTTGGTTTGCTTGACTTACGTAACCAATTAAGTGTGTAAAATTTTCTTTAAAAGGATAGTTTCTAGAAATTGATATAACGGGCTTTACACCATTTAAATCATATAAATGATTATTGATCTTTGAAAACTTTTGCCAACTCAAATTATCAGAAACAATTAAAGTTTCCCAAGGCTTTATTTCATTTTTCTTTTTTAATACTTTTTTAAATTCGTTATCTGATAAATCTAGTAAGTCTTTTAATCGATATATAACATACCTAAAATCTTCAACTTGTTCTGGTATCACGTGGAGTTGATAAGCTTCAAAATTTCCTGCAATAACATTACCAAAGTAATCATGAAATTCTCCTCTCACAGGGGCTAATTTCCATTCTCTAATTCTATTTTTGTCGGAAAGAGTTAAATACTTTTTATTTTCTTTAACTTGTAAAAAAAATAATCTACTGACTATTCCTATCATTACAAAAAATTTTAATGAACCTGTAATGAACATTCTTCTATTAATAGAGTTAAGTTTCTTTACATTATCACTTGAAGAATTAATCATTAATTCCTTTCATGTAATATTTAAATATTGATACAAAAATTATATAAAGTAAAAATGTACAAGTCGTGTTAACTAGATAGCTCGTTAAAACTAAATCATAAGAAAAAAATAATGTTAAAACTGAGTAATTTAAAGAGTTAATCAAACTTATTATAAATAAAAAATAGAACCAATCTTTCATCGGGCTTGGTCTTATTGTTATATTTCTAATATATGCTGTAGCAATGCAAATCAATGTATAAGACAAACTACTTATTCCTAGAGGCAAACCAATAACAGTATCGTTAAGCAAACCTGCAAAAAATACAAAAAGATAATCAAAATGTTTAAAATCTTTTAAGGTAAAGAAAAAGATCAAAATAAATGGGAAATTAAAAGAAAAATACTCAAGTTTTAAATAATTAAAATCAAATTCATTAAGTACTGAAACAAATAATAAAATTATTGGTAACCAGGTGTATAACTTAGAGAATGATCCTTTTGTTTTTAAATTAGCCACCTGTTCTACCTCCATTTAAAACACAACTCTTGTACTCTTCAGTTCCAACATTAAAACCATCAGCATTAAAAAAAGATTTTCTACATTTATGACCATGTTCTAAGTTTAACTTTAAAAATTCTAACTCTTGAGTATCTAGGTTGAATTGATTGATTTTTTGCTTTTGTAAAAAAATTTCATTATTTAAAACTGAAATTTGATTATTTAAATCATTAATTTCACTAGTTAAATTTTCATTTTCTTCTATAAATTTTGAATTAGTCTCCTCAATAATTTTAAGCTCATCTTCTAAAATCTTTAATTTTGACTCTTCAAGTTCTTCACTTTTATCTTCAATTGGAACTATTTCTGGTTCAACTTGAGGAATTTCAATTTGAGTAATTGTTTCTGCAAAAACATATTTTAATTGTGTAAAGTCGCTGTAGAATTCAACGTCGTATCTATTAGAAGAACCATCTTTTTTAGATCTTAATTTGCCTATTGGTACTCCACTTTTAAATATTGCTCCGGTACCTGAGGTGTAAACTATACTTTCATCAACTAACTCCTCTGATAAACCCGCTTTAATATATTTAATTTGTCCAAAATTGTCTCCGCTCCCTGTGACTATTGCTTGGATATTTTGAGGAGCAATTGTTACTGGAACATTAGAATTCAAATCTGATAACAATAAAACCCTTGATGTCTTATAATTCACCTCAATTACTCGACCAACTAAATAAGATTGATCATAAATATTTGTACCAATTTTTATATCGTCTTTACTTCCTTTATTTATGATTATGCTCTTTAAAAAAGGGCTATCATGATCAACAATTATTTTTGCTAAAATTTTATTTGAACTTGAAATATAATCATCAATTAGTACCTTCAGTTCTTGATTTTCATACTGAATAATTTCGTTAGATACAAAATCAGATTTAAGTTTATCCAATTCATCTCTGTTATTTTGATATCTATTAAAAAATGTTGTGTATTCAATTATATTAATAAATGAATTCCTGACAAAGTTTTCAGGTATAGAGACAATAAAAGATGATCGATAAACCACCTCACTTAATCCAGCCTTCAGATATCTCACTGCCTTAAAGTCTAGGCTTGATAGAAGGATTATAAATATAGAAATAAATACTAAAGTAAGTAGAGAAAATTTTTGTTGAGTGCTTTTTTTTAAAAAAGCAGAACGAATTGCTATTATAAAATCATCTCTGCTAGAGGCCATTACTCTTAATATTCAGTCAACATAGTCGAGAATGTTTGTTCTTGATCAAGAGCTTTTCCAGTACCAACCGCTACACAAGATAATGGATCATCAGCAATGTGAACTGGCAAACCTGTTTCCTTAGAAAACCTTCTGTCTATATTTTTTAATAAAGCTCCACCACCAGTTAAAGTAAGTCCCATATCAACTAAGTCGGCAGATAATTCTGGAGGAGTGCTTTCTAATGCATCCTTAATTCCATTAACCATCTCTTTTAAAATATCATTTAATGCTTCCGCTGTATCTTCCTCTGTAATATTTACTTCTTTTGGAGTTCCAGATCTTAGATCTCGTCCTTTAACTGCATAAGTATTATTATTTGTAGGAATAGCAGTGCCAATTTCTTTTTTTATTTTTTCTGCAGTACTATCACCGATCATCAAATTATATTCCTTTCTCATATAGTTGATCATTGCACCATCCATTGCATCTCCTGCTACTCTTAGAGATTTAGAGTATACCAAACCTCCTAGTGACATGACTGCTATTTCGGTTGTACCACCACCGATATCAACAACCATTGAACCAGTTGCCTCAGATATTGGAAGGTTAGCCCCAATAGCGGCTGCGATTGGCTCTTCAATTAATTGAACTCTTCTAGCACCTGCAGCTAAAGCACTATCTTGAATAGCTTTTCTCTCAACAGGAGTTGAACCTGTCGGAACACAAATTAAAATTCTTGGATTGGCAAACGTACTTCCTTTATGAACTTTTTTAATGAAGTGTTTTATCATCTCTTCAGTGACGATAAAATCAGCTATCACACCATCTCTTAAAGGTCTTATAGCTTGAATATTTCCAGGAGTTCTTCCTAACATCGTTTTAGCTTCATCTCCAACGGCTAAGACTTGTTTTTTGCCAGATTGATCTACGATTGCAACAACCGAAGGTTCATTTAAAACTACCCCTTGTCCTTTAACAACTACCAAAGTATTAGCTGTTCCCAAGTCAATTGCCATATCTTGACTCCAAATTTTCTTCATTCTATCAAATAGGCCCATTAAAACACTCCTTTAACTTTTTTTGGTTCGATATTTTTATAAAGAGATTTTTTTTCTCTTTTGATTAACATTTTATTTAAGGCATTAAGGTAGGCATTAGCTGATGCCACCAAAGTATCTGTATCAGCTGATTGTCCAACAGTAGTTCTGTCATTCTCTTCAATTTTAACACTGACTGTAGCCTGTGCATCAGTTCCCTCGGTTACTGCGTGTACTTGATATAAAGATAATTTAACATCATGCGGATAAAGCTCCTTGATACATTTAAATATCGCATCAACAGGACCATCTCCTGTTTGTGTGGTATGTTTTATATCTCCAAAGACATCTAAAGTCATTTCAGCTCTTTGTGGCTCGCCAGTGCCAGCAAAAACTTTTAATGATTTTAAATTGATCGCATTTATTTTATTATCAATGATCAAACTATCATCAACTAAAGCAACTATGTCCTCATCATAAATATGTTTTTTTTTATCTGCTAAAATTTTAAATTTTCCAAATGCTGCTTGAACTACATCATCTGTTACATCTGCATAACCTAAATCACTTAATTTATCTTTAAAAGCATGTCTTCCAGAATGTTTACCCATGACTAATGATGTTTTTTTTACCCCAACACTTTCGGGTGTCATGATTTCATATGTTTCTCTATTTTTTAGCATTCCGTCCTGATGGATTCCTGACTCATGTGCGAAAGCATTTTTTCCAACAATTGCTTTATTAAATTGGACTGGAAATCCTGTTGCATTTGAAACAATTTTTGAAGCTTTACTAATTAATTCTGTTTTTATACCTGTCTCATAGGGTAATAAATCATCTCGTGTTTTAATCGCCATAACTATTTCTTCTAAGGCTGCGTTACCTGCTCTTTCTCCAATTCCATTAATTGTACATTCAATTTGTCTTACTCCAGCTGACAATCCTGACAATGCATTTGCAACTGCTAAACCTAAATCATTATGACAATGAGCTGAGATGATCGCTTTATCAATATTTGGAACATTATTTTTAATTAGTTTAATAGTTTTTGCAAATTCTTCTGGTATTGAATATCCAACTGTATCAGGGATATTAATTGTCGTAGCACCACATTTAATGGCAAGCTCGATTGTCTTATACATAAAATCTAAATCTGTTCTTGTGCCATCTTCACAAGACCATTCAACATCATCAGTAAATTTTTTTGCGTAAGTAACACTTTCTTTAATAGCTCCTAAAACCTGTTCGTTAGTCATATTTAATTTATGCTTCATATGAACTGGGCTTGTTGAAATAAAAGTGTGAATTCTAAATCTTTTTGCAAATTTCAAAGACTCGTGACAAGCGTCTATGTCTTTTTTAGTTGCTCTTGCCAAACCACAAGGGATGGAATTTTTTACACTTTTACTTATAGCACTTACAGCCTCAAAATCGCCAGGAGATGATATTGGAAAACCTGCTTCTATAATGTCGATTCCCATTTCATCAAAAACTCTTGAAATCTGAATTTTCTCTTCAACACTCATTGAAGCTCCAGGTGATTGCTCACCGTCTCTCATTGTCGTATCGAAAATGAATACTTTATCTTTGTCTACCATATTAAAAATTTTTGTTTTTGAAATATACAACCTCTCGTTTAGATTGCAAAAGTAAAATACCGAATTTTCCCAATTTGGAACTAAAATTTACTTCTTATCACTATCAACTAATTTCTTCTTACCAATCCATGGCATCATAGCTCTTAAATTAGCCCCAACTTTTTCAACTGGATGTTCGGCTAATTTTGCCCTTGTCGCAAGAAAGTTTTTTTGGCCACTTTTACACTCATCCATCCATTCTTTCGTAAATTTACCAGATTGAATATCAGCCAAAACCTCTTTCATTCTTTTTTTAGTTTCATCTTTATTAATTACTCTAGGTCCAGATTGATATTCTCCATATTCTGCAGTGTTTGAAATAGAGTAATTCATATTTGCAATTCCACCTTCGTAGATAAGATCAACAATAAGTTTTACTTCATGAACAGTCTCAAAATATGCCATCTCAGGTTCATATCCAGCTTCTACTAAAGTTTCATAACCATTCTTTATCAGTTCAACCAAACCTCCACAAAGTACAGTCTGTTCACCAAATAAATCTGTTTCAACTTCGTCTTTAAATGTTGTTTCAATAATACCTGATCTGCCACCACCAACTGCTGATGCATACGACATTGCTAAATCTCTTGCTTTACCAGAGCCATTTTGATGCACTGCAAATAGACATGGCACTCCTCCACCTTTTTCATACTCACTTCTTACCAAGTGACCTGGTCCTTTAGGAGCGACCATAAAAACATCTAAATCTTTTCTAGCTTTTATTAAGTCGTAATGAACATTTAATCCATGAGCAAATGCTATTGACTTTCCTTCTTTTACTCTTTGTTCTATGTGATTTTTATAAATTGAGGCTTGTAATTCATCTGGTGTCAAAATCATAACAACATCTGCCCACTCAGCAGCATCAGACAAATTCATAACTTTTAATCCTTTTGATTCTGCCTTAGGTATACTTGAAGAACCTTCTCTCAATGCAACTACAACTTCTTTAACACCACTATCTTTTAAATTTAAAGCGTGAGCATGACCTTGACTACCATAGCCAAATATTGCAATTTTTTTATCTTTAATTAAATTTACATCTGTATCTTTTTCATAAAACATTTTCATAATTTTCTCCTCAATAATTAATTAAAAATTTTATCACCCCTCGTCATAGCAACAGCTCCAGTTCTAGAAACACTTACTAAGCCAAATTTTCTCAAATTTTTCGCCATCTTATCTATTTCTCTTCTAAGTGCAGTAATTTGAATAACATTTGATTTTTTCGTTTTATCCAATATTACAGCATCATACTTTTTACAAGCATTAATAGCCTTTTTTATTTTTGTATTGTTACCAACAACTTTAAATAAAGCCATTTCTTTAAATATTACTCCTTTATCATTCCTTTTAAAATCTGCTACTTTATGAACCGGAACTAGTTTTTTTAATTGCAATTTAATTTGATCTATTACTTGAGGTGTTCCAGTCGTGACTATTGTAATTCTTGATATACTTTTTTTTGCATCCACTTCAGCAACTGCCAAAGACTCAATGTTATAGCCCCTGCCTGAAAATAATCCAACAACCCTTGCTAAAACACCGGCTTCATTGTCCACCCAAACAACAATAATATGTGTATCTGATTTTTCTTTTTTTGAAGAAACACTATATGCAGATTTTGGATTTGGCATAACTATACTAGAGCTTTACCTTTGCCAGTGATTTTATTTTCCTCTTTTTCACTTGGTCCTAATATCATTTGGTTATGAGGTTTTCCTGATGGGATCATTGGAAAACAATTTTCATTTGGGTCTACTCGACAATCAAAAATGACAGGCCCATCAAACTCTACCATTTCTCTAATTTTTTCATCTAATTCATCTGGTTTCTGAGCTTTTATGCCTTTACAACCATAAGCTTCAGCCATTTTTATAAAATCAGGTAAAGCCTCTGTATAACTTTCAGAATAATTTTTTTCATGCAATAATTCTTGCCATTGTCTCACCATTCCCATGTATTGATTGTTCAAAATAAAAATTTTGATAGGCAGATTGTATTGAACTGCTGTAGACATCTCTTGCATTGTCATTAAAACTGAAGCTTCACCGGCAATATCAATGACTAATTTTTTTGGATGAGCTATTTGAACACCCACAGCGGCAGGTAATCCATATCCCATTGTTCCAAGTCCTCCAGAGGTCATCCAACGATTTGGTTTATTAAATTTATAATGTTGGGCTGCCCACATTTGATGTTGACCTACTTCAGTCGTAACATAAGTATCTTTATGTTTTGTAAGTTCATATAATCTTTGTACTGCATGTTGAGGTTTTATAGTTTCATCGCTATTTTTAAAGTGAAGAGAATTTTTTGTTCGCCATTTTTGTATTTGTTCCCACCATTTAGAAATTTGTTGCTTATTTGATTTTTTCAAATCTAAATTTTTTTTCTTCAGAGTTTTTGTAATTCCTTTTAAAACTTCTTTAACATCACCAACTATCGCTAAATCAACTTTAATAATTTTATTTATTGATGAAGGATCAATATCGATGTGAACTTTTTTTGATTTTGGAGAGAACTCATCAATTTTACCAGTTATTCTATCATCAAATCTTGCACCAATATTTATTAATAAATCACAATCATGCATTGCGTTATTAGCTTCATAAGTTCCATGCATACCTAGCATACCTAAAAATTGATTATCATCTCCTGGATATGCTCCTAAACCTTGCAACGTAGAGGTGATTGGAAAACCAGTGAGCTCTACAAGTTCTCTTAAAACATTGCTCGCGTCTGGTCCGGAGTTTATAACTCCACCACCAGAATAAATGATGGGTTTTTTTGATTTATTCATTAAACCAATTAAAGTATCAATGTCCTTTTGTGAAAAATGATTTAACGATTTTCCATTAAGTTTTTTTTCAACTTTAGGTTTTGAATAAGCTATTTTAGCAAACTGGATATCTTTAGGTATATCAACTAAAACTGGCCCTGGTCTTCCTGTTGTTGCCACTCTAAAAGCCTCATGAAGAGTTTTTGATAAATCTTTAATATCTTTGACTAACCAATTATGTTTTGTACATGGTCTCGTAATTCCAGTTGTATCACATTCCTGAAAAGCATCAGTGCCAATTAAATGTGTTGGTACTTGACCCGATATGCAAACTAGTGGAACAGAGTCCATATATGCATCTGTCAATGCGGTAACAACATTGGTTGCCCCAGGACCAGAAGTTACAAGTACAACACCTGGTTTGCCAGATGATCTCGCGTAACCTTCTGCAGCATGTCCTGCTCCTTGTTCGTGTCTGACTAAGATGTGTTTAATTGTGTTATGATTTTTTAATTCATCATAAATTGGCAATACTGCACCACCTGGATAACCAAAAATAAAATCCACTCCTTGATCCTCAAGACATTTGAATACAATTTCAGCACCTGTATATAATTTAGACATTCATGCAATCTAGCTGAAGTTGTGCTAATTGGTCAAGAATTACTACGTGATATCTAAATTTTTTTTAAAAATTTATTTAGGTCCTCTGACTTTATTCTATTCCAATCCATCATATTGCCTCTGCCCCAAGTAGATTGTCTCTTGGCATATTGCCTAGTCTTTATTGATATTTTCTCAATTACCTCTGAAATCTCAATCTTTTTGTTAAGATAATCTCTTATTTCTGCTATTCCTATTGCTTTAGAGGCAGTTTTAATTCTTGGAACTTTTAATCTTATAAATTTTTTTACCTCTGATATTGCTCCACTTTTAATCATATCTTCTGTACGATCACTTATTCTTTTGATTAACTCAGTTCTTGGAAAATCAATGTAAATTTTTAAAAAATCATCATTTTCATAATCAGATCGTGTAATTTTAAACCAGTCATAAATTGATCTTTTTGTAAATAATTTGACCTCATAGGCTCGAATTACTCTTTGAGTATCTGTAGGTTTAACAAAGTTTTTTGATATGGGATCTAGCTTTACTAATTCTGAAAAAAACTTCTTTGTTCCAATTTTTTTATTTAGTAACCTTATTTTTGATCTTAATCGAATTGGAATATTTGGAATATTAACTAAACCCTCTGTTATTGCTTTAAAGTATAATCCTGTACCACCAACAAGAATAGGTGTTTTTTTTCTTTTTTTTATATCTAGAATCTTTTTATTAACTAATTTTAACCAATCTCCTGAGGAGAAGTTTTTTTTTACACTTTGAAATCCGTATAAATGATGCCTAATATTCTTGTAATTTTTTGGAAGAGGTCTCGCAGATAAAATTTTC